>VBGG01000278.1 GCA_005883405.1 Chloroflexota bacterium | reverse complement strand
TGCGAGCGAACTCGAACATGAGTGGCATCGCCGATGGGAACATCATCGCGGCCATCATCACCGTCCATGCGACAACGAATGGGCCCAGTGGTCCAAGTCCCATCGGCATATCCTCCATCGAGGACATCCGGGCGATGGTCATTATCCATGCGAGGGCTGCAACGATGAGAAACGCGAGGGCCATCACCGCCGGCGCGGAGACTTCCTGCGGGCCATCACCAGTCTGGAACAAGCGGCACGCTGGACAGAACCCGCGACGCCGGGCTGTCCTGATCAGGCCGACCGCGGAAAGCAGTTGAGCCTGCGACATCAGTCGGAATACTCGTCGTGGCGCCGAAGCCAGCCGGCGACTCCGCCATTCGCCTCGTCGCGCCCCTTGGGGACCAGGTCCATGTAGTGGTACGCGACATTCAGCATGTCCAGGCCGCGTTCGTAGGTGGAGTACGTGTGATAGATCCTATCGCCGTCCTTCAGAAAAACGCTGATGCCCGGTGCCTCGGACATCGGAAACGAGGTCGACCGGTAGTTGTAGTCGACCTTGCCTGCCTTCATCTGGTCGGGCGTGAACGATACGCCGTAATCGAAGTTGAAGTCGCTGCCCACGGATGACAGATACGGAAACGACCAGCCCATGCGCTTCCGGTACGCCGCCAGTTTCTCGTACGGCGCGTGTGAGACCGCCACGACCGTAATGTCGCGATGATTCAGGTGGACCGCAATACCGTTGAAGTTGTCCATCCACCAGGTACACACGAAACAGGCCGCGTCGAGGGTATAGGTCGTCTGCGGCCCGGCCGTTTCAGGATTGAACATGGCGTGATAGACAACGAGCTGGCTGCGCCCGGCAAACAGGTCCAGCAGGGAGATCTTCCCGCTCTCGCCTTCGAAGGTGTAGTCCTTGTCGACCAACTCCCACGGAAGCTCGCGGCGCTCGCGACTCAACTGGTCGCGGAGATGGGTGAACTCCTTTTCCTTGGCCAAGTGCTTCTTACGCGCGGCGATCCATTCTTCGTGTGAAACCACCTTGTGAGCTACCACCGAGCTAGTCCTCACCTTCCGTCTGGAATGAGATTGCAACCGTCTGGTTGCAGAGTAGCGCACCAACCGAAAATGTGCAACCATTTAGTTGCAAGCCAGGAGAATGTGCCTTGGACGTCCCCGACTCAATCGAACGTGAGGTCATCCTGCCCGTACCGCCAGCGCGGGTCTGGGCTGCTCTGACGCAGGCGGACCAACTCGGTGCGTGGTTCGGCACGCAGGCCAGCATCGATCTGCGTCCGGGCGGAGAGGTTGTCTTTACGTGGGACGGTTCGACTGGCCCACGTGGCAGCAGCCGCGGCGTGATCGAAACAGTCGAGCCAACGCAGCGCTTTGCTTTTCGATGGCAAGCCGACCAGGGCGACGCACAGATGACCCACGTCGAGTTCACGCTCGAGCCGCACGCTGAGGGCACACGTCTGTTTGTCATCGAGTCCGGCTTTGCGAGCTTGCGACCCGAGTTGCGGACGCGAGAAAGCCACCTGGAGGGATGGCAACGCGAGCTCGGAGAGCTCGCACAATACCTGGCAAGTGTGTGAATCGGGCTGTGATGGATGAGGCTGCGAATGCGGTCTTCGCCGCGCTGGCGGATCCAACCCGTCGTCGAGTGTTGCGGCTGGTAGCCGAACGTGGTCCCACATCGGCAACGTTGCTTGAGCGCGAGCTGCCAGTCACTCGCCAGGCGATCGTAAAGCACCTCGCCGTGCTCAACCGGGCTGGCCTGGTGAGCGGCCAGCGGACTGGTCAAGAGGTCCGCTATGCACTGGTGCCCGGACCACTTGACGAAGTGTCCGACTGGATTGGCGAGATTGGTTCGCGCTGGGACGAACGATTGGCGCGCCTTCGGCAGATTGTGCTCGATGAGAATCCTGCGGCGCCCGGAGCCACTATGCAGCCGTGACCCCCTGACATGTACGAGATAGAGATCAACGCATGCTGAATTTTCGATGCCGCGTCAGAAGTTCGGAACGCTGTGCCGAGACACCAGCACCGCGACGAAGCCTCTTGTCGGAGCCGTGCTCCGATCGAGGCTACCGAGGAGCGGCGATCCTCACCGGCATGTCGACAGCGGTCGCGGCCGCCGGCAAACCCAAAATCACAAACGCGATCGTAGGCACGTGGTGTTTCGGAGGCGTTTCGAAGCTGTCCCGCACGGAGATGCCGGCCTCGATTGATTGCTCGGCCCGCGCGGCAGGGTCACGGGCGTACATGGCGTTTGCTCGACCAGTTAGATGTAAACCCAGGTTGACGCCCGCCGCTGCCGGCGCACCACCGCACCAAGCAACACCCTGACGTCAAAGGGGTTCGGGCGACGCTGTTATGTGCCACCAACATGGCGCAGCGAGCGTCGTCGGCGTTTCTCAGGCGTTTCGAAGCCGGCCGAAAATGCTATTTCAGCGGACCGGGTGTTTCAGCAAAATCGAGATTGAAACACCCCGAAACTTTAGGGGTCCTATGTATACAAACAACTGCTTGAGCATCGGATGAATTGCGCAGCGGCGGCCTATCTAGTCGGTCATGTAGGAGTTGCACTGGCGCTCTCGCTTACAACCGATCAGGTCGTGGATTTGCCTCTGCATCCAGTCCTGCGTGATTTCGGTCCAGTAACGACTGGTCAGCGGGAGTGATGCTGCCCTGACGGCCGTCTAACTGATTCGCGTGTAGGTCAGTTGGAGATCAGGCTCCCAGCTCTTGCCGTTTCGCGACATCTGGCCTTTGGCCTCGATGCGCAGGCCGTCATTGGCAATGGTGAGCACCATCCGTTGGGAGAAACCGAGCTCGTCGCGCGACCACGTCCACACGTTGCTGGAAATTGTCCAGCGGTATTCGCGTGAGACGTTGCGGACGTCAAAGTAAAGCATGGCGCCGGCGTCGGGGTTTGAATCGTCGGTGCCGAGGATTGCAACCCCGTTGGGAATTTCGGGTTCGTCAATATGCGAGTGAAAGAGCAGAAATGCACCCGATTCTAGCCACGTGAACGATGCATGGCCGTGAAAAGTTTTGCCGGGCAGCATGGGGTGCGTTCCCACCGTTGCCCACTCGCCGACCAGAACGGCCAACGCCTGGAGTCTCGGATTGAGTTGCATTCAGCTATTGTCGTCGCACGGCACCCAACCGGTCGCCGCGGCATATGCGCGGCGCTGGTCAACCTGTTTCGGCGAGGAGCCGACCAGCTAGCGCAAGTCGGAGTCCCTGTGCAGCCCACGACAGCGCCACGCGAATTCGCTGGGCTTCAGCACGCGGACTGCCATCCGGCCGCGGGCGTTCAGCAGGCCAGCATCCGAGGTGACTAGCGGCGCCTCGACGGCCTCGGCGAGCGCGGCGAACTTTCGGTCGGCTGGATCAGACACAAAGCCGTATGCTTCAGGATGCGTCGGACCGCCGAACCTGGGTGTAGGTAGTTACGCCGTCGAGTTGAGCCACGTTTCGCGGTCGAGCGCGTACCAGACTGCCGCGGGCGCCCCGCGGAACGGCCGCTCGCCTTGACACGTCATGCCGAGCTTCTCCATGACTCGCCGAGACTTTGCATTGTCGGGCCGGGTCACGCTGATGATGCGCGGCAGCCGATGCACGCCAAAGCCGAACTCCAGCGCCGCCCGGCCGCCCTCCGGCGCCAGCCCGCGCCCCCACCAGGCGGGGTCCAGTTCCCAGCCGACCTCGATTTTGTCTGCCTCAGGCCAGTCGGGAATCTCATTCAGCCCAATTTCGCCAAGCCACGCGCCGCTGGCCTTGTCGATGGCGGCCCAAGGACCGAAACCGCGCTCGCGCCACAACCCCATTACGCGGTCGAGCATGGCCTCGACACGTGGGCGGTCGAGTGGAACGCCGCCGCTGATGAACCGCATCACTTCCACATTTGAATACAGACCAACGAGACGGTCGAAATCGGCCTCGCACCAGGGTCGCAGCAACAGTCGCTCCGTCCCGACCGTCGTCATCTTTTGAGCCGCAGCCTACCAGTCTCTTGCTCGCCGGGGGTGAGGGCACACCCGACCTGCTCTGGCTTGGTGGTAACGCCGGTGACAGGGTGACAAGCGGGTTGTGTCACTGGCCGATCCGGGCCGGGGGGCGCGCAATACTAGCGACTTCTATTGGTCCGCAGCCGGCCTCTCGAGTGGTCCAACATCACCAATCGGTTACCCCACGGATCCTTCATCACGGCACAGCGGCCGATGGGGATGTCGAATGGCGGCGCGATGAGCGCTCCGCCAGCTTCAACGAAGCGAGCCGCGGCGGCATCTGTGGAGGTCACGGACAGGTTGGCCTCGAGCTCCGGCCGCTCGGTCTGCACCACGATTTCGGAAGCGGAGTCCGCCATCTGCAGTCCCGCGGCTGTCGGCGTACGCCAGATGAGCGACTGACCCATTGCGCCCCGGTAGAAGTCGAGACCGGCGGGGATCCTCGACTTCGAAAGCGCGTGGGCAAGCACTGGAGAGTCGGACTTGGCGCGACTCGAGCTCTGGTGGTTCACCGCCGGGGGTCCGATTCGTGAGGGCT
>VBGG01000277.1 GCA_005883405.1 Chloroflexota bacterium | reverse complement strand
TATGCGCGGTGTCCAGGCACAAGCCCAGCCGCGCGTCTCGGCCGAGGCGGTCGAACACCGCGCCGATCTGCTGGAAGCGTGAGCCGAGTGTGTCGCCTGAGCCGGCCGAGTTCTCGAGCAGGACCGGACAGTCGTTGCTGCGCGAAAGCACCTGCTCGAGCGCGCTCGACACCTGCACTTCAGCCTCATCAATCGGCTGACCTCTGCCAGAGCCAACGTGCACCACGACACCCGCAAGACCGATGCGCTCGGCACAGGCGACGCACGCACTCAAGTTGTCGATCGAGCGATTGCGCAGCTGCGGGTCGACGGCGGCCAGATTGATCAGGTACGTGGCGTGGGCGAAGTTGGGACCGATGCCCGTTTCGGCCACGAGTCGGCGGAACTCCTGGATCTGCTCGTCAGTGTGACGCGGCTCCTGCCAACGCTGCGGCGCGCTGAGGAAAATCTGCATGCACTCGGCCTCGAGCGCTTGCGCCCGCCCGACGCACGTCGACAGCCCGCCCGCGGTAGATACGTGTGCGCCCAAACACATCGGGATTTTGCGTTTCGAATGCTAAACTCCGCGGAACACGCAATGGCCTTTTTTATCAACGACAAATGCGTGGGCTGCACCGCCTGCGAGACCGTGTGCCCCGTCACCGCGATCAACGGCGTCAAGAAAGAGTTCTATTTCATCGATCCGAAGATCTGTATCGATTGTGGCGCCTGCGGACGCGCCTGCCCGTACGATGCGATCTTCGATACCTACGGCAACACGGCCGAAAAGGTGCGCCGCACCGAGTGGGCGCGGCCCGTCGTGCAGGAAGAGATCTGCAGTGGCTGCCGCTATTGCGTGGACATCTGCCCGTTCGAGTGCCTCAGCATGATCGACGAGGACAAGCCGTGGATATCGGTCGCCAGCCTGACCAACCCGAAGACGTGCGTCTCGTGCTACCTGTGCGAGGCCGCCTGCGACAAAGGCGCCATCGTGTTGCGGCCGCCTGACAACGTCGCGCCGCCCGTCGCCGCGCGGTTCGCCAAGCGCTAACCCACTGCCCGGGTTGTGGTGATGCAGCGCGTCCGGAGTGTTGCCGTTGAGGCAGCCCGGGCGGCAGGCGAGATCCTACGCAGCCGCGTCGACTCCATCCGCGAAGTGCGCCACAAAAGCGCATTCGATCTCGTCACCGACGTGGACGTGCAGAGCGAGCACGAGGTCTCTTCCAGGTTGCTCGCCGCCTTCCCTACCCACACCATCCTCGGCGAGGAGAGCGGCACCCGCGTGGGTAGCGACCCGCGCTTTCGCTGGATCGTCGACCCGCTCGATGGCACGACCAACTACGCCCATGGCTTTCCGTTCTTTTGCGTATCGATCGCTCTCGAAGTGGATGGCGAGCTGGCGCTCGGCGTCGCGTACGCGCCCAGTCTGGACGAGCTGTTTGTCGCCGAGGCAGGCCGCGGCGCGACCGTCAACGATCGGCCGCTACGCGTCTCGTCCGTGCCCGATCTGCCGCATGCGCTGTTGGCGACCGGCTTTCCTTACGACCGATCCGAGTTCCCGCGGGCGTTGAAGAGCTTCGAGGTGCTGAGCCTGCGCAGTCAGGCGGTGCGGCGCGCCGGCAGCGCCGTGCTCGACCTGTGTTATGTCGCCTGCGGCCGACTCGACGGCTACTGGGAGCACATCGTCAGGCCCTGGGATCTGGCGGCTGGCGCGCTGATGGTGCGCGAGGCGGGCGGGGTGGTCTCGGCTACCGACGGCTCTGCCTTCAGCGTCGAAGGTGGTCAGGTCCTGGCGACCAACGGCGTACTCCACGAGGCGATGGTCGAAGCACTCGCCGGCCTCTGATTCATCGAGACAGGAACGGAATCGGGGGTCCGCGACGTTTAAGCAGCTGGCATGCGTCCTGCGTCTGGTCTGGTCGAGCCCTTGGCTGTGCGAGTGCTGTCGCGGACGAGAGCGCACGCCCCGCTCTCGACGGCGACGATTCCAGCTCTTGTGCTGGCGTTGACCCTCGTAGCGCCGGCGTTTGACCTGCTGTGCATGGTGCAGCCTTCTTTGCCGCTGGCCAGCGTGGCCGTGATCGCCAGCGGCGCCGCCAGCGCGGCATTGCTGGTGATGTGGCTGCGCTTTCCGCGCACGAGCTGGCTGGCAGCCGCCAGTCTCGCCGCCGTCGCGAGCCTGGCGATGCGGCTGGTGGGCGCGGACGTGGCGGAGCTGCTCTCGCTGCTGGCCGTGGTCGCGCTCGGGATCGGCGGCGCCTTCGCACCGACCGCCGAGTTAGCCGACCACCGCACGGCGGTACGTGCGCCGGATCTCCTCGGGCGAACCACCGCCTGAGGCGAGTCGGTTCAGCTCTCGGAAGCGCCGCGCGAAGCCTTCATCCGCGGCAAAGCGGAGCGTGAGCTGCTCGTCGAGCCGCTCCAGGGTGCGGCCAAGCGCCTGCCATTCGCCGGCCGCGACCCACAGCCCAGCCAGCTCGATGAGGTCGACCACGACGGGATCGGCGCGCGGATCGTTCGAATCCAACGTTCCAGGCTAACCGGGCAGCCGCCTGGTGGTGATCACGGTGGCGGCCATGAAGTAAGGATCGCGAATGACGACCTTGATTGGCCGGCCAGAGTCGCGCGCCTCGGCGGCAATGCGCTGCACCAGTCGCTCGGCCTGGGTTTGCGTCAGCCGACGCGCCACGGGAAAGACCTCGCCGTCCTCGTCGGTGATCTCCACACGACATGTTCCGTCGGCGTCGTCGAGGATGGCGTGCGACCACGTCACGCGGCTAATTCCGGCGCTGGCCTTCCTCGCCGTAGGCATCGATGCCGTGCCGAAACAGCCACTCGCGGCTGGCGCGCTGCAGGTCCTTGAGATCGGGCCGCGCCACGATCATACGGTGGAGCAGCTCCTCCATCTCCTCAGGCGACTTCGCCTGCACGTCGGCTACCTGGCGGCTGTCTCCAAAGCGCTCCGCCGAACGCACCAGGAACTCCCTGAGCACCGCCGCATCCCGTCGCCGCAGCACGCTGCCCAACTGCGCTACATACGACGGCTCTTGCGGCATAGTGCTCTGGCGGCCCCGGAGGGACTCGAACCCCCGACTTTCTGGTTAGGACCCAGACACTCTCTCCGCTGAGTTACGGGGCCAGTTTTGAGCTACGCGCAGTTTGATGCGGGCACTCGCCGTACATTGCGCGAGCCAAGTTGCAATTATGGCAGGCGACCACCAGGTGCTCATAAGTGTAGCCAGTCTTTCGCAGCCAGGCGTAGAACGAATTGCCACCCTTCTTGCCGATGGCGCGCCGATGCTCTCCACCATCGTTGTTGACGTGATCCAGCGCCAGGAATTCGACCTTGCTCTCGCCGCAGCAGCGGCAGCGGATATCGCCCCGGCCATAGTGGGCGAGGGCGAGGTAGCGGTCCTCACGGAAGCGCGCGACGCGGTGCCGGTTGTTGCACTCGCGACACCACGAGAACGAACGGCGTCCGTCTGACTGCAAATAGAACCCGCTCGAGGGTTTTTCCACGCCACAGCGTGGGCAGCGCTTGGGCTGTAGCGCCTCACACCAGGGCCCGTGAGGCACCGTCCGAGGTGACGGGCTGGACTCGAGTTGCCGCGTGTTATGGGATCCCCACGGTGAGCACTCGAGGCAGTACTTACGATTCTTCAGGTTGCGCGGCTTTCCCTCAATAGGCACCCAGTTCGGGAAATGCGCGGCGCAGAGTCGGCAGCACGGCATAGAACGAATGTTCCAAGCATACTGCCGAATCCGGCGTGCGAGCCGGATTTTTTGAAAACCGGGAAAGGCTCAGTCCGGGCGGCGCGTACGCTGGTCGGCGGTGCGCAGCCGCCACTGGCGGAAGCCGATCTGCAGCTCGCGGCCGAGCAGGAAGGCGACGATCCAACCACTGAGCAGGAGCAGGAATTCGAGCGTTTCGGGGGACATCAGCGGTCTGTACGCCCACTTCATTGGCGGCCAGCGCGTGCAACCGTCGGGCACGCACGACCTGGTGCGCAGCAACCCGGCTTCGACCGACCAGGTGCTCGGCGGGCTCCGCTCGGCTGACCTCGAGCTGGTTCAGGCGGCCGTGCGCACCGCCGCGGAAGCCTGGCCGGCATGGCGTAACACGGCCGCCCCAGCTCGAGGCCGTGTGCTGCTGGAGGCCGCGCGCCTGATGGACAGACACCGCGAGGAGCTGGCGCGGCTGATCTCGCTCGAAGAAGGCAAGGCCATCAAAGACTCGCGCGCTGAAGTCCAGCGCAGCATCAACATCGTCGAATTCATGTCCGGCGAGGGCCGCCGCTTTGGCGGCTACACGTCGGGTTCCGAATCGGCGACAAAGTTCGCCTTCACCACCCGCCAGCCGCTCGGTGTCGTGGCGTGCATCACGCCGTGGAACTTTCCGCTGGCGATCCCTGCCTGGAAGATCGCCCCGGCGCTGATCGCCGGCAACGCCGTCATTCTGAAGCCCGCGTCGGCCACGCCCGCCAGCGCCGTTCGGCTGGCCGAGCTCTTCCAGGCGGCCGGCCTGCCCGACGGCATCCTGAATGTACTCGCGGCCCGCGGCGGACCGGCCGCCGAGGCGTTGCTCGACGCGGAACAGGTGCAGGCGGTGAGCCTCACCGGTCACACGTCAACCGGGCGTCACGTCGCGGCCCGTTGCGCGGCGCGCGGCGTCCCGGTCCAGGCCGAGCTGGGCGGCAAGAACGCCGCGATCGTGCTGGCCGACGCGGACCTCGATCTGGCCACAGCAGGCATCGTGGACGGCGCCTTCGGCTCCACCGGCCAGCGCTGCACCGCGACCAGTCGCACGATCGTGGTCGAGTCCATCGCCGATAAGCTGCTGGACAAGATCGTCGCGCGCGCCCGCCAACTGACCGTCGGTCCTGGTGTCGAGGAGAGCACCGATGTGGGCCCGGCGGTCACCGCCGAGCAGCGCGAGAGCGTGCTGCACTACCTGGAGGTCGGCCGCCAGGAAGGCGCTCGAGACGTGTACACCGCGCCGCTTGGCGACCTGCCGCGCGGTCACTGGCTGGCGCCCACCGTGCTGGACCGGGTGCAGCCATCGATGCGGGTCGCGCGCGAAGAGATCTTCGGGCCCGTGCTGTCGGTCATCCGCGTGCCCGACAGCGACTCGGCCTTCGAGGCTGCCAACTCCGTCGAGTACGGCCTGGCCGCGTCGGTGTATACCTGCGATGTGCGGGCGATCTTCCAGTTCGTCGACAGGGTCGACGTGGGCATCGCGCACGTCAACCAGCCAACTCTCGGCGGCGAAGTCCACCTGCCCTTCGGCGGCGTCAAAGCCTCCGGCATCGGCCCGCACGAGCAGGGCCGCGACGCGATCGATTTCTTCACGAAGGTGAAGTCCGTCTACATCAACTACGCATAACGCGCGGCCGCGCCGGCAGTGTGATACGGTCACGCGCAAAATTTCGCCCGTCCCGGTCGGGAGCGGGGGAGGACAAAATCGCCATGTCATTCGTGGTTGTGGCACGTGCTGCGCGTGCCGTCGTACTGAGCGCGCTCGCGCTCACTGTCGTTGCCTGCACGCCGTCGGCACCCACTACGCCACCGACGGCCGCGCCGGCCGCCCCCAAGCCCACGACCGCTGCAGCCGCCGCACCCGCGGGCGCCGCCGCGGCGGGGACCGTTTCGTGTGGAGAGTTCGCCTCGCAAGGAGCAGGCGGCGCACCGATCAAGATTGGCTCGGACGGCTCACTGACCGGCCCGACAGCCAACTTTGGCAACGGCATGAAGCGGGGCATCGAGATCTGCGCCAAGGAATTCAACGATGCCGGCGGCTACCAGGGCCGCAAGGTCGACATCACCGTCCTCGACGACCAGGTCAAGCCCGAGATTGCCGTCGCCAACATCACCCGTTTCCTGGAGCAGGACAAGGTCATCGCGGTCATCGGCCCGGTGAACTCGGGCAACGCGCTCGCGTTCATTCCCAAGACCGAGGAAGCAGAAGTGCCCGTCATCGTGCCCATCTCGACCTCCGTCCAGGTGGTGTACGTCGATAGCCAGGGCAAACCCTCGGCGATCTACGGCGACCCGGGCGTCAAGCCGCGCAAGTGGGTCTTCCGCAGCTCGATGCAGGACAACTTCCAGGTCGAGACCATCCTGAACTACGCCAAGACCAAAGGCTGGGATGCGATCGGCATCATGAACGACACGACGGGCTACGGCACGTCATCGAAGCAGACCGCCGACAAGCTCATCCCGGCTGGCGGGTTCAAGATCCTCGCCAACGAGACGTACAACGTCGGCGACACGGACATGACGTCGCAGCTGCAAAAGCTCAAGGCCGCTGGCGTGAAGCAGATCATCAACTTCGGCCTGGGTCCTGAAGACGCCAATCTGCTGATCAGCGCGCAGAAAGTCGACTACAAGGTCCAGTTCTCGGGCGCCTGGGGCTGGAGCGACCCGCTGGTGCCCCAGCTGGCTGGTAAGGAGCTGGCCGAGGGCGTGGTGACCGTCGCCTCCTTCACCCCAGACCAGAGCGCGGCGGCGGGCGACTTCCATCAGAAGATGCTGAAGGCCTACAACGAGGATCCATTCCCGATCACCGCGGCCCAGGCGTACGACGCGACGCGCATGATGCTCATGGCGCTGTCGAAGAGTGGGCCTGATTCGGCCAAGCTGCGCGATGCGATCGAGAACCTGGACGGCTTCAAGGGTGTCACGGCGGCACCAGCAAAGCCTTTCGGCGCCGATCGGCATCACTCGCTCGAGGGCAAGGACATGTTCGCAGCGACCTGGAAGAACGGAGAGCTCGTCAAGGCGAACTGACGGTTCCGAGTTCCGGGTTCCGGGTTCCGCGTTAGCGACCCACGAACTCGGAACTCGGAACTCGGAACTCGGAACGACGAATGGACGCTCTCGAAACACTCCTGAGAGGCCTGCCGCAGGCGGTGGCCAGTGGCCTGGTCTACGGCAGCATCTACGCGCTCATCGCGCAGGGCTACTACGTCACGTTCTCGACCACCCAGACGCTGAACTTCGCTCAGGGCGATTTCCTGATGGTCGGCGGCATGCTGGCGTTCACCACCTTCGGCGTGCTGCTGCTGGTCGGGGCGCCGCTGGCGCTGGCGCTGATCGTCGCGCTGGCGGTGATCCCGTTGATCCTCGCGCTGATGGGCACGCTGGTCGAGCGCGTGGCGGTGCGCCCGTTGCGTCGCGCGTTCTCGCTTGGCTGGATCCTGAGCACCGTCGGCGTGGCGGTCGTGCTTCGCAACACGGTGGAAGTGGTCTGGGGCAGAGAGCCGAAGCCCGTGCCGTCGGTGTTTGGTGAAAACGCCGTCCGCGTCGACGCCGGGCTGTTCCAGTTCGGCGTGCTGCCTCAGGAGGTCTTCATCCTGGTGGCGTCGCTGGCCACCATGGCGGTGGTACTGGTCTTCCTGAAGCGCTCCTTGCTGGGCAAGGCGATGGCCGCGGTCGCGCTCAACTCGTCCGCGGCGGGTCTGATGGGCATCAACGTGCGGGCGATGGTGGTCCTGGCGTACATCATCTCGAGCGTGCTCGCCGGCGTGGCGGGTCTGCTGGTCGTACCGGTGTTGCACGCCTACTCGTTCATGGGCGTGCTGCCCGGGTTGAAGGCGTTCGCGGTGGCGATCATCGGCGGACTGGGTAATCCGTTCGGGATCCTGATCGCCGGGTTGCTGCTCGGGGTGGTCGAGTTCATCGTGGCGATCTTCAATGCCTCACTGCGCGACGCGGTCACCTTCTTTCTGCTGATCGTGATCCTCGCCTGGCGGCCGCTCGGGCTGTTCGAAAAACCGAGTAAGGAAAAGGTCTAGAACGCCGGCCGCTGATATGGATGCCACCGTTCAGCTGCCGGCCGCCCCCGCGGCGGTCGGCGTGCCGCGCGAGCGCTGGTACCAGCGCCGCCTGCCGCTGCCGATTTTCTACGGCGCATCGCTCGGCCACCTGCTGATGGTCCTGGTCGCCGCGATCGCCATCGTCGCCGCGCCCTTGATCTTCAACGACGGCTTCGTCCAGCAGATCATGCAGACGATCGCCTACTACACGATCGCGGCGATCGGCCTGAACGTGCTCGTCGGCTACCAGGGTCAGGTCTCGCTGGGGCACGGGGCGCTGTTCGCCTTCGGGGCGTACGCCTCAGCCCTGCTCACGACGCGGGCCGGGGTGCCCGTGTGGATCGCCATCTTCGTGGCCGCGGGCATCGCCGGCTTCCTTGGCTTCCTGGTCGCACTGCCGACCTTACGTGCGCGCGGCCACCACCTGGCGATGGTGACGATCGCGCTCGCCGTGGTGACGTTCGTGGTCGCCCAAACGTGGACGGCCGTGACGAATGGCCCAACCGGCATCGGCAACATCCCCCGCCCCGAGTGGTTCGGGACCACCATGGGCTCGCTTAGAAAGTTCCGGCCACTGGGCGATGAAGGCCCGGTGCTGACCGGCCAGATGCTCTATTTCTGGGTGTGCGCCGGCCTGGCGCTCATCGTCCAGCTGCTCGCCAACAACCTGCTGACCAGTCGCTGGGGGCGCACGATCAATGCCGTACGCCAGTCGGAGATCGCCTCCGAGACGATCGGCGTGTCGGTCTACCGCATGAAGCTGAAGACGTTCGCCTTCAGCGCCGTGCTGGCCGGGCTCGCGGGCGCGCTCTTCACCCATCAGCAGGGCTACATCGTGTCGGATACGTTCACCTTCGACAAATCCGTCGAGCTGCTGGTGTTCGTGATCCTCGGCGGAGCGCGCAGCCTGTTCGGCCCGCTGATCGGCACGACTGTGCTGGTGATCTTGCCCGAGGCCCTCAAGACGATCGGCTCCTACAACATCCTGCCGAGTTCCAACCTCGTGCTGCAGATCGTGCTCGTAGCCGTGGGAGGTCTGGCCGCGGCCGGCTTGATGCGTCGCGGGCAGCCAACCGCTACGCGCACTGTATTGAGCCTCTTGACCATCGGCGGGTTTCTCGGCTTCACCCTGGTCACGCCGCAGATCATCGAACACTTCCTCATTGTGTACGGCGGGCTGCTGATCGTCTTCCTGGTCACCATGCCCGACGGTATGGCCGGTTTTCTCAGAGATTTGCCCGGGCTCAGGTCCCTCTCCCGCCCCGCGGCTTACGCAGCCAGCGACGGTCGCGGCGTCCAGGGCGAGCTGCTCGCGAAATCGGCAGACGCGAGGCGGCAACGGCTCGAGCTGAACGAGATCAAGATGCACTTCGGCGGCGTGAAGGCCATTGACGACCTGTCAATGACAGTCGAACCAGGGCAAGTTCACGGTCTCATTGGGCCCAACGGTTCGGGCAAGAGCACCCTGGTGAACGTTGTCACGGGGGTTTACACACCCACCGCGGGCGAGGTTCGGCTGGGTAGCCGCGTGCTGAATCGGCTGCGTCCGCACAACATCGCCGCGGCGGGTGTCACACGCACGTTCCAGAACATCCAGCTCTTCAAGGATCTGAGCGTTCTCGACAACGTCATGATGGGCTTCCACACCCGTCGACGGGCCGGTTTTCTGCACCAGCTGTTACGGACACGGTATGCAGCGTTAGAAGAGGATGACGTGCGCCGGCGGGCACTGCGGCTGCTTGCGTTTCTGGAGATCGAGCACCTCGCCGATGCTGAGGCGCAGTCGCTGCCGTACGGGCTGCAGCGCATGGTCGAAATCGCTCGGGCGCTGGCCACCGGGCCGTCGATCCTGTTGCTCGACGAGCCCGCCGCGGGCGTCAACCCTAGCGAGATCGGCCGGTTATCGAGCGTGATTCAGCGCGTGGCTGCCTCGGGCGTCACGCTGCTGGTCATCGAGCACCACATGGACCTGGTCATGGGCGTGTCGAACCACGTCACCGTGCTGGACTACGGCAAGAAGATCGCCGAAGGGACGCCCGCGAGCGTGCAGTCGAACCAGCGGGTGATCGAGGCCTATCTGGGCAGCGGCTCGCACGCCTTTGAGGACTTGAGGCGCGGGGAAAGACCCCCTCTCCCTCTGGGAGAGGCTTTATCCACGGGTGAGGGTGCCGTATCGGCATGACACCCACGCCGCTGCTATCGGTGCGAGACCTGCTCGTGCGCTACGGCCAGGTGGAAGCGCTGCACGGCGTGTCGCTCAACGTCTACCCGGGCGAGATCGTGGCGCTGATCGGCTCCAATGGGGCTGGCAAGAGCACCACGCTGCGCGCCATCTCGGGCATGATCACGGCCGCCAGCGGTAGCGTCACGTTCGCCGGCCAGGACATCACCAATCTGCGTAGCGACCAGATCGTTCGCCAGAGGCTGGCCCACGTCCCCGAAGGCCGCCAGATCTTCGGCGACCAGTCCGTCTTCGACAACCTGCTGCTGGGCGGCATCAGCCTCGAGCGTCGAGCCGCGCGCACCCAGGCTGACCAGGAGATCCGACGCTTTCCGGTGCTGTTCGAGCGCCGCCGACAACGCGCGGGCACGCTCTCGGGTGGCGAGCAGCAGATGCTGGCCATCTCGCGCGGTCTGATGAGCCGGCCCAGGATGCTGCTGATGGACGAGCCGAGCATGGGCCTGGCGCCGCTTCTTGTGCGCCAGGTCGCGCAGACGATCCTCGACCTGAACGCACAAGGCATGACGCTGCTGCTGGTCGAGCAATTGGCCAGCATGGCGCTGGCCGTGGCGGACCGCGCGTACGTCATCCAGAACGGTGTCGTGCGACTGGAAGGCTCGAGCGCCGCGGTATCCCGAAACCCCGAGGTGGTGCGGCTCTACCTGGGCGGCGCCGCCGGAGCATCGGTTTGAGACTTGTGCCCA
>VBGG01000280.1 GCA_005883405.1 Chloroflexota bacterium | reverse complement strand
TATCGCGCGAGGGACGATGTTGTCCGACTGGCCAGTGAACAGGTGGAACTCCCCGATACCTCGGTAAGGGACATCACTCTGGAGTCGCTCCTGAATGTCCGCGAGCAAGCTGTCATCTCGCGTCCACGTCGCCTGGTCCGCGGAGCTGCGATACAGGCGCAAACTCGGGATGATCCGCTCGGGCGCACGCTGCCACAGCATGAGCGTGCCCTGGTCCGGCGTGCTCGAGACGAACGCTTTGCGTACGCCCGCCCGATCGAGCAGGGCCAGGGCGTCGTCAACCGAATACAGTCCCCATGCGTCGCGGTTGTAATGGATGTGGGCGTCGAAGATCGGCAGGTCATCGTCTGATTGGGCCTGCGCAGTCGCCGTGGTGGGGGCAAGCAGCAGCGCCAGCAGCAGCGAGAGGATGAGTCGCCCGTACGGCACCCTCACCCCTGCCCTCTCCCAGAGGGAGAGGGAGTTATGCGCACGGTTTTTACCTCTCGCGCGCGAAAGTTCAGCGCGGCTCTGCCGTCGCCGTCAACGGAGACAGGCTGTGGATTGCGCTCGAGCAGGTCTACCTCGTCGACAGCTTGCGTCGGCGTACCCAGCACGAGCGTCGCCGGGCCTGCACCGCCGTCAGCCTCGTACAGACGCACGATCATCGCGTCCTCGTCCTCGGCCCATTTGATCGTCTCCACCAGCACGCCTGGATTGGTCACGTGCGCGGCCGAGAATTGCAGCGGCAGGCTGCCACGGTGGGCGGCTTCGCGCCGCCACAGCATCGGCCGCGTAAGGCTGTACGCTGCGCGCCGCACGCCGTCCAGCCCCGCCGCGTGCGGGAACAGGCTGTATATGAAGGAATGCTGCCCGCGATCCGCGTCCGGGTCCGGGTCGATGGCGCCCTTCAGCAGGCTGAGCCACAGCGTCCGGTTGTGCACACTGTAGCCATGTTTGCAGTCCGCCAGCACGGCGACGCCGTAGTAGGCATCGGAAAGGTCCGCCCAGCGCTGCGCCGGAACCTCGAACGCGGCCTCCTCCCAGCTGGTGTTGCGATGCGTTGGCCGTTCGATCGTTCCGAACTGGATCTCGTACGTTGCGCGACGGCTGCGGATGGCTGTTGGGAAGGCCACCTTCAGCAGCGACTGCCGCTCATTCCACTCCACCTGGTTCTGGAAATCGATGCGCGGCAGGCGTGCATACACGCACATGCGCTGAACGATGACGCTCTGCTCGCCGATCCGCCACGTGAGCTGGAGGACAGCGCGCTCGGGCCCAGATTCGCGGACCTCAGCTGCCTCCAATCGATCGACGTCCCGCGATTTGGCGTAGAAGTACGCGTCGATGTCCCACGCGTCGAAGTTCAACGGCTTGTCTTCGAATACCACCAGCCGATTGGCCAGCTCACCGGCCGGCAACACCTCGCTCCCCAGCTTCTTGTCATACAGGCGGCTGATGCGACCGCGGTCGTCGATTTCGATCTCCCAGAACGGCGTTTCCAGCTCACGCGTTGAAACGCGCAACGCATTTGCGATCGGAGCCGGCGCCACCGAGTCGAGCGGAAACGCCCGATAGCCGTTGGCCGGTACCCCCTCGCACCACACGAGCTGGCCCCCATCCGCCGAGGTCTGTGACGGAAGCGGTAAGCGTTCGATGGTCGCAGAGGGTAGCTCAACGTAATCGGCAGACGGATACGGGCCCGGGTTGAAGACCACCAACGCCTCCGAATGCAGGTCCAACCCACTCGCCAGCGCGCTGGTAGCCCGATCGAGGACCTGCTCGCCAATCGCCGCCAGCCGCTGGTAGTCCTGCTCGGCATCCTCATACACCTCGCTGATGGCCGAGCCGGGCAAGATGTCGTGGAACTGGTTGGTCAAGATCAGGCGCCAGCCCTGCTCGAGCGCTTCGCGCGGGTACTCGGCGCCGCGCAGGGCTCGAGCGCTGGCGGCGTACAGCTCGGCCGCGTGGTACAGCCGCTGGGACAGCACATTGCGCCGCTTCTGGCGCGCCTGGCCGGTGTATGTTCCGCGGTGGTACTCCAGGTACAGCTCACCGTCCCAGACGGGCACATCACGCCGCTGGGCGAGTTTGTGCTCGAGGCGTTCGAAGAAGTCACGCGCGCGGCCCATCTCCACGCGCGGGAAGCCTGGCAGCTGCTTCAGACGCCTGCCGGCCTCGATCATCTCGATCGTTGGGCCTCCGCCACCGTCGCCGTAACCGAACGCCACCAGCAGCTCATTCTGCAGCTGGCGGTCCTGAAAGCGCGTCCACGCGCCGCGGGCGACGCTCGGCAGCAGCGTGCCGTTATACGTGGTGTGCTCGCCCGGCCAGAGCGACGGGGTGCAGAGAAAGTGCACCAGCACCTCGCCGCCGTCGGGACCCCGCCAGCGAAACGTGTCATGCGGAATACGGTTGGTCTGGCTCCAGCTCATCTTGTGGGTGACGAAGTACGGCAGTCCAGCCGCCGCCATCAGCGTCGGCAAGGCCCAGCTGAAGCCGAAGGTATCCGGGAGCCAGACAACGCGCGTCTCGATACCGAAGTGGCGCTCGAAGTAGCGGGTGCCGACGAGCATCTGGCGCGCGAGCGACTCACCGTCAGGCAGTCTCCCAACGGCCCTCCTGCACCCGCTGACGGATGCCCTCGAACGATTCGGGGAAACTCTGGCGGACCATCTCGTACTGTAGCGGCGTCGACGCGAGAAAACGGTATTCCGGGTAGCGCTCCATCAAACGCAGGGCGGTTGTCCAGGTCCGGCCGGCCTTCTCCCGCGTCTGGGCGAGCGGCCACAGCCAGGCACAGTCGATGTGCGCGTGCCCGGCCGCGACGAGGGTCGGCTCGTACGGCGCCGGCTCGAGCGCTGCCAGACAGCGCTCGACCTTTTGATGGGCGCGCGTCAGGCTGTGGCGAAAACAGGCGCCACCTGGGCAGGTCCAGTCGATCTCTTGCAGGCCCGCCTCCGCCACTTCCTCCAAAGCCGGACGGGCGGGGTCGTCAGCGTCCAGGCGTTTGAGCGCGTCTGCCAGAATCCGAAGATCGTGTGCCAGCTGGTTCGCACCAGGGTCGATGCGCACCAGGCGAAAGACTGGATTCGGCTGCCACTCCAGCGACGCGAAGCCGGTCCAGACCGAGGCCGCGAGCTGATACTCCGGACCCTCCGGCAGGTAGATCAGGCGGTGGAATTGATCCAGCCCGTGATAGGGCTTGCCGTCGAGGTAGAGCATGCCTTGAATGCGCTGGAGCTCGCGTCCGATGCGAAACGCCGGTTCGAGCGGATAGGTGCCGAAGCGCTCGGCCACCAGCGCCGTGTCCTGGACGGGCCAGCTGGCCGGGCGACAGAGGCGAAACCGCAGCCAGACGGTGGTATTGAGCGGCTCGCGCCAATCGCCACCTGGCCGCAGCACTGGCGCCTGCGAATCGTCGTAGTCAGGCAGACGCGCGGCCAGGGAGTCCTCGCGAACAACGCGAACCTCGGCCGGCTCGCTGCGCTCCAGCTCGAACCACCGCTCCAGCTCGAGACCACGCCGCGCCAGCCGTTCGACCAGTAGCTCCATCAGGTCTCCGATCTGTCAGTGCGCGAGGGTACCAGTATCGGCTTCGAGGCTGCCGTCCCCGCGCGACTTATGACAAGCGTCGCCAGACACGGCTCACCTTGACACGACCGACTACGCGGGTATGGAATCGCTCGCTAGCCAGGCGCGACCAGGAAGGTGGGCATTTCGTTGGCGGTGCGGCAAGGGGACGAGGCGGCCAGATCCACTCAAGGTGGGCTCGTTGAGCTTGCCCCGCCGCCTCCGCTGCTGGAGATCAGCAGGGCGACCAAGATCTATGGTGGGGGCCTTCTACAAGGTGGTCAGCGGGTCGGCGCGCTACGCGACTTCAACCTCACCCTACCTGAGAAGCCCGCCGCGATTGTCACGATCGCTGGCGAAAGCGGCAGCGGCAAGACCACCCTGGCCAATAGTGTGCTCGGCTTTACCACGCTGACCTCTGGCCAGATCCTGTATCGCGGCCAGGACGTCTCACAGCTGAGTCGTCAGCAGCACATCACCTACCGACGCGAGGTTCAGGCGATTTTTCAGGATCCGTACGAGGTCTACAACCCCTTTTATCGGATCAAACACGTGCTCGACATGGTCATCCAACGCTTCCACCTCGCTCGCGACCGGAGCTCGGCCGACCAGATGATCGAGTCTGCCCTGCGTGTGGTCGGGCTCCGAGACGCCGAAGTACTGGAGAAGTACCCGCATCAGCTCAGCGGCGGACAGCGCCAGCGGATCATGGTCGCGCGAGCATTCTTGCTGAGGCCACGTCTGATCGTGGCCGACGAACCGGTGTCCATGGTGGATGCGTCGCTCCGAGCGATGATCCTCGAGATCATGTTGCGCATGCGCGACGAATACGGCATCTCGTTCATCTACATCACGCACGATCTGAGCACCGCCTATCAGATCAGCGACTACACGTACATCCTCTACAAGGGGTCCATCGCCGAGAAGGGGCCCACGCCGTCAGTGATCGAGCATCCGCGGCACCCCTACGTACAGCTCCTGTTGGGTTCGATTCCGATTCCGGATCCGAAGCAGCGCTGGCAAACGAGCGTGCACATTCCTTCGGAGGATGACCAGCTACAGGCTGGCGTAGACGGCTGCCCGTTCTACGCGCGCTGTAGCTACCACATGGAACGCTGTCGGGCGGCCATGCCGCCGCGCTATGAGGTGAACGGAGATGGTCACCAGTGCGCTTGTTACCTGTGTGACCAAGCGGAGAAAGGAGGTACTTCACACACTAACGGCGGGCACTAACCACCGAGGAGGTTTCATTTACGCTCATGCCTGGACGATTCAAGTTCCTGACTCGCGCTGCGCTGGCGGCGGCTTTTCTGCTGCTGCTCGCGCCGGTGCAGACCGTTGCACCGGCGTCGACTCCCGCGGGTCAAGCGATCGACCGAACCAAGACACTCATCCTGGACATCGATGGCGGGCGCGACCTGACGCCCGACATATGGAATCCCTACCTGCCAAGCCGCCGATTGGACGTCGGCTATCACCAGTCCATCCTGGAGCCGCTGTTCATTCTCAATTACGAGACCGGCCAGATTCAGGGCTGGGTCGGCGAGAGCATGACGCCGAACGCGACCCAGGACGCCTGGACGCTCAAGCTTCGCAACGGCGTCACCTGGAGCGATGGTGTGCCGTACACCGCCGACGACGTGGTGTTCAGCATTCAAATGTTGCTGAGCCACGCGCCAGACCTGATCGGCTCGTCCGACATGAAGGACTGGGTCGCCAGCGTTTCGAAAGTTGACGATCAAACCGTACAGTTCGCACTGAACAAACCGAACCCGCGCTTCCAGCTCGACTACTTTTCTGTGCGCATCTGGGGCGGCATCAATATCGTCCCGAAGCACATCTGGGATGGCCAGGACCCGCTGACGTTCAAGAACTACGATCCGGACAAGGGTTGGCCGGTGGGCAGCGGAGCCTACAAGCTTGCCAGCATCGGTCCGACGGAGTTCACCTACGTGCGCGACGACAACTGGTGGGCCGCGAAAACCGGTTTCGCCCAGCTGCCGGAGCCGCAAAAGTTGATCTGGACCTGGGCTGGGCCCGAGGAAACGCGCGCGGCGTTGATGGCCGACGGTGGCCTCGACAGCATGATGGACATCACGCTCGGCACCTTCAAGGCCATCCAGGCCCGTAACCCCAACGTCATCGCCTGGTACCCGCAGCTGCCGTATGCCTGGCTGGATCCTTGCGCGCGCAACCTGGAGTTCAACACCGCCGTCGCGCCCTGGGACGACAAAGACATGCGCTGGGCGGTGAACTTCGCACTCGACCGCAATCAGATCGTTGCCATCGCGTATGAAGGCACCACGCTCCCGTCGAAGTTCTTCTTCCCGGCCTACGGACCACTGAACAAGTACGTCGACGCCGCGGACGAAGCCGGCCTGTACAACAAGTATCCCTTGCTCACTCACGATCCTGACAGGGCGAAGCAGATCATCGAGTCCAAGGGCTACACGATGGGTGGTGACGGCTACTATCAGAAAAATGGGCAGCAGCTGGGCTTGACTATCACCGCCGGCGACACCGCCACTGAACACCAGCGCATCATCCAGGTCGAGGTCGAACAACTGCAGGCCGTTGGCATCAATGCCGTGCAGCGCAACGAAGCCGAAGCGGTGTGGAACGAGAATCGCGATTTCGGCCGGTTCGAAGCACGCCAGGGCTGGGACGCTTGCGACTCGGTGAACGAGCCGTGGGCATCCATGGATCGCTTCAACGCCAAGTGGGCCGTGCCGGTGGGCGAGCGGTCGCCGAGCAGCAAGAATATCTGGCGGTGGAAGAACAGCGAGTACAGCGCCATCGTCGACCAGATGGGAACGCTGCCGCTCGGTGATCCGAAGCTTCAAGACCTATTCCTGCAGGCCACCGATATCTACTTGAACGAGCTGCCGGACATCCCGATCACGCAAGCCAAGAAGCTCATCCCCTTCGACAGCACGCACTGGTCCGGGTGGCCGACCCACGACAAGAACCTCATCCAGGCGACGACCTGGTGGCAGATGTTCCCGGTGATTCTCCAGAATCTGCATTCCACGGGACGCTAGATCGGCGAGCGTAGCCAGCAGATGCGCGGATTGACCCGAACCTACGTGATCCGTCGAGTGGGGATGTACTTCCTCACGGTGTGGCTTGGGTCGACGATCATCTTCATTATCCCTCGCATGGTGCCCGGCGATCCGGTTGGCGCCATGATCAGCCGCATGGAGCAGGGCGGAGCCCGCGTCGAAAACAGCGGGGCGATCATCGAGGCCTGGCGCGCTCGGTTCGGACTCGACGCGCCAGTGCCGATCCAATACCTCCGCTTCTTGCGCAACTCGATCACCTTCGACCTGGGCTACTCGCTCGGCCAATTTCCGGCGACGGTCCAGGACATGGTGTCCCAGGCACTGCCGTGGACGATGGGATTGCTGGCGCTGGCTCAGTCTGACGTTCACGTCCATTCCCTACTTCATGCTGGCCATCCTGCTTATCTACGTTTTCGGTTTCGGCATCCACCTGCTTCCAGTCTCGGGGGGTTACGGGCGTGACTTGACACTCGGTTGGAATCTTCCGTTCGCGCTGAGCGTGGCGCAGCATGGGCTGCTGCCGGCGCTCTCAATCGTCATCGCGTCCATGGGTTACTGGGCGCTGGGCATGCGCGGCATGATGATCACCAACGCGGGCGAGGACTACATCATCCTCGCCCGCGCGAAGGGGTTGTCGCCGGCGCGTCTGTTCCTGCGTTACGCAGTACGCAACGCGGTGCTCCCCCAGGTGACGGCGCTCGCTCTCACGCTTGGCAGCATTGTCGGCGGAGCCGTACTGGTGGAGTATCTGTTCTCCTATCCTGGCATGGGCTACCTGCTCTACCAGGGCATTATCACCAACGACTACACCCTGATTCAGGGCATCGTGTTCATTTTGATCCTGACCACCGCGACCGCGGTTTTGATGATCGACCTGGCGTACCCACTGGTTGATCCTCGCATCAGTTACCAGCGATGAGGCTCACATGGCAACCATCACCGTTCCAGAGTCGCTGACGGCCCCAGCGGGTGTCAGTCGATGGGATTCGCCCTGGGTCAACCGCAAGTTCGTCAGCGGTCTGGCCATGGTCCTCGCGGTGCTGTTCATGGGTCTGGTCGGCACCCGCTTCTGGGACGAGAAGCTGGCGCTGGTGGCATCCTCGCCGCTGAATCTCCCCCCCGCCTGGGTCAGCGATCCTCAATTCGGTGTAGCCACTGCCGCGCACCCGCTCGGAACCGAGAGCAACGGGCGGGACATTCTGGCGGTGATCATCACTGGCGCGCCGCGCTCTTTCCAGGTGGGCCTGATCGCCGCGGGGCTGGGGCTGGGGATCGGCATCGTCCTGGGATTCAGCGCGGGCTTCCTGCGGGGATGGGTTGACAACGTGATTCGCACGCTGGCCGACTCGGTGATCACCATCCCGTCGCTGGCCTTGCTGATCGTGGTGTCGTCGTATGTTCGTGTCGTCGACATCAGCACCATGGCGCTGATTCTGGCGCTCTTTTCGTGGGCTGGTCCAACGCGGCTGATCCGCGCCCAGGTGCTGTCGTTGCGTGAACGCGGTTACGTGCGGATGGCGCGCCTGTCAGGCGTTCCGACGTTCGACATCATGTTCCGCGAGATGTTGCCCAACATGCTGCCGTATCTGGCCTCCAGTCTGGCCGGCAACGTGGCTGGCGCCATCCTGGCGGCGACGAGCCTCGAAGCGCTCGGCCTCGGCCCAGCCCGTATTCCAACCCTGGGGATGACGATCTACTATGCCATCCGCTCGTCGGCGGTGATCCGCGGCATGTGGTGGTGGTGGGGCTTTCCGATCCTGATCCTGATCGTCATCTTCAGCGGACTGTTTCTTATGGCGATAGGGCTGGATGAGATCGCCAATCCGCGCTTGAGAGGGGCAGCCGCCGAAGCGTGACCGCGCCGGAGGCAACGCGCGGCGTCGGCGAGGCGTACGCGGCGAATCGCGATCTTGTGCTCGATGTGCGCGACCTGCGGGTCCACTACGCTACCCCGAGCGGCGAGGTCATCGCCGTCAACGGCGTCAGTTTCGGCTTGCGACGCGGTGAGATCCTGGGGCTGGTGGGTGAATCTGGCTGCGGCAAGACGACTACCGCGATGGCGATCTTGCGGCTGGTGCAGCCGCCGGGGCGGGTGGTCGGNGGACGCATCTCGCTCAACGGCACCGATCTGCTGAGCCTCGACCAGAAACAGCTCGCCCGGGTGCGCTGGCGAGATATCGCGCTGATCCCGCAGGGAGCCATGAACTCGCTCAATCCCGTCATGCGGGTGAAAGATCAGCTCGCCGATGCGGTCGAGGCGCACGAAGGCAAGCAACCGAAGCGGGTGCTCAAAGACCGCATCCTGGACACGTTGTCCACTGTTGGCTTATCCAGCCGCGTCTACGACATGTTCCCGCACGAGCTCAGCGGTGGCATGAAGCAGCGCGTCTGCATTGCGATGGCGGTGATCTTGAGGCCGGCGGTGATCATCGCTGATGAGCCGACGAGCGCGCGCGACGTGGTGGTCCAGCGCGTCGTCGCGCAGACGCTGCTCGACGTGAAGCAGCGGCTGAACGTCTCGATGATCCTGATCGGTCACGACATGGGCTTGCAGGCGCAGCTGGTCGATCGCATCGCCGTGATGTACGCCGGCAACATCGTCGAGCTTGCGCCGGTGGATGCCGCGTTCTCCGAGCCGCTGCACCCGTATACCCAGCTGCTGATCAGCTCGATTCCGTCCATCAAGGAGCGCAAACCATTGCGCGTGACGGAGGGCCTGACGCACGATCTGCGTCGGCCCCCGCCCGGCTGTGTCTTCAGTTTGCGCTGTCCGCACGTCGCCGACGAGTGTCGCCAGCTGGTCCCGCTCCTGCGCGAGATGAAGCCCGACCACTTCGTCGCCTGTCACCGCGTCGAGCGGTGGATGTAGCTACGCGGCGACGCCGAAGTAGCTGGCGCAGGCCTGGTCCAGCAGACCGTGCGAGCCGGCGTTGGGCTCCACGCCCTGATAGCGAGCGATCGCGGCGATCTGGTCCACCAGGTCACGCGGCTGGCACATGCGGAGCGGTCGGTCCGCCCACCAGCGTTGGAGCATGTAGCGCAGCCCGTCCGCCGAGAAGCTGATCCCGCGCGAGCTGCATGCGCGACGGAAGAGATCCTCGAACTGCTCATTCGTCGGATCGTCGAGCCGCAGCTTGAAGCGGATGCGACGCAGGAACGCGTCGTCCGCCAGATCGCGGGGCTCCAGGTTGGTGGCGAACACCAGCATCTGCTGGAATGGCACCTGTACCCGCTTACCCGTCAACAGTGTCAGGTAATCGACGTGCTTCTCGAGCGGCACGATCCATCGGTTCAACATCTCGGTAGGTCGCACCTGCTGGCGACCGAAGTCGTCGATGAGCAGCACTCCACCGTTGGCCTTCAGCTGCAGCGGCGCCTCGTAGTAGCGTCCGCCTTCACTCCACAGCAGGTCCAGGCTAGCCAGCGTCAGCTCTCCGCCAGCGACCACCAGCGGTCGCTCGATCTGTACCCAGCGCTGATCGACTCCAGGCGTTGAGCCACAGTCAACAGGCCGATGCACGAGTGGGTCGAACAGTTTGACGACCGTGCCATCGACCTCTATCGCGTGTGGGATGTAGATCGGATCGCTCAAGACGCGAGAGATGCGCTCGGCCATCGCCGTCTTGCCGTTACCCGGCGCACCAAACAGAAACAGGGCGGAGCCCGACATGATCGACGGGCCGATCTTGTCCGTCAGCGAATCCGGCGCGAGGAGATCCGCGAAGGCCTCTCGCACCCGCGTACCCGTCACCAGGTTGTTATCGATTGGTTGCGCTTCGACTGAGGCGAGATAGTCCGCGATGGGCACCGGCAGCGGACCGCGATACTGCGTCTTCTCCAGGGCCTCGAGCGCGCGCGCGGCGCCCTTGCTGGTATGCACGTATGCAAACCCGGCATCGCCGATGCCACGCTGTCCTCGGATCTCGACCAGGTGGTCCTGGCGCAGGCTGTCCAGGATCGGTGCGATGGCCTGGAACCCCACGCCACAGGCTGCGGCGAGCTGCGCACCCGTGCTCTGCGGCGCGGCGTGCAGACAGCGGAGCAGGTGCTCCTCGACGAAAGCAGGGCTGAGGCCAGCGGCCTGCAGCGACTCGGGCGGGCGGGGGACGAAACCCCGCGTGGGGGCGCTGGCGGGGGCGCGCAGCGAGGAAGGTGATTGCAGGGTGGTTTGCATTGGCCAGTAGGTCTCGTGCCAACCATCGACTCTTGTACCGGCCGCAATACACCTGAAGAGGGGGTACGTTTACGCCGCGCTCTGACGACGGGGGCTCCCTGTAGGGAAGAACGAGACTCGCATGTCTGCCGTGACGGGCGAAATCCGTTAAATGGAGCAGCCCCGCCGAAATCCGGCTCGGCGGGGCTGCGGTATAGGTAGGGCTAGCCCCGTCCAGAGGCCGGTTGGACGCGGGCCAGAGTATGTGCTTTGGGAGGGCAGCTGGATCTGGATGGAGGCCGCCGCGGCGACCGCCTCCCCAGCCTATGAGCTCCGCGATAACGGCAATGCGTGGAGGCTTTCCTTTGCGCTGCGCACTCACTACGGGAGCGGGCTGTGGCGCGTTGCAGTCGACCGTCGTCTTGGTGATTACGGGCGTACAGTAACCAGCGCGCAGGCTGCGTCGCATCGGGGGAAACCCGTAACCTGCCCCGGACAGTTTACGTAGCGTGCTCGAGGGAATGTCGCCCATGGTGGCTGGGCTGG
>VBGG01000276.1 GCA_005883405.1 Chloroflexota bacterium | reverse complement strand
CACCGTGGCGGCGAACGTGAGCTGCTCGCGCTGATTCGCGCTCGATTCGCACCAGCCCCCGGCTCTCCTAAGGCCGGGGGCTTTTTTCTTTACATTTCTCCCCGCTGGACGCTCGCGCTAATTGCTCACTTCTTTAGAACTGGTGTTCTATACTATCGCATGTACAACCAGGGGGGTCAAAAACGCTGCACGACTTGCGGCGAGATCAAAGACCTGAGCGAGTTCACGCAGAAGGACCGCCTGAAGGGCGTCCTCCACAACTACTGCCGTGAATGTCACGCTAAGTAGAACCGCGAACACTACCAGCGCAACAAGGCCACCTACATCGCCAACGCGCACCGCAACGCCGCCAGGTTCTGGGAAGCGAATCTGGATCGCATCGTCCAATACCTACTCGATCACCCGTGTGTCGACTGCGGCGAGACCGATGTGATCGTGCTCGAATTCGACCACCGTGACGCTTCGGCCAAGCTCCTGGCAGTCAGTTCGATGCTGCGCAACTACGGCTGGGCGCAGATTGAGGCCGAGATCGCCAAGTGCGATGTGCGATGCGCAAACGATCACCGGCGACGCACGGCAGAGCAACTTGATTTCCGGAAGCTCGCATTGGCGAGGATGGCCGCTCAGGATAGGGCAGGGGCGGCAGGGCTCGAACCCGCGACTTCCGATTTTGGAGATCGGCGCTCTACCAACTGAGCTACGCCCCTGAGCTATTCGGTTGTGCCGGGTCTTATACCACCTGCCGCGGAGGGCGACCAATCGATCTACTTGGTCTCGCGGTGCTCGGTGTGCTTGCGGCACCGCGGGCAGAACTTCTGCAGCGCGATGCGATCGGGATCGTTCCGTTTGTTCTTCTCGGTGTGGTAGTTGCGCTCCTTACAGTCGGCGCACGCCAACGTAATGAGCACGCGATCAGCTTTCTTGGCCATCTGTGCGCCTGCCTGTCTTTAGGGGATTATCGAAGAAGAGCCAGAGCCCATGGTGAGGATCGAACTCACGACCTCACCCTTACCAAGGGTGTGCTCTACCACTGAGCTACATGGGCGAGGGCCGGGAAATTTTAGGCCAAATCGGCTGACCCGAGCCATTCGCCTGTATTTCCGGCGTACGTCGGGGCACTGATCAGGTTGAGACGGCCTTGTCGGTGGGAGGGGTGGCCCATCCATGGTGCGTCGCGAGGAACAGTGATGGGGATGGAGTCCAGGCAGCGGGCACACGTGTGGCAGCGCAGGATCGCGCCGAGCCAACGCGGATGACTATGCACGCCTGGCGCGATGGTCGACTGCCAGCGCAGCCCGGGCCGTTGATCGGACGCGGCTGGGAGCTGGATGCGATCCGCCAATCCTTGTTGCAGAAGGACGTCCGCCTGCTCACCCTGTGGGGTCCAGCCGGCATCGGCAAGACGCGGCTGGCGCTGGCCGTCGCCGCCGACCCACAGATCCGCGCGGCATTCAAGGGTGACGTCGTCTTCGTCGATATGGCCCACGTTCGAGAGCCGACGAACGCCTTGCGCGCAATCGCCGAAGCATTCGGCCTGAGCGACGCGCCACATCCGCTCCTGCTCAAGCAGCTCGAATCGCCTCTGAGCGACGGCCAGGTGCTCCTGGTCCTCGACAACCTCGAGCAGGTCATCGAGTTCGCTCCTCAGCTGGTTCCCCTCCTGATCGGCTGCCCATCGCTGAAGATCCTGGCTACCAGCCGCACCGCGCTGCGGCTGCGTTGGGAGCACGCCTTCCCGATCGCGCCGCTGGCAGTGCCTCACGCCAGCCTTCCGACCGATGCGGTCACCGCTGCTGCCTACGCGGGCATCGCCCTGTTCGTCGAACGCGCCCGTGCCGCAAGGCCCGACTTCCAGTTGACCGACGCCAACGCCGCGACCGTCGCCCATCTGTGCGCCCGCCTCGACGGGCTGCCGCTGGCGCTCGAGCTGGCTGCCGCGCGGACGAAGGGACTGACGCTGCTGACGCTGCTGAAGCGTCTCGACGATCGCCTCACGCTCCTCGAATCCGGCGCACCGGATCTTCCAGCCCGTCAGCGGACGCTCCGTCGCGCGCTCATGTGGAGCTACGACCTGTTGGAGCAAGACCAACAAGCGCTCTTCGCACGGTTCAGCGTCTTCGACGGCGGCTGCAGCCCTGAGGCAGGCGAAGCGGTGTGCGCAGACAGCGAGTCCGATGCAGACGTGTTCGAGGGGCTCTCGGGCCTGGTGCGCCATAGCCTGCTGCGCTTACATGAGGCTGCCGGTGGGCTTCCGCGCTACACCATGCTGGCCACCATCCGCGATTACGCTCTGGAGCATCTCGCGAAGAGCGGCGTTGCCGACGAGATACGCGGCAGGCACGCGGAGTACTACGTGGCCCTGGCCGAAGACACCGCGTCGCATCTGTGGGGACCACGCCAGCTGGAGGCGCTCGAACAGCTGGAGCGCGAACACGCCAACCTGCGCGAGGCCCTGCGCTGGGCGATCGATTCCGGCCAGGTCGAGCTCGGACTTCGACTGTGCGCGGCGCTGCGGCGATTCTGGTCGATCCGCGGCTACCTCGCGGAGGGTCGCACATGGCTGCGGCAGCTGCTGGCTCTGCCTCAGGCCGCGAACGCGGACACCGCGCGTGCGCTCGCGCTCGCCGCGGCGGGCTCCTTTGCGGAGGCCCAGGGGGACTACCAGCAGGCCGCCAGCCTGCAGGGCCAGAGCCTGGAGCTGTGCCGCCAGATCGGCGATGCTCAGGGCATCGCCATGGCGCTGCATCGCCTCGCACTGCTGGCGAAATATGCCGACGATGTGGCTTCCGCGCGCAGCCAGCTCGAAGAGAGCCTGGCGACGTTTCAATCGCTCGGCTTCACCGGAAGCACCCCGCGTGTGCTGCAGGATCTCGGCAATCTGTGCCTGGACGAGGGCGACCTTGCGAGCGCGCGCGACTGCTTCGACAAAAGTCTGGCGATTCGCCGCCGCTTCGGCGACACGCGCGGCATCGCCCTGGCGCTACTTGGCCTCGCGCGCGTCGCGATGGCACAGGATGACCTCGCCCAGGCACGCTCGCAACTGGAGGAGGCATTGGCCATCCTGCGCAAGCTGGGCGACCATCGGAGCCTGGCGTCAGTGCTCGAGGTCTTTGCCTTCATTGCCGCGCGACGCGGCGCCGCCGCCCGTGCCCTGCGGCTGTTGGGAGCCGCGCAGAGCATGCGCATGGCGGTCGGCGCACACGCGACACCGGATTGGACGTCGGACCTCGAGGCCCAGCGGGCTGCCACACGTGAAGAGCTGGGTGAGCCTGCCTCGGCCGCCGCGCATGCCGTCGGCCGATCGTTGGCGTTGGACGAAGCGGTTCAGTTGTGCCTCGAAGACGACACGCTCGCACGCTCAAATAGCTGTCCCGAGAAGGTCTTCGTCAACGGGGTGGTCGAAGAGCTCACCAAACGCGAACGCGAAATCATTGAGCTGGCTGTGCGCGGCTGGAGCAACCGCCAGATCGGCAATGAGCTGGCGATCTCCGAGCGCACGTCTGAAGGGCACATTCACAACATCCTGACCAAGCTGCAGCTCGAGTCGCGCGCGCAGCTGGTCGCCTGGGGAGCGCGCCTCGGTCTGCTCGTGAGCGACACGGACCCTGTGGTCCAACGAGCCATGTCCCGAACGAGCCCAGAGGCGCGCGGGCGGCGCGGTCGCGGCTATTCAGACGTGGCCTGACTGACTCAGGCCGCCAGCGTCAGCTCTTCGACGTGGGCGAGCACGTCATCCAGCGCGATGGGCTGATCGCTCAGCACGCGCGGCTTGTGGCAGTCGGAATCCAGGACCAGGGTTGCGTCGGTGCTGAGAAGGATCGCCGGGATCATCATCGGCGGGCGGCGGCTGCGCAGCGGCTCGAGCACGTCCAGACCCATGGTGGCTGGGAACGTCGCGATGAGCACGACGGCGTGGGGCTGATGCAGGTCGACCAGGGTCAGCACTTCGACACTGTCCTGGGCCACGAGCACCGCGTAACCGCCGTCTTCGAAGATCTGTACCATGCGCGTCCGAGAGTGGTGGTCCTCGGCGATGACCAGGATTCGCTTCTGGTGGGGTTGGGGTTGGGAATTGGGATTGGAGTGGGTGTTGATCATGGCTCAAGTTGGAGTGGGTGTTGCTCATGGCTCAAGTCGGACGCTGCAGATCACGTCTACGCCAAGACTCTACGAGCGTGGCGCCTCCGAGGCATCAGTAGAACCCCGACGCCGTGCCTGGAATCGACCCGTAGCTCTCCAGGGGCAACGGTACGTCAACCGCCGAGCCGCCTGGCCGTTGTCCGTACGTAGCCCCAGCCGGCAAGTAGACGCGCTGCGCGTACTCTCGGACCATGCGCTGCGCGCTGAAGGCGGGCGCGAGCGTCATGATCGACCGCGCCACTCGCTGGGTCCACTCCCGCGGGTAGTCGAGTCCGTGGCGCTCGAAGAACAGCGGCGCCACCTCCCGCTCGAGGATGTCCATCAGCTGGCGTGCCTCGGCCGCGTCGCGTGCCTCGCTGTCGAGGTCGTCCGAGATGTCCTGGCCGAGCGCCCAGCCCAGGCCTGGCGCGTACGCTTCGTCCCACCACCCATCGAGCTCGCTCAGGTGGAGAGCGCCGTTCAGCGTCGCTTTCATGCCGCTCGTACCGCTCGCCTCCAGTGGCGGGCGCGGCGTGTTCAGCCACAGGTCGCTTCCCTGCACGAGCAGCCGTGCCAGGAGCGTATCGTAGTCTTCGAGGAAGACGATCCGGCCGCGGAAGCGCTCGTCGCGAGCGGCTTGGACGATGCGCTGGACGAGTAGCTTGGCGGCGTCGTCGCGCGGGTGGGCCTTACCGGCGAAGACCACCAGTACTGGTCGTCTGGTGCCATGCAGGAGCCGCAGCAGGCGGTCCCCGTCGCTCAGCAGGAGTCCCGCGCGCTTGTAGAGCGCAAAGCGGCGGGCGAATCCGATCACCAACGCGCGCTCGGCGGTCACATCGGAGGCCAGTCCGTCCGGTCCGCCAGCGCTGAGCCAGCCATCGATCCTCAGGAGCAGGCGCGCGCGCTGAGCGGTGCGCGCCGCCCACAGCTCGGCCAGGTCGCACTTCGCCAGCGCTCGCCAGCTCTCCGCCTCGTCAGGCACGCTCCGCCAATCGCTGCCAACCGTCCGGTCAAAGAACGCGCTCATGTCGGCGCCCACCCATGTAGCGGTGTGCACGCCGTTGGTGACCGAATCCATCTCGGATGCTGGTGGCACGTTGCGCACGGTCAGGCCGACACCCGCCCACATCTCCTGACTCACCACGCCGTGAAGCTGGCTGACGCCGTTGCGGCGCGCAGCCGAACGCAGCGCCAGCGCGGTCATGCTGAACCCTTCCGCATCATCGGTGGGGTTGGCGCGGCCGAGCCGCATGAGCTGCTGGTGGTTGAGCCCGAGCATCGGGCGAAAGCCGGCCAGGTAGGCTTCGACCAGCTCCGAAGGAAAGACGTCGTGGCCGGCGGGGACGGGGGTGTGAGTCGTGAACGCCAGCCGCGGAGCCACCTGCAGGAGCGCTTCGTCGAACGAGTTGGCCAGGCCGGCTACCAGCCGCTCGCGGGCCAGCTCGAGGGCGGCGAAGGCGGAATGGCCCTCATTCATATGTAGCAGCGTCGGCTGCTGATCGGGCGGCAGGACCAGGCGCAGAGTGCGCACCCCGCCGATGCCCAGCACGAGCTCCTGGCGCAGGCGCGTGTCCTGGTCGCCGCCATACAGGTGGCCAGTGATCCAGCGATCGTCCTCGCGGTTCTCGGGCAAGTCGGTGTCCAGCAGGTACAGCGGAACGCGGCCGACCTGGGCGCACCAGATGCGCGCCAGGACGTTGCGGCCCGGAAACGGCGTGGCGACCACGATTGGCTGCCGATCCTCATTGAGCAGCGGCCGCAGCGGTACGTCCCTCGGCTGAAGATAGTCGTAGTTCTCGCCCTGGTAGCCCGCGCCGTCGACCGCCTGGCGGAAGTAGCCGTAGCGGTAGAGCAACCCGACGCCCACCAGTGGCAGGCCGAGGTCGCTCGCCGCCTTGAGGTGATCACCAGCAAGCACGCCGAGCCCGCCCGAATAGATTGGCAGGCAATCGGCAATCGCAAACTCAGCGGAGAAATAGGCGATGCGCGGCGCACCCGGAACCTGCGACGGCCGTGCCAGGTACTGAGCCAGGTCGCCCTTGAGCGCGAGCAGTTGAGGGGCGTGTGCCTCGAGCCGACGCGGATCGCCGGCGACGTCTCGCACGACGGCGATCGGGTTGTGGGTCGCGGCCCAGACGCTGGACGCGAGCGCGCCAAAGAGCTCGACCGTGGCTGGATGCCACGACCAGCGCAGGTTGTAAGCCAGCTCCCCCAGGGTCTCGGTCACCTCAGACGAAAGCTAAGATACCTGCCCCGGCTGACGTCACGCGTGGGACCACCCGGCATCCACGTACTGGCCCGCGTGGGACCACCCGGCTCAACCTCCGGCGCTGGATTGAGGGCTGCCGGCGGCCGTGAACCGGTACTTCCGCGCGGGAGGATAGCCGCTCTGCCGGGTACGTTGCGCGTGTCGGCATGTCTGACACAAGGAACCACGCAAAGGGGACTGCAGGTTTGGCTATGCAACTGGTCTGGCACGGCACCGCGGAGGAGTACTCCGATTTCCTTCTAGCAGTTGGACGCAACTGCGCCTGCGACCCAAACGGCGCGGGCGCTCAGGTGCCGTGCGGCGCGCATCGTCTGCTGCGCGACCAGCGCACGGTCAACCGGCTTCTGTTCGCCCGTCGCATCGTCGCCGCGCGCCGAGGACGGCGAGGTTCAGCATGCCTGAAACGGGCGAACGGCCCAACCGTAGCGTTCGCCTGATCTTTCTTGCAATGTGTATCGCCGCCGGGGTGCTCGCCCCGGCGGCGGCACTCGCCCATGTCAAGTGGTTCACCGACCCAGCAGCCCACCCACTGCGGGTCGACGTGATCCTGAGCGACCGCACTCTGCTCTGGATCAATTCCTCGGCCGTGGCAGTCCTCGTGCTGGCTGGCATCCGGCGGCTCGTCGGCCGCCGCGTAGGGTCGGACAGTCCCCTGCTCCGGCGGATGGCCCGCGGAGCGCCCACCATCCTAGCGATTAAGGCCGCCATTGGCCTGGTTGCGGCCGCGACTCGGCCGGCCTTGCTCGCGGTCAACCTGCCGTTGAGCATGAACAGCCTCGGCTTGGGACTCGTCGCGGCCGAGCTGGCCATCGCGCTGTGCTTCATCACCGGCGTCGCCGACTGGCTGGGCGGGCTGGCGTTGATCGCGCTGGTGCTGCTGACGGCTCTGCTCGCGTCTCCTTTCGACGCTCTCGAGCAGGTGCTGTGGGCCGGCATCGGCGTGGTTGTGCTGGTGATCGGCCGCACCGCGGTTGACGGCGGTCAGGCGCGCTGGTGGTTCCAGCGCCGCGATCCGACCTGGGCGCGTCGCGCGGTGAGCATGCTGCGCGTCGCCATGGGTGTGTCACTGATCGCAGTGGCGCTCACCGAGAAGATATGGAACCCGGATCTCGGTCTGGCATTCCTTGCCGACCGGCCGGAGCTCAACGTGTTCCATGGCGCACTGGGCATCCCGTGGTTTACCGACGACCTGTTCGTGCTCTCAGCCGGACTCACTGAGGCTGCGATCGGCGCCATGCTGATCAGCGGCATCATGCCGCGCCTCGTCATTCTCGGCATGTGGCTGCCGTTCCACCTCGGCATCCCCGTCTTGCCGGCGCAGGAGCTCATCGGGCACCTGCCGATCTTCGGGGTCATGTACCTGCTGTTCGTGCGCGGCTCGGGGGAGGCGCAGCGCGCCAGCCTGCCCTCGCGCCGCGCCGCGATCCCCGAGCGACGCACGCGCATCGTGATCGTCGGCGGAGGCTTCGGTGGCGTTACGACCGCCGAGCACCTGGAGCGGGTATTTGGGAACGACCGCTCGGTCGTCGTCACGCTGATCAGCGACAACAATGCCATGGTCTTTACGCCCTTCCTGCCTGACGTGGCAGCCGGTCGGCTGGAGCCGACCGCCATTTCCACTTCGCTGCGTGCCCGCCTGCGGCACACCATCGTCATGCGCGGACGGGTGACGGGCATCGACCTGGAGCACCGCGGCGTGCAAGTCGCCCTCGACGACAGTGTGGACGAGGTGCCGTTCGATCACCTCGTGCTCGGGCTGGGCGCCGTCCCCAACTACCACGGCAGCCAGACGATTGCCGAGGAGGCATTCGACTTCAAGACACTCGGCGACGCGGTGCGTATCCGTAACCACTTGATCGACCTCTTCGAGCGCGCCGATCGGGAGCCAGACGCTGAGGTGCGGCGCGCGCTGCTAACGGTGGTCGTGGCGGGTGGCGGATTCGCGGGTGTGGAGCTGGCGGGCGCGCTCAACG
>VBGG01000275.1 GCA_005883405.1 Chloroflexota bacterium | reverse complement strand
TATGAGACTCGCACTCGGGCCAGTTTGTTTCCTGCTCGTCGCCATGGCGCTCACGGCTCTCGCCGCCGCGACCGTGCCACCTGCTACGGCTGACGCCGGGGACGAAGATCCGCCGCCGGCCACCAGGACACCGACCGCGACGGCGACGCTCAAGCCGACGATGACGACAGCCACGGCTACCGCCACGACCCCGGGTGGCACCTCACCGACGGCCACCCCGACCGTCCCAGCACTCCAGATCACCACGACCTCGATGCCCGATGGGAATATCGGTACGGACTACGCGGCGTTCATCACCTCGAACGGTGGCATGGGAACGCCACACATGTTCAGCATCATCTCAGGGTCGCTTCCGAATGGGTTGAGCATGGCGGGCTCCTATGGGGTCCAGTCGACGGTCGTGTCGGGCAGGCCTTCTACGATCCAGACGACGACGTTCACCGTGCAGGTGCGCGACGGAACCGGTCATACCGCCACACGGACATTCAGCATCACGGTCAACTCCGCACGAACGCTGGTGATAACCAATCAGAGCTCGACGCTTGCGCCCGGGACGGTCGGCTCGTCGTACGCCATCGGTCTGTTCGCTGACGGCGGAACCCAGCCGTACACGTGGGCGATCACCGCCGGCCAGTTGCCACCCGGCCTCTCGTTGCACGGCAATATCATCCAGGGCACGCCGAGCTCAGCCGGCACGTACACCTTCACCGCCCGCGTCTCCGACAGCGCCGGACAGCAGACGTCCCAACAGTTCAGCATCACCGTGAGCTGAGCTTCCCCAGGGGTGTCCCTCAGGGGTCACCGTCGGCCCGAGGGCGCGACGCTGTCGGGGCGATACCGCGCGGCGGGGTACGCTCGGCGGTGGGCGTGCCAGGGGCGACAACGCAGCGACAGGGGCGACAACGCAACGACACCAGGCCATGGGGTCCCCGCCATGGGGTCCCCTCTGGGGCACGATGGGCGAGCGCGTATGCTGGGCGTGTGGGGGCCGAGCCGCGCGAGATCGAGGTTCAGCTGCGGGCGCTCGGCATCAGGCAGGGTGGCGTCCTGGTGGCGCACACGTCATTCCGCGCCGTACGGCCGGTCGAGGGCGGACCGACCGGATTGATCGAGGCGCTGCGGGCCGCCATCGGTCCAGCCGGCACACTGGTGATGATGTCGTCGACGGGCAATGATGACGAACCGTTCGACCCCAAGAGAACGCCCGCCTCGGCGGACCTGGGTGTCACCGCGGACACCTTCTGGCGGCTCCCAGGCGTGCTGCGAAGCAACCACCCGCAAGCCTTCGCAGCGGCCGGCCCACAGGCGGAGCGGATCACGCAAGACCCAGTGCCCTTGCCACCCCACATAGCCGAGAGTCCCATCGGTCGCGTCCACGAGCTGGACGGCCAGGTGCTGCTGCTCGGGGTCGGGCACGACGCCAACACCACCATCCACCTGGCGGAGCTGTTCGCGGGTGTTCCCTACGGCGTGCCGAGGCACTGCACGGTCGTCCAGGACGGCCGCCCGGTGCGGCTGGACTACCTGGAGAACGACCACTGCTGCGAGCGTTTCGCCCAGGTCGACGATTGGCTCCGGGAGCGGGGCCTCCAGTCCGAAGGGCGCGTGGGCAACGCGCACGCCCGACTCGCCAGAGCGCGCGACGTTGTCAGTGTCGCGCTTGAACACCTGGCCGACGACCCCCTGGTGTTCCTCCATCCGCCCAGCGCCCGATGCACCGAGTGCGACGAAGCGCGCAGGAGCGTCAGATAGCCCAGCCAGTCAGTTTGCTGTGGCCCGACGGCCGCGCCACGGCAGCGATCGGCCGCCTCGCGGACGAGGCGATCGCCGACCTGCACCTGGCCGAGATCGTCAGCGCCATCGTCGGCGCAGATGCGCCCGCCGGCCGCCTCGCCGCGCGCGAGCGTTTCGCTGAGCGGGTACTCACCGAGCTGCTCTCTGACGCGGAGATCATCGCGTACCGCCAGGCCGTGCTGACGGATCTCCTGGACCATCCGCCATTGCGCGAGCGGCTGGAAGCGGTGCTGCCCGGGCTGGAGGCGCTGGGCGACGTGCCGCGTGGCGAGCGGTACCGGCCGACCGCCGAGCCCGGGCTGGAGCGCGTCGCCCGCCGCCTGATCGATCTGGAGCTGCTGGTCGACGTCGTTTCTCGCCTGGTCGACGCGTTCAATGAAACGCCCGTCAAATCGGAGGCGTTTCGCTCGGTCGGTTCGCGTCTGGACGAGATGCGCCGGACACCGCAGTTTGCAGCGCTGGAGCGCGAGCTACCCGCGTTACGCGCAACGCTCGCCAGCGTGCGCAGCCTCACCATTGGCGTGAACCTGGGGCCGGATCTCAGTCCGGAATCAGCCACCATACTGGACCTGGGCACCCTGCCGATCGAAGGCCGCCGCGGATTGCTGTGGCGGCTGCTCGGGGGTGGCGACGGGAAGGCGGGGCTGACTACGTTGCAGCGCGGCGAAGGCGGTCCCTTGAGCCGGCCGAACGAGCTGATGCGCGACCTGCGGCATTTGCTCGGTCAGGTGGTTGCGCCCGTCGCGATAGCCCTGGAGCGATTCTCGCGCATGTCCACTGACGCTGTGGCGCCGCTGGGCCCCGAGCTGGCGGTGTTCCTCGGCGCGGCGCGGCTGGTCGAGCGCCTGCGCTGCGCCGGCCTACCCGTGTGTCGGCCGGAGTACATCGACGCCGAGCGGAGGACCGCGGAGCTGGTGGATGCATACGACCCAGGCCTGGCTCTCAGCCAGCTGTCGAATGCCGGAAGCATCGTTACCAATGCGGTCTGCTTCGACGAGCACGTTGGCCGGGTGTGGGTGCTGACCGGACCCAACCGCGGGGGTAAGACGACCTACGCCCGGGCTGTCGGCCTGGCCCAGGTGCTTTTCCAGGCCGGCCTCTACGTGCCGGCCCGCACCGCGCGCCTGAGCCCGGCGGACGCGATCTACACCCATTTCCCTGGTCGCGAGGACGCGCGGCCGGGTCTCGGTCGACTGGACCTCGAAGCCGAGCGGCTCGCGGACATTTTTCACCAGGCCACCCCGCGCAGCCTGATTCTGCTCAACGAGGCCCTCTCGGGCACCAGCGCGCTCGAGGCGCTCGACCTGGCTCGAGGTCTGGTGCGGGGTTTGCGCTTGCTTGGGGCGCGCGCGATCTACGTCACGCATCTGCACGAGCTGGCCCACAGCGTCGACGAGATCAACGCCAGCACTCCTGGCGACGGAACGGTGGCGAGTCTGCTGGCCGACTCCGATTCGGCCGACGACAGCGGTCCGCCTGGAGCACCGGCGTCCCGTCGGCGCACCTACCGCATCGTCCCGCACGCCCCGCGCGGGGTCAGTTTCGCCGCCGAGATCGCCGAACAGCACGGCATCAGCTTCGCGCAGCTCGCCCAGCTGCTGCGCGACCGCAATCTCGCTTAAAAATTCAATTCACCGACACTCGTGTTAATGCAGCGTGCACGGGTCGGGGGAGCCTGCGCACGGTGACGCGTCCGGGTCACCGTGCGCAGGCTCCCCCGACCGGGACGCGTTACAGATATGCTGGGCACGTTATGAGCGTCCTCAGCGATCTCAGCGCGGCGCTCGCCGACGGGCTGGTCGAGGTCATCGACCTGACGGCGCCGCTTTCTGACCGCACGCCGATCCTGCAG
>VBGG01000045.1:2675-9170 GCA_005883405.1 Chloroflexota bacterium | reverse complement strand
GGATCCGCGACTCCGACGCTCGCAACAGGAAGCGGATCCTTCGTCGCCTGCCCTGCGCGAAGCGAGCCTGCGAGCGGAGCCCATGGGTTCCTCCCTCAGGATGACACCTCCTCTAATTGGAAGCATTTTTAGGCCAATCTTTGATCGAAGTTCGGCCGCCTGCGACTTGTGCCGAAAAGCGGCTTGTCGGCCGAACTTCTAGTGGAAGTCGCGGCTGGCGGGGGTGGCCAGGGCGAGCTCGGCCGAGGCTGCTTCACGTTTGTCGTGCGGGTTGCCGGGCACGCCGTTGCGCTCCGGCGCGCGGGGCAGCGCGGCGGCTTCCGCGGTGAGGTGGCCGAGCGGCGTGGCCTTGACCGCCAGCAGGTTGAGCGTGCCCGAATGGATCTGGAGCGTGCCCTCGATACACAGGTACGGCTCGCCACGAATCGTGCTGCGCTGTGCCTCGTACAGGTTGGGACGGACCACTACATTGATCACGCCGGTCTCGTCCTCCAACAGCAGGAACACAAATCCCTTGGCCGTCCCGGGCCGCTGACGACAGACCACCAGACCCGCGGTCCGCACGCGCGCGCCGTCGCGGCTAGCACGCACCTGTTCGGCGGAGAGCACGTCGCGCGGCAGGTCGTGCCGCAGGAGCGCCAGCGGATGGTAGCTCGGCGAGAGTCCGAGCAAGCCGTAATCGGCCACCATCCGCTCCCAGTCGGTCATGTCCGGCAGCTCGACCATGTCCTGTTCGGTCGGCAGCGCCAACGACAACTGGCGGTTCCGCGTTCCGCGTTCCGGGTTCCGGGTTGCCGTCTTGTGTGACGCCTCGGCGCTCGTGTCGCCGAACCCGGAACGCGGAACCCGGAACCCGGAACCCGGAACGAGCAGGCCCAGTTGCCACAACAGCTCCCGTCGGCCGAGACCGAACTCGGCCAGCGCGCCCACGGTGATCAGGTGTTCGGCAGCCTTGCGCGGCATACCCGTGCGGCGCAGCAGATCGGGCAATGACTGGTATGCACCATGTGCCTCTCGCTCGAGGACGATCGCTCTGGCAAGCTCCTCGCCTATCCCACGCACCGTTTCGAATCCGAGCAGAATCTGCTCGGGCGAGACCGGCTTGCACCGCGCGGCGCTGCGATTGATCGCCACTCGCAGAACCTGCAGGCCGCGACGCCGAGCGTCGCCGACCAGGACGTGCGGCGCGTAGAACCCCATTGGCTGGTTGTTGAGCAGCGCCGCGTAGTACTCGGCGCCAAAGTAATGCCGCAGCCAGGCCGACTGGTACGCCAGCACGGCGAACGCGTACGCGTGGCTTTTGGGGAACCCGAATTCCGAAAACGCGCACAGCTTTTCGAACACGTTATCGGCGTCGCGCCGACTGACTCCCTTGCTCGCCGCGCCATCGATGAAGCTGGAGCGGAAGCGCTCCATTGCTTGTCGAGACCGCCGCCGACTCATCGAGCGTCGGAACTGATCGGCCTGGCCTGGTGAAAAACCACCCATCTCGATCGCCACTTCGAGCACCTGGTCCTGGTACAGCACGACACCGAGCGTGTCTCTCAACAACTCGTCCAGCAGCGGATGGTCGGCGGCAGGGACGTAGTTCGGATCCTCGCGCAGCAGCTCACGGCGGCGTACGTAGGGATTGACCGCGCCGCCGACGATCGGCCCTGGACGGACGATCGCCACCTGGACCGCCAGGTCATCCAGGTTGCGCGGCTGCGTACGCGTCAACATCTGGATCTGCGCGCGGCTCTCGATCTGAAAAAGGCCGACGGTGTCGCCGTTGCAGATCTCGTCGTAGACGGTGGTGTCGTCGTAGGCGATCGTGCTCACGTCGAGCTTCTGTCCGCGACATTCCCAGATCAGCTCCAGACACTCCTCCACCAGCGACAACATGCCCAGCGCCAGAAAGTCGATCTTGATGAAGCGCGCGTCGTCGCACGAGTCCTTGTCCCACTGGCAGATGTAGCGACCGTCCATCGACGCCGGTTGCACCGGCACCAGCTCCACCACCGGCCGCGACGAGATGATCATGCCACCCACGTGCTGACCGACGTGCCTGGGGAATCCGTCGATCTGCTCAGCCAGGTCCATCAGGTGCGCCCACATCGGACCTTCCGCCTGACCCTGAAACTCCGGCAACGTGGCCAGCTCGTGACGCACGGAGCTGGCCATGCCACCTTCTGAGAGACGCGCCAGCTTGTCGATCGCCGGCGCCGGTAACCCGAGCACTTTGCCCAGATCGCGCACCGCGCTGCGCAGGTGATAGGTCGCGAACGAGCACACCAGCGCGGCGTGTTCGTGACCGTAGCGCTTGTAGACCTGGAGGATCAGTTGCTCGCGAATATCGCGCGCAAAATCCAGGTCGATATCGGGCACCGCCTGCAGGTCTTCGTTGAGAAACCTGCGGAAGAAGAGCCGGTTACGGACCGGGTCCACATGCGACAGACCGATCAGATAGCAGATGATCGAGCTGACGGATGAGCCGCGTCCTCGACCCGGCGGCAGGCCGGAGCCACCGCGCACCGTACCTTCACCCCGGACGCGTTTGGCGACGTCCGTCGCCTGCTCCTGGAGGTCGCGGTAGATCAGAAAGAACCCGGCGAGCTTGTGCTTCTCGACGAGGTGGAGCTCATCCTTGAGCTGCTGGCGGGCTTTGGCTCGGAGGTCGGGGTCCGTTTGATCGGGCGGGTAGCGCTCGTCGAATCGACTGGAGCAGAACACTTCCAGCACTTCGTCGGCGGATGACGCTCGCTCGCCTTCTTTGCGTGTGAAATCCGGAAAGTCGTAGCCCAGATCGCGATGGTCGGCCAGATTGAAGGCTGTGCAGCGCTCGGCTATTCGATGCGTGTTTTCCATAGCGTTTGGGTACGCGGAGAACAGCTGGGCTACGATGTCCGGTGGCCTGAGAAAGAATTCACTGTTGGGTCGTCGCAGACGGTGGGAGCTCTCCAGCGTCGAGCGGTTTTTGATCGCCACCATCGCGTCTTGCAGACGGTGGCGGCTGCGTACGTGGTAGTGGACATTACCCGTTGCGACGACAGGTAGTTGCATATGCTCAGCCAGCTGGACCAGGCGGGCCACACGGCGGGTGTCGCCCTGGACCAGGTTGTGCTGCAGCTCGACAAACGTGTTGTCCGCGCCGAACAGGTCGCTCAGGCGCTGCACGGCTTGTTGCGCGGCGTCGAAGCGCTCGCGGGCGATCAGCTGCGAACACTCACCATGGCGACAGCCGCTCAGCGCGATGAGGCCCTCGGTGTGCGCCGCCAGGTCGGCCGGATCGAGTGTCGGTGGTCGCGGGTCGTCCGCGGGCAGGTGAGTTGCCGCTGGCTCCCACGCGCGGGTTCGCTTGTGGGCCAGGGTGATCAGGCGGCACAGGTTGGCGTAGCCCTGCTCGCGTTCAGCCAGCAGCGTCAGGTGGACGGGGCCGCTGCGCTCGTCGAGCAAGCCATGCGCCAGGGTGAGCTCAACGCCCACGATCGGCTGCACGCCGGCCGCGGCGCAGGCCTGGGCGAACTCCATCGCGCCGTGCAGCCCGTCATGGTCGGTGATCGCCAGCGCGCGGTAGCCAAGATCCGCCGCGCACAGCGCCAGCTCCTCGGGCAACGAGGCGCCCTCGAGGAACGAAAAACAGGTGTGCAGGTGCAGCTCGACGGAGTACGGCGCGGCCTCCAACATACGCCAAGGAGTAGAACACGCGTTCTAAGTTCCCGGCAACGTACGTGCCGGCAGTCTTACGTCAAGCGCTTCAGGTTCGCCTCTCGAACGTCTCGCCCGCCCGTGACATGCGACGCGTCCTCGCCGAAGAGGAATGGTGAGCCCACTCGGCCTACGAACGTTTCGCCCGCCCGTGACATGCGGCGCGTCCTCGCCGAAGAGCGTTGGTGAGTCCACTCGGCCTACGAACGTTTCGCCCGCCCGTGACATGCGGCGCGTCCTCGCCGAAGAGGAATGCTACGAACGTTTCGCCCGCCCGTGACATGCGGCGCGTCCTCGCCGAAGAGCGTTGGTGAGCTCCTCCAAGCGTGTCGGCCGCGATCGTGCGAAGCGCACACCCAAGAGGGGTCCCCTCTGGGGAAACAGCGCTCATTCAGGCCCAGATCGGCGTGAGGTCGAGGATGAAGCCGGGCAGCTCGGGCGAGGCGTCCAGCGTCGTGGCGTGTTTGAGGACCTGGACCTCGGCGCCGGGGCGGTAGACGTAGGCGACCTTGTTCTTCTCGTCGAGCAACCAGCCCAGGCGGACACCGTTGGCGATGTACTCCTCCATCTTGGCTTTGAGCCGACGCAAGCGGTTGGATTTCGAACGGACCTCAACCACGAAATCCGGAACCAGGTGCGGAACGCTGCGGATCTCGCGCGCGGGTACGGCGCCGACCCGCTCGCGGCTTATCCAGACCGCCTCGGGCCCGCGCCAAGCCCGATTCGGCAGTTCATAGCGGCCCGTTGGCCCGAGCGCTTCGCCAGTCCCGTCCTTTTCTGCCCATAGCCACAGCCGGACCAGCACCTCCGTCTCGTCGCGGGTCGTTTTGAAAGTCACCCCGGACGAGAGGAGCAGCGATCCATCGCACTCGCGCTCGATTTCAAGTTCGTCGTTGTTCTCGATAAACCTGACCAGCTCCGCTCGCGAGAAGTTCGGCGGGTTCTTCCAGCGCAGCATGAAGGGCGTTTCTTCTTCGACGACCTCGAACTCCGGGATGGGCATCGGCACGTCGGCAATGGTACCGCTCACGATCGCTGTTCGAACCAGGAATCGGTCACGAGGTCGTGGTACATAGTCAGCAAGGTCCCGTCGTCGAGCACGATCGCGTAGTACATGCGCGAAACGGCGTGTTCTCGCCACCACTCATCATCGATCCGCCAGCAATCCTGGACCGCGGCGATGCTGCGTGGGGCAAGGCGCCCCTGGCGCCAGATCGAGACGATTCGCCCCTGGGCGTCGGTCTGTACACGCAGCGGACTGGGTGCGTTCAGCGGCCGCAGATCTGACCGCTGACGGCTGCCAGCTGACAGCTTGATCAGAGGTCGCACGTCACCAGCGCCCAGCGCCGTTCGGGAATCCGTGACCATGGCTCGACCTCCACGGCGTGATATAGCGGCACGCGACCATAGCGGGCGCGCAGCTGCCGCGCGGCATCGGCGATCTCGGCTAGCTGGCGTGCTCGGGCGACGAACAGCCCGGGTTGGCGGGCTGCCTCACCCCCCAGGCCGAGCAGCTCGAGCGCCAGCTCTTCGATGGGCGCCGGCGGCAAGCCGTTTGGCAGGTCGAGCTTGCTCTTGAGCGCCCGCCGCGCCGCGTCGCGCGTCGACAGCGCCTCTTTGAACGTGTACAGCCGCTCCCAGGACGTGCCGTCCGACAGCAGCGCGCGCAGCCGCACCTGGCGCACTGACCGACCCAGCAGCGCGGGCTGTGAAAAGGTGTGCGCCAGCAGCTGGTCGATGGCGGCCATGACCGCCTCGATGCTGCCCAGCGGATCGTCGAAGCGCAGACCGTCCTGGACTGAGGCCGATACTGGCCGCGCGACGATCGGATCGGTGTCTTTGCCGTGGGCAAGCCGCCAGGCGTGTGCGCCGGGCATGCCGAACTGGGCCTGCACGGCATTGAACGGCAAAGCGGCGAGATCGCCGATCGTGCGCACGCCGAGCAGCTCCATGCGCTGCAGCGCCTCGGGCTCGAGCAACACCAGGTGGCGCACCGAGAGTGGCGCCAGAAACGCCCGCGTCTCGGACGCCGGCACCATGCGTGACTTCGAAAGTCCTGGCTCGGCAAGGCGAGCGGCCACGGCGGCCGCGAATTTGCCGTTGGCAAAGCCGAGCCGCGGGCGCAGCAGGGGTGGCACCGCCGCGCGAATAGCCTCTTCTAACGCGGCCAGCTCGCCATACATGCCTTGCAAGCCGCGCAGGTCGAGGAAGAAGTAGCCGTCGTCGCCCTCGCCAGGCTCGACCAGCGGACTGACACGCTGCAGATCGGCCAGGACGGCTTCGAGCACCGACGCCGTTCGCACCGGGTCCGGCTGCAGGACGATCGCCCCGGGACAGAGTGGTACGACCTCGCGCAGGGGCAGACCCGGCCAGACGCCCGCTGCCTCGGCCTCTGGCGAGCACAACTGGACAACTTTGCGTTCGCCCGGCGCGCCGCCGAGCACTAGCGGCCGGCCATCCCAGGCGGGATGGCGCAAGATCTCCACGCGCAATGGCAGCTGCGCGATCCACAAGCAAGCTACTCGCACGTCGGGCCACGCGGCGCTCCGCATAGACCTATTATAGAACTTGCGTTCTAGTAGTGGGCGGAATCCTCCTCAGCTTCCAGCCCGCTCGCGCCAGCCGGCGGCGCCACAGCGGGGGACCGCCTCGCGTCGCCCGCACTGGGAGGATAGTCGAAGCGCCGTTGCCCGTCAGGTCAAACCCTCAGGTTTGATGGCGCGGCTTGCGGGCCACACCGCTGGCGTAGGCGGCTTCGCGGGTGGCCCGCGCGACCGCTTCGGCCACGCGGCGGTCGAACATGCTGGG
>VBGG01000045.1:0-2437 GCA_005883405.1 Chloroflexota bacterium | reverse complement strand
GGGTAGTCGCTGCGCCCGGTGGCGACGACCCGCGCCACGCCGATGATCGCTTCTGGCTGCACCTCCGGAATCGGATTCGCCAGAGCAAACACGATCGCATCCCCGGCCATCCTGGCGACGTCAGCTGGAGCCACCACGCCTGGGCCAGACAGGCCAATGAACACATCCGCCCCGCGCAGCACGGTCTGCAGGCTGCCCTGCTCGCGCTGCAGATTGGTGGTCTCCGCCAGGCGCTCCTTGTACGCATTCATGTTCGCCGAGCGGCCGGCGTAGATCGCCCCCGAGCGATCACACGCGATGACGTGCCGCGCCCCGGCGGCCATGACGATGCGGGCCGTCGCGACACCCGCCGCACCAACGCCGCTGATGATGATGCGCACCTGCTCGATGGGCTTGCCGACCACCTTCAGCGCGTTCTTGAGCGCCGCCAGCACGACCACCGCGGTGCCGTGCTGATCGTCGTGCATGACGGGAATGTCCAGCTCGCTGCGTAGCCGCTCCTCGATCAGGAAGCACTTCGGCGCGGCGATGTCCTCCAGATTGATACCCCCGAACAAGATCGGAAAGGCGTCCAGGTCGGCGAACGCCTTGAAGATCATGCACTTGCCTTCCATCACCGGCTGCGCCGCCGCGGGCCCGATGTTGCCCAGGCCGAGCACGGCCGAACCGTCGGTGACCACCGCCACCATATGGCGCTTGACAGTCAGCGTCCACTGCTGCCCGGGATCCTGGTGGATCGCCTGGCAGATGCGCGCCACACCCGGCGTGTACACCATGCTCAGATCGTCGCGCGATTTGACGGGCACCCGGCTGGTGACTTCGATCTTGCCGCCGAGGTGGACCAGGAACGTGCGGTCAGTGACGTGCAGGATAGTCACCCCGTCGAGCGTCTTGACGCGCTTGACAATCGTTTCGGCGTGCGCCTCGTCGCGCGCCGCGACCGTGAGGTCGCGGACCATCTTGCCGCCGCCGGCGCGGACGATGTCGATCGCACCGATATCGCCGCCCTCCTCGCCGATGGCCGACGTCACCCGCCCCAGCGTGCCGGGCCGATTGCTGGTCTCTGTGCGCAGGATGAAGCTGTAGCTGGCGCTCGGCTGAAGCAGCACGTCTTCTCCCTCTCAGTGCGAGTCTAAACCTCTCTGCTCGGCGCCTTTCGAGGCCAGCAGACGGTCGACCGCGAACGCGCGGACCTCAGGCGGCTGGTCGCCAGAACGGATCCACTCGGCCAGCGCCCGGCCAGTGGCCGGCGCCATGAGAATGCCCGTCTTGTAGTGGCCGTAAGTCATCCACGCGTTGCTGAGCGACGGCACGCGATCGATCACCGGCAGGAGGTCCGGGTGAGCCGGTCGGAAGCAGGCCCACTGGTAGGCGACGCTGAGTCCGTGCGCGGCCGGCCAGGCCGCCTCGAGCTCCGCCAGCATCGTGGCGATCACTTGCGGTCGCACCACGCGCTCTTCGTCGCCCACATCAAGGGTGCCGCCGATCATCAGCCGTCCACCTTCGATAGACCGGGCCAACAGCACCATCGCGGCGGGTGGCTGCAACGCGGTGGGCTCGGTGACGAGCATGTGGCCCTTGACCTCACTGGCCGGCACCGAAACCTCGAGGCCATCGATGCGCGGCGGCGTGCCGGTGGCGAACACCACGTTGTCGGGCCGCATTTCGCCGATGGTCGTTTGGACCGAGCCGACCCGACCGCCTTCGATCGCGACAGCGCGCGCTTCGACTCCGCCGATCACGCACGGCAGGTGAGCGGCGACGCGTGCGATAGCGCGCAGCGGGTTCACGCGTGCCTGGCGGTGACCCGACCACTGCACCTCCATCAGCCCGACACCGCCTGGCCAGCTCTGGTCGAGCTCGCGCCACGCTTCCAGGCTGAGCCGCGCCAGATCGACCAGCGCCGGCGGGTCGACACCGTCGTGCGCCTCGGGCATAAGCAGTCCGGCCGCGCCACCACTCGCTCCCGCCCCGAGCCAGTCGCGTTCGATCACGACCACCGATCCAGGGCCCGCGCGCACGCAAGCCGCCGCCGTCGCCAGACCCAGCATGCCTCCACCGACGATCAGCACCCGCGGCGAACGATCCAGCTGCTCGGGCAGACCCGGCCGCAGGCAGGCGCGCTCGTCGTCTGTCAACTGGTCGGGCCAGATCGCGTGGCCGACGGTCATCGGGCCTGAATTCGACGTCGGATCGAGCGGGCTACCGCCGTCCCCAGGCCGAGGACGCCTCCTAGCAGCGCAACCAGCCCGACGCCGCGGACGAGGGATTGAGCGAAGAGCACAGCCAGCGGATTCGGCGCGAGGGAATCCTCGGCTGGCCCGAGGCGGGCCGGCGCCCGAGACGAGGTAGCCGGCCGGTGCACGGCGAGCGGGCCCTGGTAGCTCACGAGCCCCGTCGATACCTCGAAGCTGCCCGTCGAGTCGGCAAGCGCGGC
>VBGG01000044.1:18445-22317 GCA_005883405.1 Chloroflexota bacterium | reverse complement strand
TGCCGCCCGAAGACCGCTACTACATGACCAAGAGTCAGTTCAAAGCCAGCATCGCTTCGGCGTTGGGTGGCCATGCGTACGAGCATGTCGTGTTCGGCGAGATCTCTACGGGCGCCGAGAACGACATCGAGAAGGCCACCAACATCGCTCGCAAGATGGTCAAGGAGTACGGCATGAGCGAGCGGCTCGGGACGGTAGCCCTCGGCCACAAAGAGGAGCTGGTGTTCCTCGGTCGGGAGATCGGCGAGCAGAAGAACTACTCGGAGAAGACGGCTGAGGCCATCGACGAGGAGATCCGACGGCTGATCGACGAGGGCTACCAGAAGGCAGTCGAGATCATCACCGAGCATCGCGACGTGCTGGATCGAATCGCGGCGGCGCTGATCCAGTATGAGACGCTCGACGGTGACAACCTCGAGCGGGTGTTCCGCGGCGAGCCTCCAGTGCAAGGCGGCACGCCCGTCGAAACGCCGCAGCAGACGCCGGCTGAGGCCCAGCGCGAGCGGCCCACCATGCAGCCAGTGCCGCGGCTCTCGCCAGGAGCGGCAAGCAGTACGAGCTAGTTCTGGGTTCCGCGTTCCGGGTTCCGGGTTCCGCGTTCAGCCACAGCAGCACCAACCGCGCGGTCGGCGACATTCGCGGAACGCGGAACGCGGAACCCGGAACGATGACAACCGGCGTCGCCTACTCCGACGCGTTTCTGCGGCACGATACGGGGCCGCGACACCCTGAGCGAGCGGAGCGGCTGCGGGCGATCGTTGGCCGGCTGAAGGAGGCGCGGGTCTGGGAGCGGCTCGAGGTATGGGAGCCGTCGCCTTGTGATGAGGCGACGCTGGAGCTGATCCACACCCCGGCGCACGTGGCGGCCATGCGTCAGCTCACAGCCGCGGGTGGTGGCCACATCGATGCCGACACCGTGGTTTCAGCGGACTCCTGGGAGGCGGCGCTGCGGGCCGCGGGCGGCCTGGTGGAGGCTGTGCAGCGGGTCGCCGACGGCCGGCTCCAGAACGCATTCTGTCTGGTGCGGCCGCCGGGCCACCATGCCACGCCCGCCCGGGCGATGGGCTTCTGCGTGTTTAACAACGTGGCCATTGCTGCCGCGTGGATGCTCGCCACGCACCGCGCGCGGCGGATCGCGATCCTGGACTACGACGTCCATCACGGCAACGGCACCCAGGACGCTTTCTACGAACGCGACGACGTGCTGTATGTCTCGACGCACCAGTACCCGCTGTATCCGGGCACCGGGCACTGGCGAGAAACCGGGTCGGGTGCCGGGGAGGGCTTTACGCTCAACCTGTCGCTGCCGCCGGGCTCTGGCGACGAGGTGTACGCCGTCGCGTTGGACACGATCGTCGAGCCGGCGGTGCGGCGGTTCGCGCCCGAGCTCATCCTGGTGTCGCTGGGGTTCGACGCCTTCTGGGCCGATCCTCTCGCGTCGCTGCGGCTGTCGATCGGCGGCGCGTACACGCCGCTGCTGCGCTCGGCGCGCGAGCTCGCGCGGGAGATGTGCGATGGGCGCCTGGTAGTGGCACTGGAGGGCGGCTACAACCTGGACGCCCTGGCTCATGGCGCGGAAGCGGTCTGCCATGTGCTGCTTGACGAGGAGCCGCCGGCCGATCCGCTCGGACCACCACCCGATCAGCTGTCGGTTCGAGACGTCGAGGCGCTGCTCGCCGCAGTTCGCGAGCTCCATCACCTGGATTGACAAAGTAGCCGGACCGGGCCTAGAGTGTGACCAAGTTCCCCACCCAGGGAGGGCGTGCCTGAATGGCCAGTTGCATCACAGGCGGTATCGTTGGCGCGGGTGTGTTTACGACCCGGCGTCTCCGCCTCGATGCGCCGCCACCGCGGCCCGTGATCCTGGTGGGGAGCGGTCGCCATTGATTTAGCGATCTAAAGCGACCCCGTTCTCCACCTCATCGGCCCGGGTAGCCGCCCAAGGCGCCACCGCCGTGCTGCTAATCCGCCGCTTCTTTCCGATTCGATGAGGTTGTCCAGACGTGATCGCTACATTTCAGCTCGCTCAATCCAGCAACGTTGGTCAAGTCAGCCTGCTGGGCCAGTCCGCCCTGGCGCTGCATGACGTCACGAAGTCGTTCGACGGCCGCCCGATGCTGCGGCTGCCCTGGCGCGCTCGGCCGGCGGAGCGGCGCGTGGTCGCGATCGACAACGTTTCGCTCAACGTCAGACGCGGTGAGATCTTCGGCGTCCTGGGCGCCAACGGCTCGGGCAAGTCCACGCTGGTGCGCCTGGTCTCCACCTTGCTGCTGCCTGACGGGGGAAAGCTCGAAGTCTTCGGATTGGATGTGGTCCGTGAGGAGCTGCGCGTCAAGCAGATGATCAACCGCGTGAGCGTCGACGCCGCTTTCTTCAAAAAGTTGAGTCCGATGGAGAACCTGCTCTACGCCGGCCGTCTGTACGGGCTGGGTGCGCGTGAAAGCCACGAGCGGGGGCTCGACATCCTCGACCGCCTGGGCATCAGCAAGAAGGTGGCGCTCGCGCCGATGGAGCACATGTCGCGGGGTATGCAGCAGAAGGTGGCCGTGTCCCGAGCGCTGTTGACGTCACCGGTCTTGCTACTGCTGGACGAGCCGACGACCGGGCTCGACCCGCGGTCGAAGAAGGACGTTCAGCGCATGGTGCTCAGCCTGCGCGACGAGCATGACGCCACGGTGGTGCTGACCACCCACGACATGGACGAAGCGGACCGAATGTGCGATCGCGTGGCGGTGCTCGATCGCGGACGAATCATCGCGCTGGACACGCCCGACCACCTCAAGCAGGCCGGCGGGTCGATGGAGGACGTCTTCATGCGTCTGACACATGAAGAGGAGGAAGCCGCATGATGCTGGTGGCGGCTCGCAATCTGAATACCGCTTACGCCTTCTTCGAGCGCAACTGGAATCTGACCCGCCGCTACTTCGGCTGGGAAGTGGTCTGGTTCGTCTACTCGGTGGTCAACGCGCTGACGATTCTGTTTATCGCCGCGGCCACCGAGCGCATCACCGGTCAGACGGTCGACACCCGCTTCTTCGTGTTGTACCTGCTGATCGGGACGACGATGTGGAGCTACCTGTCAGCAGTCTTCGACGTGGTGGCGGAGACCATCGCCTGGGAACGCTGGGAGGGCACCATCGAGTACACGCTGATGGCGCCGGTGCCGCGTTTCCTCCACCTGCTGGGCACGTGCTGCTACGCGGTGACGTATGCCGTGGCGCGTGCGGTGTTGATCTTTGCCGTGGTCGCGATGATGTTTCAGGTCGACCTCCACATAGCGAACCCGTTGACCGCGCTGGTGGTGATCGCCGTCGGCAGCGTGAGCGTCATCGGCCTGGCGATGGTGGCTGCCGTGCTGCCGCTGCTGTTCACCGAGCGGGGAGCGCAGATGACTTTCGTCATCCACTCGAGCCTGCTGCTCATCTCCGGCGTCTACGCACCGGTGGATGTACTGCCGACCTGGCTCCAAGTGCTGTCGCCCCTGTCGCCGATGACGTACGTGCTTCACGCGGTCCGCGCCGGTCTGCTGGAGGGTGCACCACCCGGTGCGGTGGTCGGCGATCTCGCCATTCTGGCGGTGATGGGTGTGGCGCTGGTGCCCGCTGGACTGCTGGTATTTCGAGCAGCCGAGCGCTACGCGCGTCGGACCGGGCGTTTGAAAAGAAGTGGATAGATATGGATCGGACAGCTACACGCGTGGACATCCGGTCGTTTACGACCGACGACTACGCGGCCGTAACGCGGCTCTTCAACCTGAACTACCCAGACTTCCAGAAGGAACCGGACGAGGTTCGCTTCGAGGACGAGTCGGCTCCGGCGCACTGTCGGTGGCGGCGCTGGGTGGCTGACTGCGACGGCTACCTGGTGGGCTT
>VBGG01000044.1:0-18399 GCA_005883405.1 Chloroflexota bacterium | reverse complement strand
GGTACTTGCGCGGGACTGGCAGGCGACTGTACCAGGTCGTCCTGGATGCGGTGGAGCGACTGGATCCGCTGACGCTCGATGCCTGGGGCCGCGATGACATGCCGTGTCTACTCGGCTTCCTGGAACGGCGCGGATTCGTCCGGGACATGCTGGTGTGGACTTCAGTGCTGGACCTGGCCAGTTTCGATCCCAGCATCTTTGCGGACGTCGTGCCTGACGTTGAGGCGAGCGGGATCCAGTTGCGGTCGGTTGCTCAGCTGGGCGTCGCCGAGCCGGTCGTGCACCACAAGATCTATGACATGTGGAGCGCGATACGCGAGGACGTACCCATCCCGCCCGGCGAGGAGCGGGCGGAGGTTCCCTTCGAGCGCTGGTTCGCGCGGTTCGACCGGCGTGAATTATTGCCAGCGGGGTACATGCTGGCCGTGGACGGCGATCAGCTCGTGGGCACCAGCCAGCTGTGGCGCGCGCCAGCGGCTGACGAGCTGCGCACGGGGCTGACGGGCGTGCGGCGGGAGTACCGGCGGCGCGGCATCGCCTTCGCGCTCAAGGTGCACGCGCTCGACTTTGCGAAGAAGCACGGCTACCGGCGGGTGCTGACCGAGAACGAATCGAATAACCGCGGCATGCTGGCGATCAACGAGCGGCTCGGGTTTGTCAAGAAGCCCGTCTGGGGCCACTACCTCAAGACCTTCGCCGGCTGACCGCGCGAGGGCCGGACGGACGGAAAGAGACCCGTGGCAAGACGGAGGGCGGGCGGCTGACCATGCGAGGGCCGACAACAGAGATCTATTTGAGTCTCGTGCATTACCCTGGCGGCTTCCGCGTTCACGCGTTCGCGCGTTCGCGCGTTCTTTCGCCGCGGTGTGTTTGGCTGCATGTGGCCCCGTCTTTCGCCCCCGTCGAGGCGCGCTCGCGCTGCGCGCTGACCGAGCCAGAACATCGAGCCATTGAACGCTCGAACGCGGGAACGCGCGAACGAAAACGCGCATCCAATAACACGATCATCGGTAATTGCTCGCGATGCGTCGGCCGCGGGAGGGTGGCCGGCGCCGCGCAAGGACGGCTTATGGGCGACTGACGGCGCGCGGCGTACCGGCATCGGTGCCCGAGAACGAAGACACGTTAACGGACGAACGTATACTTTGCGCGTATGCAGCCGGCTACGCTGGTGGCTGTCAGGGCGCAGGCGCACGCGTCTCGAACTCGAGGCCTCCCGATGGTGTACAGAGATCTATCGATCTTCAGCGGGACGGCGCATCCCGAGCTAGCCCACGCGGTCTGCGGCTATCTCGGGGTGCCGCTCGGCAAAGCCGAGGTCGTCAAGTTCTCGAACGAGAACATCTTCCCCAAGATCAATCAGAATGTCCGCGAGCACGACGTCTTCATCATCCAGCCCACCTATCCGAACGTGAGCGACTCGATCCTCGAGCTGCTCATCATGATCGATGCGCTCAAGCGCGCCTCGGCCAGCCGCATCACCGCGGTCATTCCCTATTTCGCGTACGCCCGCTCTGACAAGAAGGACCAGCCGCGCGTGCCCATTACGGCGCGATTGATCGCCGACATGCTGCAGACCGCCGGCGCCAGTCGCGTGCTGACCATCGACCTGCACGCTGGCCAGGTCCAGGGCTTCTTCAACATCCCCGTCGACGAGCTGACCGCCATGCAGCCGCTGCTGCGCGACTACGTAAACGGGATGGAAATGATCGAGCCCGTAGTCGTCGCGGGCGATCTCGGGTTCGCCAAGCGAGCCCGCAACTTCGCGGACATGATCGGGGCGAGCGTCGCGTTTGTCGAAAAGCGTCGCCTGGACAACAACAGCCGAAGTGAATCGCTGGGCGTCATCGGCGACGTGCGCGGAAAGTCGGCCATCATCGTCGACGATGAGATCGATACCGCGGGCTCGATCGTCGGCGCAGCCCAGATCGTCAAAAAGGCCGGCGCGCGAAGCGTCTACGCGGCGTGCACCCACGCGCTGCTCACGGGGCCGGCCATCGAGCGCCTGCGCAATTCGCCGATCGAGGAGTTGATCGTTACGGACACGGTCGTGCGGCCGTTGCGCGTGCGACTGCCCAACATGACCATCCTGTCGGTGTCATTGCTTCTCGGCGAGGCCATCTCGCGGATCCATACTGGCGAGTCGATCGGGGCGATGTTCGGGGCGCCGGTCTAGTCGCGAGTCGTGGGTCGCGAGTCGTGAGTCGCCAGGCTGACGCTGCTTAACAAAGTTGGCCTGTCGGCACGTAATCGGGGACAATAGACGCGCGACCGGCACGCCAGCGACTCACGACTCACAACTCAAGACTGACGACTGACGGCTGATCGCTGAAAGCTGCGAATGTTCAACTGGCTGCGCAAAATCGGCGGCGACCCCTCCGAGCGCGAAATCAAAAGACTCCAACCCATCCTCGCCCAGATCAACGCCCTGGAGGAGGACTATCAGGCGCTGTCTGACGAGGCGCTGCGCGACAAAACGGCCGAGTTCCGCGGCCGCTTCGAGGAGGGCGAAAGCCTCGACGACCTGCTGCCCGAAGCGTTCGCGGCCGCCCGCGAAGCCGCGCGCCGCACCATCGGCAAACGCCACTACGACGTGCAGATGCTCGCCGGCGCGGTGCTGCACTCGGGCCGTATCGCCGAGATGAGGACTGGTGAAGGCAAGACGCTGGTCGCCACGCTGCCCCTGTACCTGAACGCGATCGAAGGCAAAGGCGCGCACCTGGTTACCCCCAACGACTACCTGTCGCGATTGGGCGGCGGCTGGATGGGACCCGTCTACACGGCACTCGGCCTCACTGTCGGCGTCATCTCTCACGAACTCGCCGCGATCTACGACGCCGAGTACGCCGACCCACTCAAGCACCCTGACGAGCGGCTGAATCACTGGCGGCCTGTGGCCCGCCGTGACGCCTATCAGGCGGACATCACCTACGGGACTAACAACGAGTTCGGCTTCGATTACCTTCGCGACAACATGGTCTGGGAACCAGAGCAGAAGGTGCAGCGGCCACTGCACTACGCGATCGTCGACGAAGTCGACAACATCCTGGTCGACGAAGCGCGCACGCCGTTGATCATTTCTGGGCCAGCAGAAGAGGCCAATCAGCTGTACGGCGTGTTCGCGATGGTGGTCAAGAACGTCATCTTCGACGAAAAGTTCCGCGTGGTGACGCCAACCGAACGAGGCATCGATAAGGTCGAATCAATGCTGCATCAGATGAACGCGAACTTCACCGGCAGCATCTACGATCCCCAAAACGCCGTCCTCACGCACTATCTGGATAACGCGCTCAAGGCGCAGTTCCTGTTCCATCGCGACGATCAGTACATCGTCAATCCGGACGGTGAGATCGTCATCGTCGACGAGTTCACTGGTCGACTGATGCCAGGGCGGCGGTACTCGGAGGGCTTGCATCAGGCGATCGAAGCCAAGGAAGGGGTTCACGTTCAGCGGGAAAACGTCACCCTGGCGCGTATCACCTTCCAGAACTACTTCCGTATGTACGAGAAGCTGGCGGGAATGACCGGCACAGCCTGGACGGAGCGGGAGGAGTTCCAGAAGATCTACGACCTCGATGTCGTGATCATTCCGACGCACAGACCGATGATTCGCGCCGATCAGCCCGACCTCGTCTACAAGACGGAGGACGCCAAGTTCGACGCGGTGATCGAGGAGATCGCAGAGCTGAATGCCAGCGGGCGGCCGGTGCTGCTGGGCACCACGTCGGTCGAAAAGTCGGAGCACCTTCACGAGCTGCTGGAGCGCAGAGGCGTGCCCCACGAGGTGCTGAACGCCAAGCAGCACGAGCGTGAGGCGTGGGTGATCGCCCAGGCCGGACGGCCTGGCTCGGTCACCATCGCCACCAACATGGCGGGCCGTGGCGTGGACATTCTGCTCGGCGGCAACCCGGACGGTCTGGTCGAGACCTACCTGAAGGAGAAGGGCATCAGTCTCGAGGAGGCGACGCCCGAGCAGCACGCGGACGCATGGCAGCAGGCGAACGCGAAGTGCGAGCGAGATGCCGACCGCGTTCGGCTCCTGGGCGGCCTACATGTGCTCGGCACCGAACGTCACGAGGCGCGCCGCATCGACCACCAGCTCCGCGGTCGCTCGGGCCGTCAGGGTGATCCTGGCTCGTCGCGGTTTTTCGTCTCGCTCGAAGATGAATTGATGCGGCGTTTTGGCGGAGCTTCCATCGCCGGTTTGATGGATCGGCTCGGCCTCGAAGAAGACGTTCCGCTCGAACATCCGTGGGTCTCGCGTGCGATCGAAAACGCGCAGCAAAAGGTCGAAGCATACAACTTCGATATCCGCAAGCACGTTGTCGAGTATGATGACGTCCTCAATCGACAACGCGACGTGGTGTATGGCGATCGCGATCGGGTGTTGTTCGAAGAGAACCTCAAGCCGCTCATCATGGAGTGGGTCGAAGAGACGCTCGTGCAGCTCACGGGGGATGCGCTAGCCGGCGATCGCCGCGACTGGGATCTGGACGCTCTCCGCCAGCAGGTCGAGCGCATCTTCCCTATGCCCGAGAACTTCTCGTGGGAGGACATCGAGCGGCTGACCGACCGCGAAGAGGTGGTCGATCACCTGATGGAGCTGGCCGAAGCCGCGTATGACCACAAGGAGCAGGAGCTCGGCCATGACCAGATGCGGCTGCTCGAGCGCATCTGGATGCTCAACGTGATGGACCGGCTGTGGATCCAACATCTGACGGCGATCGACGATCTGCGGGAAGGCATCGGCCTGCGCGCCTACGGCCAGCGCGACCCGCTCATCGAATACAAGGTCGAAGCCGCGCGGATGTTCGATGAGCTGCAGGCCAACATCCGCGCTGACGTGGTCAACGCGATCTATCACTTGCAGATGCGTCAGCAAGCGCCGCCGCCTCCACCACCCACCGAGGCCGCGTTCCGCGGCGACGGGTCTAACCAGGCACCTTCAAACGGTGCCGAGGGTGCGCCGCGGCGTGCTCGCGCCACGGCTGCCGCTGGTGCGGGCGTCGGCGCACGCGCGACATCGCCGGCGAAGGTCGGCCGCAACGACCCGTGCCCGTGCGGCTCTGGCAAGAAATTCAAGAGGTGCCACGGGGCGTGATCCGCTCGCAACGCACGAACGCGCGAACGCGCGAACGCGCGAACGCGAGATGAGCGGCACGCAGACACTGCGGGACCTGGTCGGCGCGGTCGAACAGGTCCTGGTCGGCAAGCACGCCGAGGCCGAGCAGGCCATCATCGGACTCGCCGCGGCTGGGCACCTGTTGATCGAAGACGTGCCCGGCGTGGGCAAAACGATGCTCGCCAAGAGTCTGGCGCGCGCCACGGGCTGCACGTTCAAGCGCATCCAGTTCACGCCCGATCTGCTGCCTTCGGACGTGACCGGTGTCTCGATCTACAATCAGCGGACGGGCGAGTTCGAGTTCCGCGCTGGGCCGATCGTGGCCCACGTGGTGCTCGCCGACGAGATCAACCGCGCGACGCCCAAGACGCAGTCGGCGCTGCTCGAGGCGATGGAAGAACACCAGGTCACCGTGGAGGGTGTGACCCGTCCGCTGCCGTCGCCGTTCATGGTGCTGGCGACGCAGAACCCGATCGAATACGAGGGCACGTTCCCATTGCCCGAGGCGCAGCTCGATCGCTTTCTGCTGCGCATTCACCTGGGTTATCCGGAGCCTTCGCAGGAGGCGTTGGTGCTGCAGCGCCAGATGCTGCGTCACCCGATCGAAGATCTCGCGCCGGTGACTTCAGCTCACGAGCTGCAACAGCTGCAACAGGCGGTGCGTGGGATCCATGTCGATCCGCAGATGCAGCGCTATATCGTGCACATCGTCGGGCTGACGCGAGACCATCCGGATGTGTATCTGGGCGCGTCGCCGCGCGGGAGTCTCGCCTTGATGCGCGCGTCGCAGGCCCGCGCCATGCTGGCCGCGCGCGACTACGTCATCCCGGATGACGTCAAAGCGCTGGCCTCCGCGGCGCTGGCGCACCGGCTGATCATGAGTCCCGAGGCGCGCATGCGCAACGCGACCGCCCAGGCGGTCATCGCCTCGGTCGTCCAGGAGGTGCCAGTGCCAGGTTCTCGGGTCCCGGCATGAGGAAACCAATTCCCCGGAGGGGACCCCCAGGGGGGAATCGCATGTCGGCCGCAGACGAGCATCACGCCGAATGCGGGCGTCCATGGAAGGGAGGCATGTTCTCCCCAGTGGCCGCAGGCGCAGTCGCGCGACACGCACAGAGGCGGTCTGAAGTGCGTGCTGCGTAAGCTCGCCGCGCTGCTGGCGTTGTGGCTGGTGCTGCTGGTGCTGGCGCTGTCGACGGGGTGGAACGCGGTCTGGGTCCTGGTGTACAGCCTGGGACTGCTGGTGGCTGGTTCGGCGCTGTGGGCCAACTGGAACGTGTCGGGATTGGAGCTGCGGCGTAGGCACCGCGCCACGCGCGTGCAGGTCGGCGACACGTTCGCCGAACAGGCCATCCTGGAAGCGGAGGCTGGCCCAGGCCAGTGGTGGCCTCGGCTGTGGCTGGAGCTGCACGACGCTTCGGACTTCCCGGGCCACCACCTCGACGGCGTGCTGTCGCTCGGACCGGTGGCCCACAAGGTGTGGGAGCTGCGCTCCACCTGTACGCGTAGAGGCCGCTTCAGCCTGGGACCGGTGTGGGTGACCTCGGGCGATCCGTTCGGCATCTTCCGCGTCAGCCGCAAGCTCGCCGACGGCACGACCGTGGTCGTGTACCCGCGGACGGTGCCATTGCCGCGTTTTGGCCGCGTCCCAGGTGAGCTGCCGGGCGGCTCGTTGCAAGGCGTGCGCGTGCAGTTCAGCACGCCGAATGTTTCATCGGTGCGGGATTACCGCCCGGGCGACGCCTTCAACCGTATCCACTGGCCGACCACCGCGCGAACCAACAAGCTGATGGTGCGCGAGTTCGATCTCGACCCGACCGCCGACATCTGGATCGTCCTCGACCTGAACGCCGAGGTCCACGCCGGCTCGGGCCTCGAGAGCACCGAAGAATATGCGGTGGCCGCGGCAGCCAGCCTCGCGCGTCATCTGCTGGATCAGGGCCGCGTCGTCGGCCTGGTATCCCAGACCGCCAGCCTGCCCGCCGACCGTGGCCCCCGCCAGGCCGAGCGCATTCTGGAAGTCCTGGCGCTGGTGAAGGCCAGCAGCGCACTGACGCTGGCGGCGATGCTGTCGGCCGAGACCAGCCGCTTCGCGCGCAGCTCGACCCTGATCGTCATAACCCCATCGACCGCCGAGGGCTGGACGCGCTTCTGCCAGGCGCTGGGTGGTCGGGGGGTGCACAGTACGGCGGTGCTGATCGAAGCGGCAACCTTCGGCCACGCTCCGTCGACCTTGCTGCTGGTGAGCTCGCTGGCCGCGGCGCACATCTCGACGTACCTGGTCAAACGGGGTGACCGCCTGGAGCACGCCCTGTCTTCACCGCGGGCGGCGATGCGGGGGCGGCCGTGACGCGTTCCGCGTTCCGCGTTCCGCGTTCCGGGTTCCGCGTTCGGCGTTCCGCGTTTCGAATAGGGCCGAAGCGGTTCAGGGTTATCGACGCGGTCGTCCTCGCCGGTGCGTCGCTCTTGATCCTCCAGGCGCCGCTCTCCGTTGTCGAGGCGGGCTGGGTGGCCAACCTCGAGCCCCTGCCGCGCCTCGCTCTGGGCGGCCTGCTGGCCGGCTACCTCCTCGAACGAACGCGCGTTCCCGGCGCCCTCGGCCTGCTCGTCGGCGCGGCGCTGGGTGGCGAGGTGATCACCTGGCTGTACGCGCAGGTGGCGCCGAGCGGCTCGCTTGGCGAGCACATCGACTGGCTTGTCGGCCGAGTTGGCGGCTGGTTCGAGGCGGTGAGCGGTGGAGGCGTCAGCAACGACCCGCTCGTCTTCGCGCTGGCCATGGCGAGCCTGGCCTGGCTACTCGGCCTGATCACCGCCTGGCTGCTGTTCAGAGACGACGCACCCTGGCTGGCGGTGGTGTTCAACGGCCTGGCGCTGCTGATGAACCTGTCCTACGCCTCGACCAGCCTGGTGGGCTTCGTAGGCTGGTTTGCGTTCGCCAGCTGTCTGCTGCTAGCGGCCCAACAACTGGCGAATCGGACCGAGCTGTGGCGGCGCGCCCAGCTCAAGGTGAGCTGGCGGGTGGTCGCCAACGTCCTGTTGGGTACCGCGCTCGCCGCGGGCGGCCTGCTGTCGCTGGCATGGGCGCTGCCGTCGAACGTCTCCAGCAACGCGGTGGCCAGCGGCTGGAACCGTGTCACTTCACCCTGGCAAGGTCTCGAAGGCGAGTTCGATCGCTGGTTCGCTTCGCTGAACGCCAGCGAGCGCAATGCTCGGGGGCTGAGTTTCGGACGAACCCTGGCTCCGCGCGGTGCGTTCGACCTGGGTGATACGCCGGTCCTGGAGGTCAAGGCCAACGGGCCGCTCTATCTCAGGGCGACGACTGCCGATCGCTACGCCGGCCAGGCCATCACCAGCACCGAAACGGTGACCGGAGAGTTCGATCTGAATACAGATCTGCTTCCGCAAGACGCTATCCCACAGGGCCGCGGACTGCTGACCGCGCAGATCAAGATCCTCGCGAGCCGCACCGCGGTCGCGTTTGCACCGGATGCGCCGCTGCGATTCAGCCAGCCGACCCAGGTGGACACGCGCGGCGACGCCAACGACATCGCCACGGTGCGTCTGGACACGCCGCTGCAGCAGGGCCAGCAGTACACGGTGGTGTCGGCGATCTCCACCGCGACCATCCAGGAGTTGCGGGTGGCCGGCGAGGACTATCCGCAGTGGGTGCGGCAACGCTACCTGCAGCTACCGCGGAGTCTGCCTCGGCGGGTCGTCCAGCTGGCGCACGAGGCCACCAGCGGGGCGACGTCGGCGTACGACAAGGCGGCGGCGCTCGAGACGTATCTGCGCGACAACTTCACCTACACCACGCATGTGGCCACGGTGCCAACCGATCAGGATTGGGTCGACTCCTTCCTGTTTGGCTCGAAGGAGGGGTATTGCGATTATTTCGCCACGAGCATGGTCGTCCTGCTGCGAGCGGAAGGTGTGCCGGCGCGTGTGGCATCCGGCTTCGCCCCCGGCGAGTTCGACCCCGGCAGCGGCATCTCGACCGTACGTGAGAACCATGCCCACACCTGGGTGGAGGCGTACTTCCCGCGCTACGGCTGGATCACCTTCGAGCCCTCGGCAATACGCCCGATTCCGCCGCGCATCGAAGAGGCGCCAGCATCGGCGCCGTCGCCCGAAGCGGCGGCCGCTCAAACAGCCGACACCAGCCAGCTCACGCCTGATGAGCTCGATGAGCTGTTGAACATCCGCGATCAGGCCGAAGCGCCACCGGCGAGGCCATTTCTGACCACGCTACCTGGCGTGCTTCTGCTCTCGTTCGGTGTGCTGGTTTTGCTCGGATTGGTCGCTGCCTCGGTCGTGGCGGTCGCGTGGCGACGCGGCTTTGGCTCCGTCAAGCGGTATCAGCGCCCGTATGCCGAGCTCATGAAGCTCGGCCGCTGGTCGGGCACGCTGCGTCCACGCTCAAGTGAGACCCCGTTCGAGATCGGCGAGAGGTTCGGACGGCAGGTGCCGCGAGCGCAACCCGCGATCCAGGAGCTGACCTCTGTGTACGTTGAAGGCACGTATTCAGGTCGACCGCCACGTGCCGACCCCTGGCCGACCTGGTTGGCGGCGCGCCGCGACGTTATCCGCGGCCTGTTCAGCCGCCGCCTTGGGGGATGGTTTGGGGTGGACGAGTCGGTGGCCTTACCGCCGCGGGCCCACCCGGAGCTGCTCAGTCGATGGGGAGCGCGCCGTAAGCCTCAGTGAGGCTGCGCGGCATTCTCGCTGAAGCGGACGTCGGGGAAGAGGGCCTGGCGCAAAAAGCGTTCGACTCGGACGAAGTAGCCCTCGGGATCGGTGTCACGCGCACCGACGTGGTGCGCATCGGGAACGACCCACAGCTCCTTCGGCTCGTCGGCGGCCTTGAAGAGGGTCACCGCGTGACTCACCGGAACGATTTCGTCGAGCACACCGTGGGTGATAAAGATCGGTCGGGGTGAGACCTGGCCGATCACATCGACCGGTCGCAGGCGGCTGGCGTCGACGTGCACGATCCACTTTGCCCAGTGCATTGCCAGCGAGGCGAGCGGAAAGTGCGGGACGCGGGTCACCACACGGAAGCTGTACTTGGCCGCGTCCAGGAACGACGCGTAGGCGCTGTCAGCGACCACCGCTGCGATGTGAGGCGAACGCGCTGCCGCCTGGATGGAAGCGGCGGCACCCATCGAAAAGCCGATGACGCCGATGCGCGTAGGATCGACCTCGGCTCGTTCGAGCAGGTACTCAACGGCGCCAATCACGTCGTTCGTCTCGTGGTGTCCGACGCTGGTGAAGCGACCGTCGCTCAGGCCGTGGGCGCGAAAGTCGAAGCACAGCACGTTGTAACCAGTGCTTCTGAAACGCAACGCCAGCGGCAGACACTCGCGTCGCCCAGTCCAGATGCCATGGCAGAGCACAATCGCCGGCCCGCGCTCTGACCCCCCCGCGGTGAAGAACCAGCCGCTGATGCGCACATTGTCCTGCGCCGAGCGGAAGCTGACTTCCTCGGCCAGGCCGGCTGGAGGTTCGTCGGTGCCCCATTGACCGCGAGCCCGCGCGTACTGATACACGAGCAGGCCGGCCAGCATGCTGACCGCGGCCGTGGCGGCACCCGAGAGTCCTAGCGTGGCCGCGGTGGCCAATAACGCCAGGCGCAGGAACGACGGCGACGGGCTCGCTGGCACCAACGTCGCCGGAGTCGCGCGCCGCGCCTCAACGGCCATAGCAGTCCCGAGGATAAACGCAAGAAGCGCACCAATTTTCAATTATTTCCCGCGGCATCGAGGGCACCCACATCATTGTGATTGGCATCATCCTGAACTCAGCCCGGCTACGCGGCACGCGTGGAAGTACGCGGAATTGCAGGGCGGCGGTTTTGCCACAATGCGAGGGCCACCGTATGCGCCCGCGACTCAGCGCCGCACTGCTGGCCGGCCGCGCGGCGGCCGGGCTGAGCCGACGTCTCGGTCGCGGTGGCGGCACAGTCATCGCCGGCCACGTGGTGCCCCGCCTCGCGCCGCACGCGCTGCGAGATGTGACCCGCTCGCTGCCGAACGGCAGCATTGTCGTTTCCGGCACTAACGGTAAAACGACCACGACCAGGCTGCTGTCGCACATCCTGCGGGCGGCTGGTATGCAACCGATCCACAATCGCGCGGGCGCAAATCTGCTCTCGGGCCTCTTCAGCGCCGTGGCCCAGGCGACAGACTGGCAGGCTCGACCACTTGGCGACATCGGTCTGTTCGAGGTCGACGAGGCCACCGTGCCGGGCGCCCTGCAGCACATCCAGCCGCGGGTGCTGCTGCTCCACAACATCTTCCGAGATCAGCTCGATCGGTATGGCGAGGTCCACTTCGTCGCCGGGTTGTGGCGGAATGCCGCGGCCAGGCTGCCGGCTGCCAGTACATTGGTCGTCAATGCGGACGACCCGCTTATCTCCGACCTGCCCGCGGCCATGACGTACGGGATCGCCGATGCGTCGGTCGGCACCACCTCGCTGCCGCACGCGGCGGACGCGCGCCTGTGCCCGCGCTGCGGCGCCAGCTTGCGATACGACGTGGTGTTCTATGGCCACCTTGGTCACTACGCGTGCACGCGCTGTGCGTTCGCGCGGCCGGCGCCGACAGTGACCGCGACCGCGATCGAGCTGCTCGGCGATGCCGGCTCGAACCTGACGGTGTCGACGCCGGATGGCATCGTGCGCGCCCGCCTGCAGCTGCCGGGTCTCTACAACGTGTACAACGCGCTCGCCGCCACCGCCGTCTGCGCCGCCCTGGGCATCCGCCGCGAGACGGTGGCGCGCGGCCTCGAGACGTTCACCGCCGCATTTGGTCGTCTGGAACGCATCCAGGTCGAGGATCGCCAGGTGTTTCTGGCGCTGGTCAAGAATCCTGTCGGCTTCACCGAAGTCCTGCGCACCGTCCTGGCGCCGCCTGGCCGCCGGACACTGCTGATCGCCATCAACGACCTGTTCGCCGACGGCACCGATGTGTCATGGCTCTGGGATGTCGAGTTCGAGCGTTTGCAGGACCGCGTCAACGTGGCCATCTGCACTGGTCTGCGCGCCGAAGACATGGCGGTGCGGCTCAAGTACGCCGGCGTCGAGTCGGAGCGCATCCGCGTCGAAACCGACCTGCGCCGCGCGCTCGAGCTTGGGCTGGCAGCGGCCGAGCCGAACGAAACGGTGTACGTGCTGCCGACCTACACGGCGATGCTCGCGATGCGCGAGATTCTGCAGCGGACCGGGTACGTGCGTGGCTTCTGGGAAGATTAGGCTCGTTCACCTCTACCCGGACCTGATGAGCGTCTATGGCGATCGCGGCAACGTGCTGACGCTCTGGCGTCGAGCGGAGTGGCGGGGTATCGAGCTCGAAGTCAAGGAGCTGACCCTGGGAGACACGCTCGATCCGGCCGAGGCAGACGTGATCTTCTTCGGGGGTGGCCAGGATCGCGAGCAGGCGGTGGTCTCGCCCGATTTCCTGCGTCAGAAAGGCGAGGCTGTCCGCGAGGCCGTCGAAGACGGCGCGGCGCTGCTGTCGGTCTGCGGCGGCTATCAGCTGCTGGGCCAGAGCTACACCACCGTCGAGGGTCAGGAGTTGCCCGGCGCCGGTTTGTTTGACGTCCGCAGTGTGCCCGGCCCACAGCGGCACATTGGCAACGTGCTCATCGAAACCGACCTGGACGGCCAGCGACGGACGCTGGTCGGCTTCGAGAACCATTCGGGTCGGACGTTTTTGGGGCCGGGCGTCCGGCCACTCGGCCGAACAGTAGTCGGCGCCGGCAACAACGGCGAGGATGGCACCGAAGGCGCCGTCATCAAGACCGCCATTGGCTGTTATCTGCACGGATCGCTTCTGCCGAAGAATCCGTGGCTGGCAGATCGCCTGCTCGCGGCAGCGCTGCGCCATCGGCTACGGGAACCAGTAACGCTCGAGCCGCTCGACGATCGGCTGGAGGAAGAGGCACACCAGGCCGTCGCCGCGCGTATTCGTGGCGCTGGCGGCCGCGTCAAGAGCGGCGCATGGTAGCGCGTCCGGCGACTGTCGCCGGCGCCACGCCCGCGGTCGACCGCATGCGACGGCTCGCCCAGGGCGCGCTGGTCGTGATGACTGGCTTCATGCTCAGCCGTTTGTTGGGCGCGGTGCGCAATATCGTCATTGCCGCGCACTTCGGTACGGGGCAGGACTTCGGTGCCTACGTCGCCGCGATCGCGCTTCCGGACCTCGTCTTTCAGGTGCTTGTCGGCGGTGCGGTGGCCTCGGCCTTCATCCCGGTGTTCAAGCGCTATCACGCGCTCGGACGAGACGACGAAGCTTGGCATCTGACCAGCTCGGTCATCAACATCTTCGCGCTGATCGCGCTTGGCACCTGCGCGGTTCTGGCGGTCTTTGCGCGACCCATCATGGACGTCTGGGTGGCGGGTCAGGGCGCGGATTTCAGGGATGAGGTCGCCAACCTCACGCGCATCCTGCTGATCTCTCCCGCGGTGTTCGCGGTCAGCACGTTCTGCTCGAGCGTGCTGAACTCGTACAACCGCTTCGCGATCGCCGCGATGGCTCCGCTGCTGTACAACCTGGCGATTATCGCCGCCGCGGCGGGTCTCAGCGGACCGCTGGGGATCTACGGTCTGGCGCTTGGAGCGGTGGCCGGCGCGGTGCTGCACCTGCTGATCCAGCTGCCGTTTTGCCTGCGTCTCGGCATGCGCTGGCAGCCGGTGGTGGACCTGGGCCACGCGGGAGTTCGCGAGGTGGCTCGCCTGTTCGCTCCGCGCGTGCTCGGCCTTGGCGTGGTGCAGCTCAATCAGGTCCTGTCGGCGATTGTGCTGGCCTCATTCCTCGGCGCCGTCAGCATCGGCTATCTGAACTACGCGTGGCAGCTGATCATGCTGCCGCTGGCGCTGGCGATGGCGGTCGGCACGGCGGTGTTCCCCACGCTCTCCGAGGAGAGTGCGCTCGAGAACCGGGAACGCTTCGAGCAAGTGTTTCTGCTTTCGTTGCGGATGATTCTGTTTCTGACGATTCCGGCCAGCATCGGCTTGATCGCACTGGGCGAGCCATTGATCCGCCTGGTGTTTCAGCGCGACCAGTTCGATAGCGCCTCGACGATCGGCACCGCCTCGGCGATGGTGTTCTACGCGCTCGGCCTGGCCGGGCACGCGACCGTCGAGATCGTCGATCGCGTCTTTTATGCCCGCCACGACACGCGGACGCCAGTGCTGGCCGCGGTGCTGGCGGTTGGCGTGAACCTCCTGGCGAGTCTCCTGCTAAGTGGCATCGTGACTCTGCCGCTACCACTCGGACTGGACATGCGCAGCGGCATGGGCTTTCGCGGATTGGCGCTTGCGAACTCGATCGCCGCGCTGGTCGAGGCAGGCGTGCTGCTGCGCTTCGCGGCGGTGCGTATGCCGGGCCTGACCAGTGGTCGGCTCACCACGCCGGCGTTGCGGATTCTGGCGGCCAGCCTGGTGATGGGCGTGTCCGTGGCCTGGCTGGCGGGTCGGCTCGATCCACTACTCGGCGCGTATGGCGCGCCCGGCCAGGCGCTGCTGATCGCTTTCTGCGTGGGCTCGGGCGCGGTGCTGTACGGGGTGTTGTCGCTCGCGTTTCGGTCAGACGAGGTGTCCGCGCTCTGGCGGCTAGTGCGGCGTTAAGCGTTTCGGGTTCCGCGTTCCGCGTTCCGCGTTTTTGGGCCTGCCGCTATCGCGGAACCCGAAACCCGGAACGATACGCCATATCGAGCAGATCAACCACATGGAAGAGCTGCAGGTCGACGCCACGGCGGCGCGCGCCGTAGGCCAGCTGCATGGTGCACCCGGGGTTGGGCGCGACGATCCCCGTGGCACCGGTGGCGAGGACGTGGTCCATCTTCTGCTCGAGGAGCTCGACGGAGATGGCAGGGTGGGTCAAGTTGTAGATGCCCGCGCTGCCGCAGCACACGTCAGACTCTTTCATCTCCACCAGCTCGAGCCCGGGGATCGCGCGCAGCAGTTGGCGCGGCTGGTTGCGGATGCCCTGGCCGTGCACCAGATGACAGGCGTCCTGATACGTCACCTTCACTGGCACCGGCGTCGTCGGTGGCACCAGGTCGATGGCGGCGAGGAACTCTGAGACGTCCTTGACGTTGCTGGCGAACTCGGCTGCGCGCTCTGCATAGGTCGGGTCATCGTGGAGGAGGTGGCCATACTCTTTGAGCGTCGAGCCACAGCCCGCGGCGTTGATGATGATCGCGTCCAGCCCGAGTCCGTCGAACGCGTCGACGTTGCGGCGGGCCAGGTCGCGCGCTGTCTGGCGATCGCCCGTGTGCATTTGCAGCGCGCCGCAACAGCCCTGTTTCGGTGGACTGAACACCACGCACCCATTCGCCGCCAGAACGCGCACGGTGGCGGCGTTTGTATCGCCGAACAACTGCGGCATGATGCAGCCTTCGATGAACCCGACGCGGTACCGAACTGGACCGCGAGCAGGGCTCACCTGTGGCGCTGCCCAGCGACGGATCCCGCCCTGCGCCGGCGCGAGCATCGCTTCCATTTCGCGCAACCGCGGCGGCAGTACCCGCAGCGCGCCCGACTTGCGCAGGAAGCCTTGCAGGCCGGTGCGCTGGTAGAGCCGTAGGCCGAGACCCGCCGCGTCGAGCAGCGGCTTGCGGATGAAGACCGTACCCAGAATGGCGCGGCCAACGGTTTTCTCGGACGGGCTGATGGGCTCGGCGATAGCCCGCGCGGCTTCGATGATCGCACCGTACTGCACGCCAGACGGGCATGCTGTCTGGCAGGCGCGGCAGTCCAGGCAGCAGTAGATGTGTTCACGGAAGTCGGGATCGTCGGCGCTGATCTTGCCTTCGTAGACCTGGCGGATCTGGTAGATGCGGCCGCGGGGCGAGTCGGCTTCGTGGCCGAGCACGCGGTACGTCGGACAGTAGTCGAGGCACAGGCCGCAGTGCACACACTCTTTGAGGAGTTTCTTGTCGAGAATGTCGTGGAGGCGTTCCGCGTTCCGGGTTCCGGGTTCCGCGTTGGCGGCGCGCCCGAAAACGCGGAACGCGGAACCCGGAACGCGGAACCCCTTAGATACCGCCAACGTAGCGTCCCGGGTTCAAAGTGTTCTTCGGGTCCAGTTTGGCTTTGATGGCCCGCATCAGGCCGACAGATGGGCTGGGGTCGCCCCAGACGTCGATCGCGCGCTTGAGCACCGTCGGGCAGCGCTCGATCACCAGCGACGCGTTCTCGCCGAATGCCGCGACGCCGCGCCGCAGCGAAGCGAGCGCTTCCGCTTCGGGCGGATTGCACGCCGCGTACGCCACGCCGCTGCCAGCATGAGACCAGACCAGTGGCTCCAGTCCTTCGAGCTGCTTTTCAAACGCGGCTACCAGAGCCGTGGATGCCGAGATCGGTGCGGCCGCCTTCAGCACGACGTCGCGCTGGCGCGCCACCAGCCGCATCCGCGCCAGGTCCTCCCACGCGCTCGGGGAGGCCTCGATCCGCTGGCCACCGTGGCGTGAGACCAGGCTGGTGAGGTCGCGTACCTGACGCTCGACGGCCTGCGGATAGCCACCCAAACGAAAGACGACCGTGTTCGCGGCTGGCAGGCCTGCTGCCACGGCCGCGCCTGGTCCGAGCAGCTCGACCGCCAGCGGCGACAGGGGTGAGTGGACCACCCCATTGACGAGCTCGCGCGCGGCGTCGAGATCGGGCATCTGGCCGACAACCGAGTCGAGCGCGGGTGCGATGGGCGCCAGCTTGAAGCTCAGCTCGACGATGACGCTGAGCGTGCCGAGCGAGCCGATATACAACTTGTTCAGGTCGTAGCCGGCAACGTTTTTCACCACGCGACCGCCAGCGCGGGTCAGGGTGCCGTCCGGGTTGGCGACCCGCGTACCGATGACCAGGTCACGTGCCGTGCCGTACGCGAAGCGCAGCGGCCCGCTGGCGTTGGTGGCGATCAACCCGCCAATGGTCGCGCCCTCGGCCGCGGGCGGATCCAGCGCGAGGAACTGGCCCTGCTCGCCCAGAATCCGCTGGAGCTCGGCCATACGCATGCCAACTTCGACCGTGACGGTGAGGTCCGCGGGCTCGTACTCGACCACCCGATCGAGGCCGGTGGTGTCGACCACCACGTCGAGGCGCAGCGGGGGCATGCCCAGATCCAGCTGTGTGCCGCCACCGACGGCCGCGACGGCCTGGCCGGTGTCGTCAGCGGCCTTCAGCGCGGCAGCCAGATCCTCGGCAGTGCGCGGCGAGATCCGCTCGCGCGGCGACACACCATCGATCTCGAGCGTCGAGGTGGTCACGCTACCAGCCGACCGCGCGGCCCCGACGGGCGAACAGCTCCAGACATCGCCCCGCGGTCGGAAAGATCTTGCCGGGATTGCACAGCCCACCAGGATCGAACGCCTCTTTGATCCTCTGCATCTGGGCCACGTCCTGCCGGCTGAAGATGAGCGGCATCAGGTCCTTCTTTTCCATGCCGATGCCGTGCTCGCCGCTGAGCGAACCACCTGCTTCCGCGCAGACCTGCATGATCTAGGCGCCCGTGTCGATCACCCGTTCCTCGGCGCCGGCCTCGTCGGCATCCCACATGATCAGCGGGTGCAGGTTGCCATCACCCGCGTGAAAGACGTTGGCGATGCGGAAGCCCGACTCGCGCGAAATCTCCTGGATGCGTGCCAGCGTGGCAGGCAGCCTGGTCCGCGGCACCACTCCATCCACGGTGTAGTAGTCCGGGGTCAGTCGACCGATCGCCGCGAAGGCACCCTTGCGCCCAGCCCACAGCGCCGCCCGTTCCGCCTCGTCGCGTGCCAGGCGCACCGACAGGGCGCGCGTGTCGCGGCATACCTGCTGAACGGCTTCCGACTGGGCCTCGACCTCTTCGCGCACGCCGTCTACTTCGATCAGCACCACGCCCTCAGCCTCGACGGGATAGCCGGACGGTGAGCGTGACTCGATGGCTCGAATCGTCAGGTTGTCCATCATCTCGATCGCAGCCGGCACGATGCGCTGGGCGATCATGCCCGCCACGGCTGAGCTGGCATCCTCCATGCTCGCGAAGACCGCCAGGATCGTCTTCACCGTCTCGTTGATCGGCACCAGCCGGACCCAGATTTTGGTGACGATGCCGAGCGTGCCTTCGGAACCGACCAGGAGGCCGATCAGATCGTAGCCGGGGCTGTCGACGGCGTTGCCGCCGAGTTGGACAATGTCACCGCCTGGCAGGACTACCTCGAGGCCCAGCGTGTGGTTGGTGGTCACGCCGTAGCGCAGCGTGTGCGGTCCGCCCGAGTTCTCGCCGACGTTGCCGCCGATGGTG
>VBGG01000273.1 GCA_005883405.1 Chloroflexota bacterium | reverse complement strand
CGCCTGGCTACGACCGCGCCGCGCGAGCTGGCGGAATTGGCGGAGCAGGCCAGGGCGAACGGGGTTGCGCATGCGCGTAGCCATTAGCTGGCGGCGGCGCTCGGCTCCGGATGCAGCCGCGCACGTGGTTGAGATTGTCATGCCGCGCACCAACGCGGCCGCGCTGAGCTCCGCCGAGCACCTGTTCGCGTCGATTGCGCTGCACGAGCCGTGCTCGCTCGAGATCGCGGCTGACCTGCAGCGGCGCCAGTTTCTGATGCGCGCCTCGAGTGTGCGCATGCGCCAACAGTTGCTGAGCCAGCTCGGTGCGGCGTATCCCCAGGCGGAGCTCCGCCCGCTACCGCCAGAGGACGATCCGGCGCTGTGTAGACCCGACGAGCAGTTCCAGGCGCGAACGTTCCGGCTGCGAGCGCCGGCCTATCTGCCATTGCGAAGCTTCTCGGACCTGGACGTGGATGCCGAGCGCGCAGCTCAGGCCGACCCGGTGCTCGGGATCCTGAGCGCGCTTGGTGACCTTCCGCGGGGCTGGCGAGGCTTGAGCCAGCTCGTGCTGGAGCCAGCGCCGGAGGATTGGTGTCGGCAATACCAGCGTCTGGCCGTGCAGCATCCGCTGGCGAGCGAGCACGTACCACGGCCCACGGAATCATCCCTGCCGATGCTGGCATTCCTCGCGATACTGCTCGGAATCGCCGCGGTTGGACTCCAGGCATATCTCTGGCACCAGGCGGGTCAGTGGCTGCAGTTGGTTGGATTGCTGGCCGCGACCGTCCTCGGAGGCGGCGCGGCGGTTGCGTTGTGGCGTCGACTCTGTCAGCCGGCCATGTACGACATGGACCTGGTGCGCGAGAAGGTGACTCGACTGGCCTACCGTGCGGAGCTCCGACTGGTTGTCTACGCGCCATGCGGCACGGCGCCAGCGGCTTGCGATGCTGAGCTCGAGCGTCTCGTGGCGGCCTACCGGCGCTACAACCTGGCGGGCGCGAACGGGCTCGTCGCCCGGCGGCTGCATGTGACGCCCGAGCAGCTGCGAATGCCGTCTCGTGTTGGGCCCTATCGGAAACTTCCGATTCTGACCACGCTGGAGTTGGCGGGAGTCTGGCACCTGCCTCACGCGGTGGCCGACGTCGCCCTGCTCGAACGCACCACTGCCAGACGCTGGCTACCGCTGCCGCACAGTGTGGCCGAAGGCTGTCGTATCGGCGTCTCCGAGCATCAAGGCCATCGCGTGCCGGTCGCGTTGCCACTGGACGTGCTCGGCCGCCATCTGCTGCTGGTGGCGAAGACGCGGCGCGGCAAGTCCTCGCTCATGCAGCGCCTGGCGCACTTCGCGATGGAGGCACAGCCACGCCGCGGCGTGCTGCTCGTCGACCCGCACCGCGACCTGGCGGAGGCGATGCTGCGCCTGGTGCCCGGCGAACGGAGCGGCGACGTGGTCTTTGTGGATGTCGCCGACCGCCAGCGCCCGTTCGGGCTCAACCTGCTCGACACCGGGCTTGGCTGGGACCGCGACAGTGCCGTCGCCAACGTGCTCACGGTGTTCCAGCGGGAATGGGGCGAGCATTACTGGGGCCCGCGGATGGAGGATGCATTCCGGTTCGCGCTCCTGAGCCTGTTCGACGCGAACGTTGCGCAATGCGCGAAGGATCGCGCACACGGGCGCGCGGCCCAGCACACCCTGCTGGAGGTCCCCACCATCCTCTGCGATGCCAGCTTTCGACGCGACGTCCTCGGCGACGTGACCGATCCCAGCGTGCGGACCTGGTGGTCCGAATACTTCGAGCCGCTCGACCGGCGACTCCAGCTGGAAGTGATCAACCCGGTGCTGACCAAGATCCATCGATTTGACGGCAGCAGCGCGGCACGCAACATCATCGGCCAGCCGGCCTCCACCCTCGATCCAGCCGCGTGGCTGCGCCAGGGCGCCATCGTCATCGTGAGCACCGCCCGTGGCACAGTCGGCGAAAACGCGGCCGCGCTGATCGGCAGCACGCTTTTGAACCTGGTCACGCTCGCCGTCGCCGAACAGGCGCGGCTGGACCCCGCGACACGCCGCCCGATCAGCATCCTGGTCGATGAGTTCCACACGATTCCCGGCGCCGACTACGAGACAATTCTGGCGGAGCTCAGCAAGTACGGCGCCAACCTGGTGTTGGCAACCCAGAGCCTGGCGCGACTGCTTGCGCTCGGGCGCGACGACGGGCGAGGATTGCGCGCGACGGTGTTTGCCAACCTCGACGGACTGTTCGCGTTCAACTGTAGCGCCGAAGACGCCGAATATCTGGTTCCGGAGCTGGGCGGCGCGACTGATGCGCAGGACCTGATCGAGCTGGGCGAGCATCAGTGCTATGTGCGCCTGTCCTCCGGTGGACAGCGACTGCCGACGTTCTCGGTCAAGCTGGATCCACCGCTGGTCGGCGACGCGCAGCTTGGCGCCAGCCTGGCCGAGGCGTCGGCACGGCGCTACGGCCGAGACGTACAGCTCGTCGAAGCCGACCGACGCTCCGCCGTGGCGCGCGTGCTCCTGGCCAGGACGAAGCACGCGCCGGCGGCAGCGCTTCCGGCGGTGACGCCCGGGGAGCGCAACGAGCACCGCCCGCGCAAAAAGCGGCGGTCGACCACCGGCGAGGCCGTCACGGGGCTCTCGCGCGCGCCGCCGAGCTAACCGTGCAGGGCCGCCTCGCCCACCAGTTGGGCGGGCGTGCCGTGCCGCGGCAGGTCGTGGCGGTGGTCCCACCGCTTCAAAAAGCGGCCGAAGTTCTTGCGGCTGCGCTCCTCGCGGTCGCCCTCGCTGAGCGCCTCCCACAGCGCGTGGCGGTGACGGATGAGAGGCAAGTTGCCGAAGGCCACGATGCGGCCGACGCGTGCGCGGATAGCGTAGCTCAGGTCCAGATCGAGAATGCGGTAGAAGCGGTAGTGCTCGTCGAGCGGACCAATGCGTCGCAGATCGGAGCGTCGGAAGACCATGAGATAATTCTGTAGAGCGTCCACCTCGACCGCTTCGCCGGCCGGCGGTGGCTCGGCATCGTGGAAGTGTCGCAGGTCGGCGGTCACCAGGCCGAAAGGTCCGGCTGCGCCGATCAACGCATCCTCCAGGACCGCCAACAGCCGCGGCCATGGTGACGCGGTGAGCTCGACCGACGGGTCCAGCAGCGCCACAACCCTCCCGTGGCTGGCGCGCAGGCCGAGGTTGCGAGCGGCGCCGGCGCCCGGGTCGTGGTCGATCCACACCAGGCGAATGCGGTCATCCTGCGCGGCAATCGAGGCCAGCCTGACGTGCGAATCCGGTGAGCCGGTGGCGTCCACCAGCACCACCTCGAGGTCCATGCCACTCCGGTTCCGCACGACGCTCGTCAGGCAGCGCCGCACCGCTTCCAGGTCCTCCTCCGGCTGCACCACCACATCGACCGAGAGCAGGCAGCGATCGGGCTCCGATAAGCCATCGGGCAGTCCACTCAACGACGACACTGCGCCGCGGAATGGGTCGGATGGCCGCCGACGTGGCGGCTGGCCCAGGTCTAACCCGAGCAGGCGGTCAAAGTCGCGCGCCAGCGCAGCCTTGTCTGGATCCGGCAGGTTCGCCAACGATCCGCGCGCCAGCGACCAGACCAACGCCAGACAACGGGGCAGCGCCAGGTCGGCAGCAGCGAGGGACCAGAACTGGTCACGACACGCTTCGGCCGGCGGCGACAGCGTCGAGCCCGGCGGACCCCATTTCGCGACGTGCTGGCGGAGGCGGCGCAGCCCCGTCTGTGCTGCCCGCAAGCTGGTGAACGTGAAGTTCAGTCGTGCGCGATAGTGGGCCGTCATGCACAGATAACGGAACGCGAGTGGTTCGAACTCCAGCCGCAGCAGATCGCCGAGGGTGTACGCGTTGCCGGTGGACTTGGCCATCTTCAGCCCGTCAGCGAGCAGGTGCTGGCCGTGCAGCCAGACGCGCGCGAAGGGCCTCTGCCCGGTGAACGCTTCGCTCTGGGCGCGCTCGTCCTCATGGTGAGGGAAGATGTTGTCGACGCCACCCGTGTGGATGTCGATCTGCGGTCCGAGGTGGTCGGTGCTCATCGCGGTGCACTCGATGTGCCAACCGGGGAAGCCGCGCCCCCAGGGACTCGACCAGACCAGTTCCGTCCGACCGGGCTCGGCCGCTTTCCACAGCGCGAAGTCGCGTGGATCCTCTTTCAGCGGATCGGCTTCGGCTCGCACACCCTGGCGCAGACCTTCGCGCGAAACGGAGCCTCCGAGCTCGCCGTAGCCACTGAACGAGTTGACCCGGAAGTACACATTTCCGTTGCGTTCGTACGCGTGGCCCGCCGAAGCGAGCGCGGCGACGATCGAGATCATCCGCCCAACGTGATCCGTCGCGCGCGGGAACACGTCGGCAGGGAGGATGTTCACCCGCGCTTCGTCGGCGAAGAACTCTTCGGTATAGCGGCGTGCGATATCGCCTGGAGTCAGACCAGCGCGGAGCGCTTCGGCGATGAGTTTGTCCTCGCCGCGATCCAGCAGCTCCTGGCGCATGTGCCCCACGTCGGTGATGTTCTTGACGTGACGAACTTGAAATCCGTTGCAAACCAGCAACCGTTTGAGCCAGTCAGCCAGGAGGTATGAGCGCAGATTACCCAGATGGACCGATCGGTACACGGTCGGACCGCAGGTATAGATGCGCACGTCGCGCTCTCGATCGAGTGGAGCTGCCTCGACACTGCGCGCGGACGTGTTGTACAGCCGCACCTCACGGCCGCGTGCGGCCCCCGAACCGGAAACGGATCTGGATCTTTGCATGGCCTCAGGGCGGAGCCGGCGTTTTCAACAACACCTGGCGGGCGAACGCCAGCAGCTCGGCCGCAACCTCGTCAGGCCGCTGCAGAGGCACGTCGTGGACGGTGTCCTCGAACCAGCGCACCCGCGCCGCGGGTTGGAGCTCGAGAGCACGTTGGACCCCCGCGGACTTGTTCGCCAGCATCTCGGGCGCATCGGACGCCTGCCGGGTCGGCATGATCAGCAGCGGAGCGGTTACTCGTGGCAGCAGCTCGGACGGGCGCTGCTCCCACATTGCGCGAACGACTTGCATGTGGTTGGAAATGCGGAAGCGCCGCGTCACGCGACCCTCAGCGTCGACGTGGAAGAGTGACCGGCCGACAGCCTCCGCCCGGGGATCGGCGAAAGCGCCGTTGTTGCGGGACATGCGCTGGTGCAGATCGGCCCATCGCATGCCGTCGATGTCTGGAGGCCTCAGGCGTCGTTCGGTCTCCTCCCATGACCAGCGCTCGCCCGGCGACGCTGTTCCGCCGTCGACCAGGCATATGCCCGCGCAGCGATCGGGATGCGCCACGGCGAAGTGCAGCACGACAGAAGCCCCCCAGGAGTGGCCCACGAACAGAGCCGGGCTGTTCACGCCGATCGCGTCCACCAGGCCTACGAGATCTGCTAGCACCAGGCCGAAGTCGTAGCCCTGGTCTGGCTGGTCGCTTTGGCCGTGACCGCGTTGGTCGTGTGCAACTACCCGAAATCCGTGAGCACCGAGCGACGGTCCAACCAGGTCCCAGATGTGACTGCTCGAACCCAGACCGTGTACCAGGACAACGCTCTCGGCTGCATCCGGAGGACCCCACTGCTGAAAATGCAGGCGCAGGTCTCCCACTTCGATGAAGCTCACCGCGCAAAAATACTACCCCTCCCATCTCCCCCCACGTGGGGGGTCATGTGACCCGCATGGGCCAGCCGATACTCGGGTCGGAACCTACGCTGCCACTGGCAGGCGGGACCATCTCGAAGAGAGAAGACGGGACAGGAGAAACTACTCGGTGGCAAAGGTAATGGTCGTCGACGACGCAGCGTTCATGCGTCTGCGCGCCTGCAAGGTGCTGCAGGACAACGGACACGAGGTCGTTCAGGCCGAAAATGGAGCCGACGCGGTGCGGCAGTACTCTGAGCATCGCCCCGACGCGGTCCTGCTCGACATCACCATGCCCGAGATGGACGGCATCGCGGCACTGAAGGAGATCAAGAAGCTGGACCCGGGCGCTCGAGTGGCGATGGTGACCGCCATGGGCCAGCAGGCTATCGTCATGGAGGCGCTGCGCGCAGGCGCCAAGGACTTCGTCCTCAAGCCGTTCCAGCCCGACCGTGTGCTCGGGGCGCTGCAGAAGCTGCTGGCCTGATAGGCATGCGAACCGAATTCATCAATCCGTTCTTGCAGGCCGCTACCGAGGTCCTCGGGTCCGAGCTGGGCAGCGTGCCCCAGCGCGGCACCATCGGCCTGCAACGCTCGGCGTACACCAGCGACGAGGTGACCGCGGTCGTGGCCGTGACCGGCGGCGTGGCCGGCATGGTCATCTTTGCCATGGCCGAGCAGACGGCTCGTGCGGTTGTGTCGAAGATGCTCGGTCAGGACTTCCCGACGTTCGACGCTCTGGCTCAAAGCGGGATCGCCGAGATTGGCAACGTGATCACCGGTCGAGCAGCCGTTCTCTTGTCGGAGGCGGGCTATCCATCGGATCTGGCCCCGCCCATGCTGGTGCTCGGTCGCGACACGATGATCAGCACGCTCGACGTGCAGCGGCTGGTGATCCCGCTCGAGACCGAGTTCGGCAAGATCGAAATCCAGGTCGCCCTGAAGCTCGCGGCTGCGCCTGCGCGCCGGGCCGCCTGATCCTGCTCTGCCGAGTCGCTTCTAGTCTGACGGAAACGATGCGTCGCGCTGCTGCTCGAAACTCGAACCGTTGCGGCCGCAGGTTATGCAGGTCTGCGGCTGGCGGGCCGTTCGAGCGATTTCGCCGCAGCACGGGCACACCCAGTGGATGGTCCGAATCATCAGCTCGCTCGGGCTCATACGGGGAGCCTACTCCTGCTCACCTGGCGATAGAAGCTGATCGCCCCGATGGAATCGATAGAGTTCGCTTATAAGCGCGGATTTACCGGGGCTGGGAACCACGGCACCATGATCTGCCACAGGGGCGAGACCACAACCTCGAGCGTCGGCGCCACTTGGGACAGCTGTATCTGGCGCAGTACACCCAGCTGCGTCGTCTCCTGACCCTTCCACGGTACCGCGGCGTAGAACCGCAGGATCGTGAGCAACTCGATCAGCAGCAGCACACCCCAGATGGCGCCCAGCGCCGCGCCCAGCATGTTGTCCGTGCCGAAACCACGGCTGACCCGACTGGCGGGATATGAGCGCCACATGATCACGCCGATCACGCTGAACAGGACCACGAAGATCGCGACGTAAGCCCAGAATTCGAGCTGCGGTTGATCCTGGTTACCGAAGCCCAACGCCAGCAGGGCCCCGCCCTGGCGGTACACCGAGCCGGCGATCAACGCGCCGCCATAGACCCCGACGAGCATGCCCAGCTGGCGCACGACGCCGGTCTGCAAGCCCCATCCAACGATGCCTGCCCACACGACGGCGAACAGGATGTCCAGGGGTTGGAGTCGTTGCAGTACGTCCACGTCGCTCGATCGGATCGCGCCTGCTCAGCGCCCCCGCACCTCGGCCCCGAAGCGACGCTGCAGCGCCTGCTCGACGCGCGCGTGGGCGGCGGTAACTTCGTCGTCGTCGAGCGTGCGATCGCTGGCGCGGTAGCGCAGCGAGAAGGCCAGGCTCTTGCGGCCAGCGGGCACCATGCCGCCGCGGAAGACGTCGAAGAGCTGCGCATCTTCGAGCAGGCCACCGGCCGCCTCGAGGATCGCGCGCTCGAGCTCATCGTGTCGGGTTGCTTCGTCGACGACGAAGGAGACGTCGCGGTCAGCCGGCGGGAAGCGCGAAGGCGTGTCAACGGTGAGCAACGGCTCGCGAGCCTCGATCACACGGTCGAAGTCCAGTTCGGCGACGAGCACCGGGACACCGCCGACGTCCAGCCGCTCGGCGACGGCCGGGTGAAGCTGGCCCACCACGCCGAGCCGCTCGCCATCGACGCGCACATCGGCGGTACGCCCGGGGTGAAGACTCGGGTGACGACTCTCTGCGTAGCTGGCCGAGATCCGAAACGCGGCGAGCAGCGCATCGACAACGCCTTTGACGTCGAAGAAGTCGAGGGTGCCGTCGCTCTCAGACCAGTGTCGCGGCGCTCGCGGTCCCACCATAACTATGCCAACGTGGCGGCGCTCGTCAGGTGACTGGTCCGCCGAAGCTCGCCATGTACGAGCCAGCTCATACAACAGGACACGATCGCGCTGGCGCAGGTTGGGGCGCATCGCATACAGCAGGCTGCCGATCAGGCTCCGGCGCAACACGCTGTGTTCGATCGAGTGCGGGTTTTCGACTCGCAGAAGCGCTTGTGGATCTGCGTCGTCGCGTCCGACCGATAGATCGGCGGCCATGCCGGGATCGACCAGCGAGTAGGTGATCACCTCCTGCAATCCCGCCGCGGCCAGCGTGCGGCGGGCGCGCAGCTCGTCCGCGAAACCCCCGTCGCCGTCGAGCCGCGGCGTCGGCAGTGCACCCTTCGGCATGGTCGATGGGACCAGATCGAAGCCGGCGATGCGGCCAACCTCCTCGGCCAGATCGGCCGGGCCTTCGACGTCGAACCGTCGCCAACCGGGAACGGTGACGCCGAGCGCGCCATCAGACGCGGCTTCGGGCTGGAAACCCAGGTAGTCCATCGTCTGCACGACCTGCTCGGCCGAAAATTGCATGCCGAGCAGCGCGTCGATCTGCCGCGGGTGGAATTCGATGCGGCCGGGCGGCTTGGCGCCAGGATACTCGTCGGCCAGCCCGGCCGCGGCCTCGCCTCCCGCCAGCTCGAGGGTGAGCCGCGTTGCCCGCGCAACCGCCAGCGCTGTCAGATCGGGATCCACCCCGCGTCCGAAGCGGCGCGACGCTTCAGACGACAGGTTCAGCGCGGCGGACGTGCGGCGGATACTGGCGCGATCCCAGCTGGCGCCTTCGAGCACGACTTCGCGCGTGGAATCGGCGATCTCGCTGTCCTCGCCACCCATGATGCCGGCCAGGCTTCGCGCGCGCTGGCCGTCGGTTACCACCATCATGCGCGGCTCGAGCACTCGCTCTTCGCCGTCGAGCGTGCGGAGGCGCTCGCCTGGAAGCGCTCGGCGCACCACGATGGTTCGCGAGCCGAGCCGCGCACGATCGAACGCGTGCAGTGGCTGGCCGACCTCGAGCATCACGTAGTTGGTGACATCCACCACGTTGCTGATGGGTCGCACGCCCGCGAAGTGCAGCCGCCGCTCCATCCAGCGTGGCGAAGGTCCGGTGTGGATGCCGCGCACCACCGAGGCGGTGAAGCGTGGACAGCCCTCGGCATCGTCGATCCGTACCGACAGCAGCTCATCAATCGCAGGCGCGCCCGGCGACCCTTCGACTCGGGCCGCCGCCGGATCGAGCAATCGCAGCATGGCGGGCGTGTAGGGGGCGCCGAACAACGCGTGTACTTCGCGAGCGATGCCCATCATCGACATGCAGTCGGGCCGATTGGCGGTGATGTAGATGTCGAGGATCGCCTCGTTCAGAAATGCCTCGACTGGTTGGCCGACCCGGACCCCCGCTTCGAAGACGTAGATGCCATCTTTATCGGGTGAGATATTCAGCTCGTCGCCGGAGCACACCATGCCCTCCGACGTGATTCCGCCCAGATCGCGGCGGCCGACCTCGCCAGAGGGAAGCCGGCCGCCAGCCGCGACGTACGGCACCACATCGCCGACCTTCAGGTTCGGAGCGCCAGTGACGACGGTAACCGTGGAGCCACCCAGATCCACGCGCGCAACGTTGAGCGATTCGCGGCGCTGGTGCGCCTCCAGCTCGACGATGCGGCCGACCGTTACGTCGCGCCAGTCGTTGCCCACCTCGTGCACGTCCTCCACCTCGAGGCCGGCCATGGTCAGGCGCTGGCGCAGCGCCGGCAGGGGCACCTCGATCTCGACCAGCTCCCGCAGCCAGCTCAGCGGCACCTTCATTTGAACTGCTCGAGGAAGCGCAGATCGTTGGCGTAGAAGAGGCGGATGTCCTCGATGCCGTACTTGATCATGGCGATCCGCTCGACGCCCATGCCCCAGGCGAAACCCGTCAGGCGCGCCGAGTCGTAGCCCACCCGCTCGAGCACGCGCGGGTGGACCATGCCGGCACCGAGAATCTCGAGCCAGCCCGAGCCGTGGCAGATCGCGCAGCTCGGGTCGGATCCGTCACAGCGATAGCACGAGATGGCGAAGTCGACCCCAGGCTCGACGAACGGGAAGTAGTCGCACCGAAACCGTGTCCGCGTCCTCGACCCGAACATGCGCTGCGCGAACGTGGTCAGCGTGCCCCGCAGATCGGCCAGGGTCAGGCCCTCGTCGACGGCGAGTCCGTCGATCTGATGGAACATCCACTCGTGCGTGGCGTCGGTTTCCTCCGCGCGATAACAGCGACCGACATTGATGATTCGCACGGGCGGTTGCTGTGTGCTCATCACCCTGGCCTGGTACGCCGTGGTCTGGGTGCGCATCACCAGATCGGGCACGCGCACATAGAGCGTGTCCTGCATGTCGCGCGCTGGATGCCAGTACGGCATGTTGAGCGACTCAAAGTTGTAGTAATCGCTCTCGACTTCGGGAGTCTGCGTGAGCTGAAAACCCATGCTCCGCAGGATCTCGACGCACTCGTCGATCGTCTGCGTGATGGGGTGCAGTGCGCCGACGGAGGGCGGTCGTCCCGGCAGCGTGACGTCGATCCGCTCCCGCTCGAGCGCCTGGGCCAATTCGCGTTGGCGGACCGCGCGCTCGCGCTCGGCGAATGCCTGCTCCAGGGAGCGCTTGATAAGGTTTGCGGCGCTCCCAACCTCGCGGCGCTCGTCAGGGGGCAGCTTGCCCAGCCCGCTGAGCAGTTCGGACAGCGCGCTCTTCCGTCCCAGGTGCGTGATGCGCCACTGCTCGAGGGCCGCGGCGTCGACCGCTCGATCGAGCTCGGCGAGGGCGGCCGATTGCAGCTCGTCGAGGCGTCGCGGCCAGTCCGTTCCTGGGCTCGCGTCTGTGTGTGTCATGGTGGTTCTCTTTTTGAGAAGGCCTCCTGAAGGGTAAATGAAAGGAGCGGTCCAATTGGACCGCTCCTCTCGACATGACGGGACTCTACGTGGCTACGTCCTACGTGGCCCTGTCATGTCGAAGTGCCGAAGGTAAACGAGTGCTGACGACTCATGGCGTCGCAGGAGTATATACCGAGCCGGCTCGGCTGCGAACACCGCGATACCAGTCCACCGTCGCCCGCAAGCCATCGCGGAACGACGTGGTCGAGTGCCAGCTGAAGGCCTTGACTGCCTGCGAGGTGTCCAGCTTTCTGCGTGGCTGCCCGTCTGGCTGAGACGGGTCGAAGCGGATCTCGCCATCAAAACCGGTCACCTCGGCGATCAGGTGCGCCAGGTCGGCGATGCGGATCTCCTCGCCACTGCCGAGGTTGACCGGCTCGGCGCCGTCGTAGCGCTCGAGGGCGGCGACGATGCCCTCTGCGCAGTCGCGGACGTACAGAAACTCCCGCGTCGGATTTCCGGTGCCCCACAGGGTGATCGCCGCGTCTCCGTCGTCGATGGCTTCCAGGCACTTGCGGATCATGTCGGGGATGACGTGGGCGTTCGTAGGATGAAAATTGTCGCCCGGACCGTACAGGTTCGTGGGCAGCAGGTAGATGGCGTCGAAGCCGTATTGCTGGCGGTAGGCCTGGGCCTGCACCAGCAACATTTTCTTGGCCAGGCCGTAGGGCGCGTTCGTTTCCTCTGGATAGCCGGACCAGAGGTCGCTCTCATGAAACGGGACCGGTGTGAACTTGGGATAGGCGCAGATCGTGCCCACCGCGACGAACTTCTGCACGCCCGACAGCCGCGCCTGCTCCATCAATTCGGCGCCCATGACCAGGTTCTGATAGAAGAACTCGCCCGGGCGCGCCCGATTGGCGCCGATGCCGCCCACCACCGCCGCCAGATGGACGATCGCTTCGGGCCGCAGATCGCGCAGGCACGCAGCCACCTGGGCGCCGACGGTCAGGTCATAGGCAGCGTGAGTCGGCGCGGAGACGTCCTGAAACCCATGCTCGGCCAGGACCGCCAGGACCTGGCGGCCGAGAAAGCCGCTGCCGCCGGTCACGAGTACGCGGGGCTGAGCGTGTGGCGGTGCGGCGAGGGGCATAGCGACTGACGTTATACCGCCGGGCGGCGCCGCCGACTGGGTTGGGCGCGGATCGGTTCATCGGTGCCCTTGGGGTAGTGGGGTGGCCAGGGGGCATCTGGCAGGCCGTTGGCCGTGTCACGATCGGCAAGCGCCAGCAGGCCGTCGAGTCGGCCCGCACGAGCGTCGATGTCGGCGGCCGGATCGCCCATCTGCGCCAGACGTTGAGGGACCGTATCCATCGTGAAGTTGGCCGGATCGGCCTCAGCCACCTCATCCCACCTGAGCGGCGTCGAGACCCGCGCGTCAGGTCGTGGCCGCACCGAGTACGCCGAGGCAACCGTTCGATCGCGGGCGTTCTGGTTGTAGTCCAGAAAGACGCCCTGACGCTCCTCCTTCCACCACGCCGCCGTGGCGAGGCCCGGCGCGCGACGCTCCATCTCGCGTGCGAGCGCCACGGCCGCGCGACGCACGTCCACGAACGCCCGGCGCGGCTCGATACGCACGTTGATGTGGATGCCGCGTGAGCCCGAGGTTTTCGGATAACCGACGAGCCCGTGCTCCCCGAGTACCTCGCGCGCAAGGAGCGCCACCTTGCGTACGTCGTCCCACGACGCCTCCGGCTGCGGATCGAGGTCAATGCGCAACTCATCGGGATGGTCCACGTCAGCTGCGCGGACTGGCCATGGATTCAGGTCGATGCAGCCGAGGTTGACGACCCACGCCAGACAGGCTGTGTTGGTACAGACGACCTCGTCAGCGGTGCGACCACTGGGGAACTCGACCGTCGCTGTCTCGATCCAGGCTGGACGCGGGGTCGGCGCGCGCTTCTGGTAGAACGGCTCGCCCTCGGCGCCATTCGGGAATCGCTTCAGGTTCATCGGGCGCTGGGCTACGCCGCGCAGCGCCGCCTCGGCAACGCTCAGGTAGTAGTTCACCAGATCGAGCTTGGTCTTCCCGAGACGAGGAAAGAACACCTTGTCGGGATTGGTGACGGTGACCTCGACGCCGTCGAGCTCGAGTACGACGTCTGTGCTCACGCCAGGCACTTGCCTCGCAGCTCGAAGATCTCTTCGAGCTCGATCGGCAC
>VBGG01000272.1 GCA_005883405.1 Chloroflexota bacterium | reverse complement strand
GTCTGAACGTGCTGCAGGGGACCTTTATGTCCGGCCAGACCATGTGGGCGGCTATCGGACTAATCCTGCTGCTGGTTGGACTGTGGCTCCTGTGGTCGCTCCGGCGCACCGGAGAAAAAGTGAATGTGGGTTAGAAGTGCCACGGCCGGCGGCCTCGCCACAAGCGCGCTCCTCGGCGTGGACTACGCCCTGTCCCAGCTTGACCTAGCCCCGTTTTTCCCGCTCGACGTCGCTCAAGCTGGGATCAAACTGACGCCGGGGTTCGTGGCCACGCAGGGCATCGACGCGCTCGGGTCAGGTGCAAAGGTTCTGGCTGAGACCACGGCGCTCCTGGTCGTGGTGCTTGGCGGAGCAGCGATTGGTGCAGTCGCGGCCCGCTGGCGGGTAGAGCGAAGCTGGTCGAATGTCATGCCGCTAGCAGCGGTCGCGCTTGCCCTGATCGCTGGTGCTCAGTTGGTGGCCGGCACCCTTCCGGATGCCATTTCGCTCGGAGTGCTCGCCGTCTCGTTTATCGCCTGGGGCATTGTGCTGGTGTGGCTGCTCCGCCACCTCGCGCTCGCTCCGGAGAAGGTGGATCCATCAGCAAGTCGTGGCCGACGCGACTTTCTGTGGCGCGCTGGGAGTGTGCTGCTCCTTGTCGCAGCCGGTGGTGGCGCTCTTGGCGAGGTGCTTCGACGTGGCCAGGAAGCTGCGCTCGCAGCGGCTATCGCGCGTGGTGACCCGGTGCCTGGCGTGGCCCTTGGCGCGGTTGCGGGGCCTGCATTCCCGGTCGCTGACCCGTCATTCACACAAGGCATCGGGGCCAGGCCTGAAGCAACTCCCCCACCGGCGCTGTACGTAGTGTCTTCTGAGGTGCGAAGTCCGCGCGTGGACCCAGCGGCCTGGCACCTGACCATCGGGGGCCTGGTCGACACGCCGTTGACGCTGAGCTACGCGGAGCTCCGGTCAATGACCAGTGTGGAACAAGCCAGCACGCTGACCTGCATTTCGAACGAAGTTGGTGGTGGCCTCACTGGCACCGGCGTGTGGAGTGGCGTTCGCCTGCGCACACTGCTGGATGCGGTTGGTGTTTCTCGCGAGCCTGTGGCCGTCGTTCTGAGAAGTGTTACGGGCTATGCTGATACGATCCCGCTCCAGGATGCGCTCGACGAGCGGACTCTCGTGGCATATGGCTTTGGAGGTGAGGCCCTATTGCGCGAGCACGGGTTTCCCGCCCGACTCATCGTGCCTGGGCTCTATGGCATGAAGAATGTGAAGTGGCTCTCGGGCATCGAGGTTGTTGGTCAGGATTTCACAGGCTACTGGGAGGAGCGCGGCTGGGATCAAACCGCCACGGTCCGTACGCAGTCGACCGTGGACACCGGCAATTCGGCGCTGGGAAACGCCAGCGGAGTACGGTCTGACAACGGCATGGTCGCACTTGGAGGCTATGCCTTCGCCGGCGCACGCGGCATCTCGAGCGTCGAGCTGCGTATTGATGACGGCGGCTGGCAGCCCGCACAACTCAAGACCCCAGGCTCAGACATCACATGGCGGCCGTGGCGCTTCGCCTGGAGCGCTAACCCTGGGGACCACGTCATAAGCGTGCGCAGCTCCGACGGCAGCGGTAGCTTGCAACCCGCTGAATCGACTCCACCGCATCCTGCGGGTGCGAGTGGTTGGCACACGCTCAACATACACGTGGACTGAGCGCACTCCACACCGTGAGGCCGGTGCACATGAGCCAGTCGGCCATCATAAGAGCTGTCTGCACCGTTCGGGCCCGCCCCACTAAGCTCCCGACTCCGAGCACGAGGACCTGCACCCTGGTCGCCAGTCGTCCGCAGGTTGGTCCCACACCCTCACCATCAGATGGCCAAAATGCCGATGCACGGTCACGGCAGCGCCGAAAGACCCGTGACTTCGTAGGTCAATTGGGGCCCCGAGTTCCGTAACCGCCTCCCTTCGCGCCGGCCAGGCCCAACCCAAAGCCGTGCGCCTCATGAGGAGCCGTTAGGCCAAGCATATCGTCCATCCGAGTGAGTTGCGCTCCCTCTTCCGGGTGAGTTGACAGCAGGTTAACTCGAACGTGTGAGTCACGTTCATCCGATTGCGCGAGGTAATCGGGCAAGAGCGGAGCCAATCTATATACGACGCGGCGGAATTAGCTCGCGAATCTCTCAATGGAGGCACACGCTCAATGAAGAACAATGCCCAACTGCAGCGAGACGTACTCGACGAGTTGCTGTGGGACCCAAGCATCAACCCGGCGAATATCGAAGTGT
>VBGG01000042.1 GCA_005883405.1 Chloroflexota bacterium | reverse complement strand
GAGCGCGAGGCGGACCGCCGCGACGAGCGCGAGCGGCGCAAACAGGAGTTCTGAGCGATGCCACTCCCCTTTGGCGTGCCCGTCGGCAGCACGGAATCGTACGCCGCGCCGCTGCACAGTGGCGTGCCTGCCGCGGCGGTTCCGCAGCTCCTGCGACCGCTGCTTTTCACCAGGTGCAACTACCTGCCCCAGACGGCGCAGGTGCCGTTCGTGGCGGCCAACAACTACCCGCAGACCGCCCAACCGGGCCAGGACCGCGGCTTCGAGGACGTCGTCACCCAGCGCGCTCGAGCTGACCTGTCGGCGGCGCTGGCGCGCGGAGGGCGGGGTCACGCGTGAGCGTCGTCGGCTCGGTCAAAGCGGAATTCCACAAGTCGCCGCTGCTGGCCGCCTCAGCGGTGGCGGCGGTCGTCGGTGCTGCGGTGCTGGTCACGCGCCGCGGCGCCGCCGGCTCGCCGCTGACCTCGCCGGTGGACGTGAATCCGCAGGGGAATCTGGCCGGCGGTGGCGGCAGCGCTGGCGGCGGTGGTGCAGGCGCGGGCCAGGGCGACACGACAGGCACACCTACGAGCAATGCCCCAACCCAGCCGGGCACATCCAACGCGCCGATTCTGAGCGCCTCCGACGTGGCCGCGGCGATCAATCAGGCCGTCGCCGGTCTGAGCGGATCGATCTCCGACAGCCAGAGCCAGCTCCAGGGCGAGATCAACCAACTGGCGGGCGCGATCTCCCGCAGCCAGTCGGTGAACGAGGCGCCCCGCACGCCAGTGGCCCCAGGTAGCGACCAGGTAGCGGGCCTGCTCCAGCAGCTGCTCAATCGCGTCTCGCAGGTGGCGCCGGCGACGCAGATCGCCCCGCCAACGGAGACCGCCACGCCCGCCATCACGGCGATGCCGCGGTCGCTGTCGCCGACGCTGGCCAGCGACGGGCAGAGCCTGTTCAGCCAGTCCCCCCAGACGATCTCCGACTTCCAGTCGACATTCGGGGCTGGAGCGGCGCAGGCGTGGGTCACGCAGCACGAGCAGGAGCTGCTCCACCCGCCAACGGTGCTGCCGATCTTCAGGACGGAGCCCGCGCCGCCAGCTCCGCGTCCGCCGTCGGGCATCCTGGATCCGACGGGCGGCCTGATCGCCAACCCGATTCCAGGTGTGGACTACGGCACCTTCCACATGCCACAGCCCACCGTGGTGTTCGGCGCGCCGCTCCCCCGGCCACTGAATCCGATCCCTGGTGTCGACTACGGTCCGCTCCAGGCGCCTGCCCCGCCGCCACCTGGACTATCGGCGGGCGCGGCGAGAGTGGCCGCCCAGCAGGCGGCCAACCCCAGCAACATCGCCCACATCCAGCCGCAGGTGCCGCGCTCTGTCGATACGGAGGCGCAGCCGAGGCCAGCCACGCGTACGCGCGGGGGCATCGAGTGAGGTCCACCATGTTCGACGAAAGCAACCCCGCTGGAGCTCCACGCGCACAGGTTCCCGAGCCGGAGGAGCGCGGCGGTGGCGATCACGACCAGCCCTACCAGCCAGGCCACCCGAAGCTGCTGCTCAGCGCGCGCGAGCTGGCCAGGCTGCTGATCCTGCGCGGCCGCGTGCTGGACGGAGAGCTGCTTTGACGTCGTCGAAGGTGCTCGAGTGGGCGCTGCTGGTCGACGTCGGCATTCTGCTGGTGCTGCTGGTGGACGTGTGGATCAACTCGCACGTCCTCGAGGCCATTCAGGGCGAAAGGAGGTACCGATGAGCAAATTGCGCGATGCCAAGGGCCGCTTCAAGAAGGGCCACCACAAGGTGCGCAAAGAGCACCACCACAAACACCACAAGCACCACAAGCGGTGATCATTGATGGGACTGTCAAAGGCCGACCTTTACGCGCAGGCGGCCAGCGTGCGTGGGCAAACGGGAGTCGATCCGGCGATTATCGCCACGATCGCCTCCACCGAGAGCCTGCTCTCGCTGAGTCCGCCGTTCACGCTGGGCATCACCACCGTGGCGACGCGAGGCGGCCAGGGCGCATCGGGCGGATCGCTCCGTTCGTCATCGCCGTTCGCTGGCAGCTCGCAGCCAGCGGCGTTCTGGTCGTACCAGAACGGGGCCGAGGCAGCCCAAGGGTTCGCCAACTACATCCGGGCCTACCAGCCCAACCTGGCGCCGCTGCTCGGCGATGCGCGCGCCTTCTTCGACCCGGCCGGCCCGATCCTGGGGTCCAACTACTACGTGCCGACGCCCGGCGGCTTACCCGCGTCCAGGTACTACGCAAACTGGCAAAAGGTCGCCGACGAGATCATCGGCGCTGCTGGCGAGTCCAACCCGATCATCCGCGTGCTGGATGGTCTGCAGCACGGATTCGGTGGTCAGGCGGCCCCCGGCGAGACACCTGGTGTCGGGACGACGGAGCTGGTGCCCGGCGCGACGGTGGTGCCCGGTGTCGGCGTGCTGGGACCTACGGAGTCGCAAGCGGTAGCCCAGGCGCCGGGCCTCGGCAATCCGTTGGACGCGATCGGCTC
>VBGG01000274.1 GCA_005883405.1 Chloroflexota bacterium | reverse complement strand
GCAACACCGATCGAGCGCGTGCGAACGTGCTCGCTCTCGCGGCCTAAAACCCCGCGACCTCGTCCCGGTTTCGCCTGACGGACCGGTAAACGGGGCCACTTAGCCAGGATGCTGTGGGCCGAATGTCGGGTACGGCCCACCTAAGATCACCCGGCTGGCGCTGAGGAACCCTGTCGGCGGGGGTCCAGAGCGCGAGATCCAAATCACCGAATATGCCTGTAGTAGATCTAAAGTCGACCCGCCCTGGACAGGGAATTCGACTTTCCCTCGCCTCGAGTTCGGGCGGTAAATCGTTGTACCGCTCCATCAGGCGACGGGCCCATTCAATTTTGTCCCGCACTCGCTGCCCCGCAGGCTGGCCACTGGACCAAAGCTCGAGATTCGACAGCTCGTTGTGGGCTCGGTCACCGTCGCGATGATGAACTGATTTGTCTCGAAACAAAGGCCGACCGAGCGCCGTCTCCATGACGTAGCGGTGCTCCAGAACTGTCCTGCCATCAACGGTGATCACCCGGTAGCCAGAGGCCGAGAGATGGCCTTCGCCAGCGCGCGCCTTTTCGGGCGTCGGACCACGCAGACCGCCGCGGCGTCGCATGCGCTCGTAATGCATGCGGCAAAGACCATTTCCGATGCTGGTGCCGCGGCAGCCCTCGACGGCGCAACTGATCCCCGTTGGTACCGTCGACCGACGCGCAGCAGGCCCAGGGTCGCCGTTGGTCCGCCATCTCCAGTAGTGTGTGCCGCAGTAGCCTTTGGCCTTCACGGGCCAATGGCATTCATCAACCGCACAGGTAAGCCCCTTCGCCGGATTGTTTATGCGACTTGGGGGGCCGGGATCTCCACGGGCGCTCCAGCGTAAGTAGTGCATTCCACAGAATCCGCGCGCGAGGTGGGGGCGTTCGCATCCCGAGACCGTACATCTCCGTCCTTGCTGCACATACGCCAGCATCCACACGAGGCGTCACGCGGAGCGTCACGTGACGCCTGGTTGCTCGAGCTTGACGTTGATGACACTGGTCCGCATCGTGCGCACTTGGCAAACAGACGGCGCCGAGGCACCAAAACGGCAAGAAGATGCGCTCGCTGTGATCATCCTGGTGGCAATGCGGCTGATCGGCCTGCGCACGCCGTGGATCTACGCAATCGCCGGCTCAACGCTGGGCATCTTTCCGGGCTCGGTCGGTGGGTAGCCATGCTGCCCGCGTTCGTCGTCGCCGGCATCCAGTCCGTGCTCGAGGACGAGGGTCGGCCGCGGCTCACGACCGTGGTCAGCGGCGGCCGAATTCGCGCTCGAGCTGGGCGTGGCTAAGCAGGATCGCCGTCGGGCGACCGTGCGCACACGTACGGCACAACATCGCCTCGCCCAGGCGACGCAGTAACGCCTCCATCTCAGCCAGCTCGAGCGTATCGCCGGCGCGCACGGCGGACTTGCACGCCAGCACGATAGCCAGGCGCTCGGCCCAGCTCGCGTGCTGCTCGATGACGAGGCCGTGCGTGTTGGTCGCCAGCGTGACCAGCGTGTCTTGCAGGACACGCTGCGGCTGACGGTCGACCAGCGCGCCGGGCACCCCGCGCACCAGCACCTGGCGCGGCCCGAAAGGCTCGATCGCGAAGCCGAGCTGGCTCAGCTCGGGACTGGCCTCTTCCGCCAGGGCCACCGCCGCGGGTGGCACGTCGAGTACGAGCGGCTCCAGCAGGAGCTGCTGCTCGGAGCGGCCGCGCAACGCGGCACTCAGGTTTTCGAGCAGCACGCGCTCGTACGCCGCGTGCTGGTCAACCAGATAGACGCCAGCTTCGCCCTCCGCGATCAGGTACGTCTTGCCGACCTGACCCAGCACGCGGAGATCGCGTAGCCGCTCGTTATCGTCGGCGTCCGGCGCTGAAGCGGGCTCCTCGGCGGACTGACCGTAGCGCGCGCTGGATGGCGGCGTACACGGCTCGCTCGCGCAACAGCTTGACCTCGAGCTTGCTCGGGTGGACGTTGAATTCAACCTCGGCCGGCGGCACGCGTACGTAGATGGCCGCCACCGGCTGACGGCCAGTCGGCAGCAGTGAGCCATACGACTCGACGACGGCGTAGGTCAGGGTGCGATTGGTTACGGGGCGGCGGTTGACCAGCACGCTGACGCCCGAGCGGCCGGCGCGGGTGAAGCTGCCCGAGGCGCACACGCCATCCACCTCGACTACCGCTTCGCCCCGCTCGTCGTCGAGGCATACCCGCGGCACGTCCAGCACGTGGTCAGCGGCATCCGCGCCCAGCACCGCCACGAACGCGTTGCGCAGATTGCCGTCGCCGGCCGTGCGCAGCGCCTCGCGCCCGTCGACGAGCACCACCAGCTGGACTTCGGGGAAGCCGAGTGCCAGTTGTGCGGCGACCTGCACGCAGGCGGCGGCTTCGGCGGAGCGTGCCCGCAGGAATTTGCGTCGCGCCGGGAAACGTGCGAACAGGCCGTCCACGCTCATCGTGGTGCCAGGCTGTCGCGCAACGGGACACTGCTCGATCGCGCCTGCCAGGAGCCGCAGCTCGACGCCCACCGGGTCCTGCAACGAGCGAGTCGAACAGACGACATCGCCGACCGCGGCGATGTTTGGCAGCGCTTCGCCCCGAAACCCGAGCGTTGCCAGCTCGTCCAGGTCGCTCTCGGTGCGCAGCTTGCTGGTCGCGTGGCGGCGAAACGCCAGCTCGACCTCGGCGGCGGCGATGCCGTGGCCGTCGTCGGCTACGAGGATACGGTCGGCCCCGCCGCCCTCGACCTCCACACGGATGTGCCTGGCGTCGGCGTCGAGCGCGTTCTCGATCAGCTCCTTGACCACCGACGCGGGCCGCTCGATGACCTCGCCGGCGGCGATCTTGGCCGCCAGGTGCGGGTCCATTATCCGGATGGCGGCTCGCATTACTCGCCGCCGCGCAAGGAGCAAGGACAGGAGACAGGGCAGAGCATCGGCGAATTCACGCGCAGGGCGGCTCGCATTACTGGTCGCCCTGCAACGACTGAGAACCACGGGCTGTACGCGGCGATGGCGAAGTCTCCAGTTGCTTGAGGAGCGCGGCCGCGCGTTGGGTCACGCGGTCAGGCACGCCCGCCAGACGCGCGACGTGCACGCCGTACGACTTGTCGGCGCCGCCTTCGACCACCGAGTGAAGGAAGACAACTTCGTCGCCGCGCTCCAGGACATCCACGCGATAGGTGCGAAGCCGGGGTAACGCCGAGGCCAGCGCGGTCAGGTCATGGTAATGCGTGGCGAAGACGGTCTTGGGCGCGCCGCCGGGCCGCTGGTCGTCGTGCAGCTCTTCGACGATCGCCTGGGCGATGGCCATGCCGTCGAACGTGCTGGTGCCACGGCCGACCTCGTCGAGCACCACCAGGCTACGCGCGGTGGCCGAGCGCACGATGGTGGCCGCCTCGATCATCTCGACCATGAACGTGCTGCGTCCAGCGGCGATGTCGTCGTGCGCGCCGATACGGGTGAAGATGCGATCAACAATGCCGATGTGGGCCGAGGCCGCCGGCACGAAGCTGCCAACCTGCGCCATCAACACGATCAGCGCCACCTGGCGCAGATACGTGCTCTTGCCGGCCATGTTGGGTCCGGTGAGCAGCATCACCCGTGCGTCGGGGCCGAGCGCGGTGTTGTTGGCCACGAACTGGCCAGGCGGCAGACTCTGCTCGACCACCGGATGGCGGCCGTCCACGATCTCCAGCCGATCCGAATCGTCGACCAGCGGCCGCATATACCCGTGCGCGCACGCGCTCTCGGCCAGGGCAACGAGCAGATCGAGCACGGCGACCGCGCGGGCAGAATCGGCGAGCAACTCGCAGCGCGCGGCCAGCCGCTCGAGCAGCGCGTTGTACAACTCGCGCTCGAGCTGCAGCGCGTCGTCGTGGGCGCGCGCCACGCGCGATTCCATTTCCTTGAGCTCGGGCGTCACGAACCGCTCGGCGTTGGCCAGGGTCTGCTTGCGGATCCAGCCCAGGCGTTCGAGGTGCTCGCCGACGGTATCCACGCCGCTGGCCTGGCGCTGGTAGTAGTCGGTGGGCTGGCCGCACTGCGCCGTCGAGACTTCGAGGTAGTAGCCGAAGACCTTGTTGTAGCCGACGCGAGCGGCGCGCACGCCCGTGCGCTCGCGTTCACGCAGTTCGAGCGCGGCGATCCACTGGCGCGCATCGCCGCCCAGCGATCGGTGCTGGTCGAGCTCGGCCGAGACGCCGGCTCTGATGACGCCCTCTTCGAACACCGTGGCCCCGTCGCGCAGCGTGGCGCGGACGTCGGCGACGGCCTCGGGGACGGCACGCGGCCGCGCCTGGTCGAGCAGCGGCGGCAGGTCTGAAGAGGCTGACTCCAGCGCGCGGCGCAGTCCGGGAATCCGCTCAAGACCCGAGGCAAGTGACAGGCATTCGCGAGGCATCAGCAGATGCTGTCCAGCGCGTATGGCCAGACGCTCGAGATCGGGCAGCCCTCGAAGCGCTGCAAGCAGGCGTGAACGCAGCGCGGTGTCCGCGACGAGGCGATCGACGGCGTCGAGACGGGCGTTGATGCGCTCGACGTCGAGCAGCGGCTGGCCGAGGACGGCGCGCAGCAGCCGCGTACCCATCGGCGTCGAGGTCCGATCGAGCACCCGCAGCAGCGTCGGGCTGTCCTCGCCGGCCGAGGACTCGAGCAAGTCGAGATTGCGTCGACTGGCGCGGTCGAGCACCATCGTGCCGCCGACGGCGTACAGCCGCGGGTGCTGCAGGGTGCGCGTCGCGGCTGGTCGGGCCTCCTGGACGTACGCGAGCAGCCCACCGAGCGCGCGCGTGGCCAGCGGATGGTCGGCCAGACCACTCGATTCGAGAGCGCCGCCGAAACAGCGCACCACCGCCCGCGTGGCCGCCAACGGGGCGAACAGCTCTGGCCCGCGCCTGGTGATGGCCGCGCCCGGTGGCGCAAGGCTGTCGATCGACTCGTCAGACTGGACCAGGATCTCGGAGGGGCCGATGCGCACCAGCTCGGCCGTAGCGAGCTCGACCGCGCTCGGACCAGTGACGGTCGTCACCAGCAGCTCGCCGGTCGAGACGTCGACGTACGCCAGCCCAAAGCCGGAGCCGTCTCTGATCAGGCCCAGGAGGAAATTGGCGCGGGTTCCAACCAGCAAGTCGCTCTCGAGCAGCATGCCGGGCGTCAGCACGCGCACGATCTCGCGGGGGACGATGCCATTGCGGGGCACGTTGCCGATCTGTTCGGCGATGGCGACCGGCATGCCGGCGGCGATCAGTCGGCCGATGTAGGTCTCGGCGGCGTGGACGGGGATGCCGGCCATGGGCAACCGTTCGCCGCGGCCCATCTCCCGCGAGGTCAGTGTTATGTCAAGAACACGAGCGGCCAGGTGCGCGTCGTCCTCGAACGTTTCGTAGAAGTCGCCCAGGCGGAACAGGAGGATCGCGTCCGGCTGGCGACGCTTCAGCTCGAGGTACTGGCGACGGATGGGTGACAGGCCGACGTCCTCCATGCCAGGCAGCGTGAGCGTGCCTGGCTGAGGCGTCTGGCGCATGGTTTTCAGGCGGCCTGCTGCCAGCCGCCTCCGCTCGTGCGGGCCGCCGAGCGGTCGGGAGCGTGGGTGATCTGATCGATGGTCACGTGCGACCGCCAGAGCACCAGCGTACCCACCACGACGACGGGAAGGAACAGGGCGGCGTGCACCACCACGTCATACGCGGCCGCCTGGCCGGCGGCGACGCCGGCGACGTCGCGCAGGACGTTGATGAGCACGCCGTCGAAGGTGCCCACGTAACCGGGCGACGACGGCACCAGCGTCGCAAAGTTGGCGGCCGAGCCGACCAACAACGCCAACGGGTAGCTCGCCGGCAGTTTGAAGCTAACCAGCAGCACGAAGAACAGGCCCAATTCGAAACACCACGCCAGCAGCGAGATCCCGAGCAGGCGCACCAGCCGCGCCGGATCGTGAACCAGCGCCAGCGAGCGAGCGAAGCTCGTCGCCACTCGCATCAGCACATCCTCGAAGCGCGGCGGCAGCCGTCGGGCGAAGAAGCCCGCCAGTGTGGTGAGCATCTCTGCCCGCCAGGCGGCGAGCGCGAGCACGATCGCGCCGCCGAGGAAGCCGCCCGCGGCGAGCACGCCTACCACCAACAGGTAGCCGGGCGCCGAGACCACCGTCAAGGACAGCAGCAGCAGCACCGCCAATGACAGTCCATCGAGCACGCGCTCGACCACCAGGCTGGCGATCGTGGCGCCGTATGGGATGCGGCACCAGCGCGACAGCAGGTAGGCCCGCGCGATTTCGCCCATGCGCAGCGGCAGCAGGATGTTGACGGTGAAGCCGACGACCAGCGCACGAAACAGCGTCGACGTTTTGACGGAGTGCTCCGGCAGCAGAAGGCCCCATCGGGCGCTCCGCAGCCAGACGCCGGCGAAGTAGAAGCCGATGGCCGGCACGATGAGCCGCCAGTCGGCCGAGGTGAGCGCGGCCGTCAGCTGATCGGCTTCGCCCCGCACGCTGTTGGCCACCAGCAGCAACAGCGCGCCGCTGATCACGAACGGTGCGAGGAAACGGAGAGTGGCCGTGTTCATGAGATACCCGACTGCCTTTTCACGCTCGAAGTAGAACCGTTGAGATTTCGATCAAACCGATGGCTCGGCCAGTGCGGGGGCCAGGTCGCGCGGCGACAGATGCTCGTGAGCGAAGAACGCCAGGCCCAGGCCAGTTACCAGCGCGTACTGCACCGCGTGGGAGATGACCACCAGCGCCAGCGCCGCCTGCGGGTTGGCGCCCACGACGCCCAGCGCGGCCGTGCCGAAGAACTCCTGTGTGCCAAGGTAGCCCGGCCCGGAGGGGACCATGATGCCGAGATTGATCGTGACCAGCGCCAGGCCTAACGCGGGTAGCTCCGCGTTGCCTGGCAGGTTGAGGCTCAGCCCTCGGCTCAGCAACACGTACGAGCCACCTTCCATCAACCACACCCCCGCGGAAAGGAGCGCGGCCAGGCCAAGGATGGGTGCCCGACGAAGTGGGTCGAGTCCGGTCACAAACGTCTCGAAGCGAGTCTCGATCCATGCAGCCAACCCGCCATGGAAGGGCTGCAGCGCACGCTTGAGCGGCACCTGCACGATGGCCGGCTTCCACAACAGCACAACGAGCGCGATCGTCGCGCCGAGGAAGACAGCTGCAGCGAACAGCTCGATCTGGCGACTCCAGCCGGGCAGCTGAATGACCACCGAGACGACCGCCAGCAAGGCGATCAAGGTCAGCCCGTCGAACACCCGCTCCACCACCACCGACGCGAGCGCAAAGCTCTTGCGCACGTTCCGCTTGCGGCCCAGCAAGTAGGCTCGCCAGAACTCGCCCAGGCGCCCCGGCAGCAGGTTGTTCGTGGCAAAGCCCATGATCAGCACCGGAAACAGGGTGCTGAGTGGTGCGCGCGCCGCGCCGCTGAGGATCAGCCGCCAGCGCACCGTTCGCAGCCCGTAGCCGACCAGCGTGCACACGGCCGATGGAAGTAGCCAGACATAGTTGACGCCGCGCAGCTCATCCAGAAATCCCCGCAAGTCAACGCGTTGGAAGGCCAGGACGAGAAAAACGAAAGTCAGCCCAAGGCCGACGATTCGAGTCGCGCCCGCCTTCACGGGCTCGACAGGCTCTCGACGACGTTTCCGCGTGCGTCGGCTACCAGAAGCCGACCATCGCTTCCGACCGCTACACCGACGGGTGAGCCGCCCTGCATGGGAATCTCCTGGAGCTGCTGGCCCTCGGCATCGAAGACAACCACGCGACCCTGCTCGGGGAAGGTCGCGATGATCCGACCCTGAGCATTGACGGCTACATACGGTTTGTTGGACACCGCCTGGCTTCCCCAACCACTGGGAACCGCGATCTGCAGCAGCGGATCGCCACTCGGGCTGAGCTTCTGAATACGGTTGTTCCAGGTGTCCGCCACCCAGGCATTGCCCTGGGCGTCCAGTGTCAGGCCGACCTCCTCGTTGAACTGGCCCGGGCCATCGCCGCTGCCGCCGAACATGCGCTTGAAGCCGCCATCCAATCCGAAGACCTGCACCCGCTTGTTGCCGGTATCAGTGACGAAGACCTCGCCGGCGTCGCTGATGGCGATCGCGCGCGGGCCCCAGAAGACGCTCGGGAGGTCCGTTGTGCTGCCTTTCGCATCCCCCAGGCGGCCCCACTTGCCGAGGAACTTGCCGCTCGGATCGAAGTACTGCACCCGGTGATTCCACGTGTCGGCGACGTACACGTTGCCGTTGGGCGCGACGGCGATACCCCACGGCTCCTGGAACTGGCCGTCGCCCTGGCCTGGTCCGCCCCAGCTGGTGGCGATCGTGCCGTCGGGGTTGAAGACGGTCACCCGCGCGGGCTTGCCTTCGACCACGTAGAGCTTGCCGTCGGGACCAGCGGCGACGTTCTTCGGATCGACCAGGACGGGTCGACCGTCCGCGTCCTTGCCGTACACCTGGCTACCGTCGGGCTGGCTCTGCAGAACGGCTTCTCGCGCGGGTTGCGCCGCGACGCGCTGCGCGGCCGCTTGCGGCGCGGTCGCCGCCGGGACTCCGCCGAGCGGAGCTGGACCGAGCGCCGGGATCTCCTTGTTGATGCAGAACACCATGCCGCGCGCGCCGGTATCGCCGGGCGCCTGGCGGTAAAGCAGGAACTTCAGCAGCCGCAGACGGTTGTCCGGGTTCGACAGCGTCTGACCGATCAGGTCGAAGCGCAACCATGGCACTTCGAAGCGATGCGTACCGACAGCGAAGCCGGGCGTATCGAGCGCATTGAACGTCTTGTATTCCTCGGGGAACCAGGCGTTGAGCTTGTAGTTCTGGCAGGTGTACTGGCTCAGCTCATTCTGGATCGGGTCCAGGTTTGTATCCCGCGCAATGAGCACCGGGTAATCAGCCAGGTTGATGCTCGAATCGATCGTCTTCGTGTAGTAGCGGCGGTTGTGGTAGTCGCGCAGGTACCACTCGAATGGCCACGACACCGCCTCGTGATCGCCGTCACCATAGCCATTGTCGAGCAGGATGCGCATGTCCTTGCCCTGGCCCGTCTGGGCGGCGATGCGCTCGATCTCGTTCGAGATGAATGGCACGTCGTGCGTCGTTTGCACGTAGATCAACGGCTCGACGGGCACGTCGGGGTGGTCGTAGTTGACCATCAGGCTGCTGCGAATGTAGCCGGCGCCGAGAACCGCCAGCGCGCCCAGGGCGATGCCAGGCATCACCGTCTCGCGACCCCACTTGGGTCCGAGGTAGACCAGCCCGCCTGCCACGGCGGCGATCACGATCGCCAACGCCAGGCGCTGTAACGTGACGCTCTGCTGCGCCACCGGCGATGCAACCGCGGCCGCGCCCAGACCGACCCATGCCAGCAGCGCGAACATCGCCAGCAGGAGCAGCCCGCCAGTTGCCAGCCCGCGCGAAGTTAGCGCCTGCCGGCCCCAGCCCGCGTCAGACCACTGGCCGAGAAGACGTCCCGCCAGAAGGATCAGCGGCAGGGTGAGCTGCGGCAACATCCACGGCATCTTTTCGCCGGCCCAGCTGTAGATCAGCACCGCGGCGGTGAACCAGAAGACACAGAACCAGAAGAACATCTGCCGAGGCCGCACCAGGATCATGGCCAGAACGCCGAGGATCAGGGGTACGAACTCGTACAGCGGCAGGAGCATGAAGTAGTAGAACCACGGCTGGCCGCCACGGGCGAAGTCCTGCTGATCCAGCCAGTAGTTGAGCGCGCCCGTGGTGCCGGCGCAGCCCTGCAGCGGCAACGTGACCAGCGCCGTACACACGCCCTGCAGGTTCGTCAAAAACGTGGTGTACAGCAGCAGGTTGATCGCCACGAACGCGGCCACACCAATCAGCCAGGCGTTCGCGCCGAGCGCACGGACGCGGGCACGGAAGAGCAGCCGCCGCTCACCCCGAAGCAGGAACCAGGCGCCGGCCAGGAAGACAAACGGGATGAAGCCGCTGATGTAGAAGTCTTCTTTGGTGGCGAACAGCAGCGCCGCGGCCACACACGAGGTGTAGAACCAGTTACGCTGGCCCGTCGCCAGATAACGGAACACGCCGATCACCAGCAGCAGCGTGAACGCGTCGACGTAGATGTCGTGGCGGATGAAGCGCGAGAAGTACAGGAACGCCGGCGACACCACCAGCAGTACGCTCGCGGCGATCGCGCCCGCGCGGCCCAGCTCGTGGCGTAGCAGGAATGGCATGCCGATGATCGCCACGCCAAATAAGGCAGGCACCAGGCGGGCGGTGAAGTCGTTGGCGCCGAAGAGCAGGTAGGCCAGCGCGTTCAGCTCGAACAGCAGTGGGCCGTGCATCATCGCGTTGTGCTCGTAGCCCTCGCCGTCGTACAGGCGGAACGCGTAGAACGCGTGCAGGCTCTCGTCGTGGTGCAGGGCCTTGTAGCCGAGGTCCCAGAAGCGCAGCACCAGGCCGACGAACATCAGCCCCAGGAACGGCAGGTACTCGGGATCGATCGGGATCTCGACCGAGTAGCGCCTGCGCCCCGGCCGTGTGACCTCCTCGGTCGGCGGCTGGACCTCGGTGGGAGCCGCCGGGGCGGCCTCTGGTATGTGTGTCGCGGCGGACGTGGCGGCGCG
>VBGG01000041.1:4140-7517 GCA_005883405.1 Chloroflexota bacterium | reverse complement strand
CGACGCGCTGGCATCGGCGGAATTGGCACCGTCTCCGGGCGAGCACCGCTCGCGCCGGGAGGGTTGCCGGGCTTCACAGGGCCGTTTCCCTCCACCTCTCTGGATAAGGTGTTATGCGGTTGGCAGGTACGGCGGGCATCGTAGCAGTTGGCGGCTTGCGCCGCCAACTGGGGTTCCGCGTTCCGGGTTCCGCGTTGGCTTTGGCAGGCCTGTGCGTGTCACCCTTCGGGGCGTGCCCGCGGCCGCAACTGGCGAACGCGCGAACGCGCTAACGCGCGAACGCGCGAACGCGCTAACGCGTGAACGCGCGAACGCGCTAACCCTCGGCCTTGCTTCGCTCGGCTTCGTGAGCCTCGGTCTACCCGACGGCATGCTCGGGGTTGCCTGGCCTTCGATTCGCGCGACCTTCGGTCTGCCGCTCGACGCGCTCGGCCTGTTGCTGGCCACGTTTGCCACGGGTTATTTCGTCTCGAGCGCCGTCAGCGGCCGGGTGCTGAGCCGCTTCGGCATCGGCACTGTGCTGTCAGCCAGTTGCGCCATGACCGCCACTGCGCTGCTGGGCTACGCGCTGTCGCCTGCCTGGTTGGGCATGGTGGCGCTCGGTTCCGTGTTGGGCATCGGCGCGGGCACGATCGACGCGGGCCTGAACACCTACGCGGCCGTGGCGCACGGGGCGCGCGCCCTGAACTGGATGCACGCGGCGTTCGGGGTCGGCGCCGCCATCGGCCCGCTGGTCATGACGGCGATTCTTGGCGCTGGCCTGAGCTGGAGTCTCGGCTACGTCGTCGTGGCTCTGGTGCAGCTCGGGCTGGCTGCAGGCTTCGTCGTGACGCGCGAACGCTACGTGCAATCGCAGCCGTCCAGCACCAGCGCCGCCGAGCACGGCGGGTCGGCTCGAGCGTTGCTGCGTAACCCGCTGGCCTGGATCAGTCTCGGCCTGTTCTTCGTGTACGTCGGACTCGAAGCGGGCGCTGGCCAGTGGTCGTTCAGTCTGTTCACTCTGTCACGCGGCGCGCCAGTCGCGGTGGCGGGCGTCCTGGTCAGTGCCTACTGGGCCTGCATGACCGTCGGGCGCGTCCTGTTCGGGGCGCTCGTCGGCCACGTTTCCAGCGAGCAGCTGCTGCGCCCGTGCATGGTCATTGCCATCGTGGCGGCCGGAGTGATCTGGCTGAATGTGCCGCTGCTGAGCTGGGTAGCGCTGGGCATCCTTGGCCTGGTCTTTGCGCCGATTTTCCCGGTGCTGATCGCCGAAACGCCCGCCAGGCTCGGCGCCGGCCAGACGGCGAACGCGGTCGGCCTGCAGATCGCGGCGGCGGTGGCCGGCGGCGCTGGGATTCCCGCTGCCATCGGTCTGCTGGCTGCCCGCACCAGCCTCGAGGTGGTCGGTCCGTGCCTGCTGTGCGTTGGATTGGTGCAGCTAGCGCTCTACGAATTGCTGATCAGGCGCGTTTTCGAGCGACCACGAAGTGGGAGATCCCGAAGCAGCGAAGTGGCGACTGTTCCACCAGGTGCATAGCATCGCGGAAGAGGCGGCCCATCATGCCCCGCTCGGCCCAGTTGTCGCAGCCAGGAAAGATGTGCGACTGCACCACGAACTCGACGTCGAGGCCGTCGAACAAGCGAGTTACGTCACCTTGCGTGTAAATCCGCACGTGAGGCGCAAAGTAGTTGCGCACGAAATCGGGTACCCAGTTGGCAAGGATGGGCAGATTGCAGGGGCCGTGGTATTTCCCGCCGAAGAAGAAGCCATGCGTTTCAAAGGGATACAGTCGGTTGGGGGCGTAGACGACGATGTGTCCGCCCGGTGCGACGACGCGGTGAGCCTCGCTGATCGCGCGTCGGTCGTCGTCGACATGTTCGATGACTTCGTTGAGCAGGATGACGTCGAAGCTATCGTCGGCGAAGGGCAACTCCTCAGCCGGGGCGACACGCAGATTTGGTAGCCATTCGCCGGCGCGCGCGATCTTGTCGGGATCGATGTCGACGCCATACACGTCATCGCTGAACTGGCGGAATTGCGAGACGTACATGCCGAGTCCGCAGCCGATGTCCAGAATGCGTTTGGCGCGCAGCTCGACATATTGACGGATGAAGGCGAGTCGACGGTCCTGGCCGCGCCGCCAGACGTAACTGGGATGACCCAGCCGAATCGCTTTTGTTGCCGCGGCAGTTGCCACTCGGTGGATGTCCTCCCTCGAGGCCGTGCTGTCTGCGAGTCGCGCGAAGGTTAGCCAAAGTTATCAGCACCGCACAAGCCTCGACGAACAGGTCGTAACACTAAGGGCGCGATGTTGTGCCGAACTTGTATCTCTGGGAGCCGATGTTGGCACACGCCATGCTTCGCAGTGTTTCACCGTAACTTATCCGTTGGTTGGCCGGGGATGGACCGCGAACAACTTATTCAACGATTGCGCGCCCGTGTGCGCCGGGGTGGGCCCGCCGAACAGGTGTGGTGGAACGGCGAGCTTGTGCACGTCAGCGAAGCCATCATCCGCGCTGCCGAGCTCAATGAAGACGAGCCCATCCGCGCCCGCGGCGATGACGTGGTGATTCCAAGCCGCCTCGAGGACAGCTGACCGCCCGTTTTTCGGCTACGCGTTTCGGTTAGGTCAGGGGCAGGCAGGTCGCTCTGTCAGGAAGTCCGCTGCGGCGGCACACTTGTACGGAGCGCGTTACAAATCCGTCACAGCCAATCTCGAAACACCCCTCCGCCGGGCCGATATGCTACAACCGGCCGCGGCGATGTCTCGCACCGTCCCGGCGGCAGCCCGCCCCAGCCGCCCTCCCTCGACCCGAGCTCCCATCGTCATCGGTCTTGGCGCTCTACCGCTGTTCGTGCTGGCGGCGGTCGCCCTGTTCGAGCTCGCCAACTGGGACAAGATCAACCCCGGCGTCACCGCTCTGGGCGCCTCGATCGGCGGCCTTTCGCGGCCCGACGCGCTGGCGCGCATCACGCCTGGTGTCCAGCAGCTGCTCGACCGGCCACTGGTGATCGAGGGCGGCGATCAGACGTGGCACACGACTGCGCGCGATCTCGGCCTGCGGCTGGACCCCAGCGAGCTGGTCGACACCGCCTACCAGGTCGGGCGCAACGGAAGCCCCTTCGATCGCCTCGGCGAGCAGCTGGACACGTTGACCAGGGGGCGAACGCTCTCGGCAGCCAGCACCACCGACCGCACCGCGCTCGACGGCTCGCTGGCGGGTATGGCCCACGAGATCGAGCGCCCGCCGACTGACGCGCGTCTGAGTCTGACGAAAGACGGAGCGATCGAGTCGAGCGCCGCGCATGAGGGTCTGTCTATCAACATCCCGGCTTCGCGTGACCAGATCACGTCGGCGCTGAACTCGGGTGGGCAATCGGTCGCGCTGGTGACCGC
>VBGG01000041.1:2215-4091 GCA_005883405.1 Chloroflexota bacterium | reverse complement strand
CGTGACCGTCAAGTTCGGCGACAAGACCTGGCGGCTCGAGCACGCCGACGTGGTCAAGCTCGTGTCGCTCAGCGGCGGGACGAAACAGGGTCAGCCGGCGGTGGTCAAGCTCGACGACGCTCCACTCGAGGCCTGGGCGGCCAGGATCGCCAAAGACATCGATCAGGCGGTCCAGGATGCGCGGTTCGCGTTCAATGGCGGCAGTCTGAAGGTCCTGCGGCCGAGTCGGCAGGGCCGCGGCCTCGATCAGGAGGCGACCGTCAAGGCGGTGCACGATGCGCTGGTGGCGGGTGAGCATGGGCTCGATCTGCCAGTCACCATCGTCGATCCAGCCGTCTCGTCGGACGATCCGCAATCACTTGGCATCACCGAGCTGATCGATAAAGGCAGTACGTCATTCGCAGGCTCTATCCCCGAGAAGAAGCACAACATCCAACTGGCGGCCCAGCGTCTGACCGGCGTGGTCGTCGCGCCCGGCGCCACGTTCTCGTTCAACGACGCCGTGGGCCCGACAACGATCGATGCGGGCTTCCAGTGGGGATTCGGGATCACCTCGGGCAACAGCGGGCCAAAAACAGTGCCGGCCGTCGCAGGCGGTATCTGCCAGGTGGCGACCACCCTGTTCCAGCCCGTGTTCTGGGCGGGTTACCAGCTCGAGCAGCGCTTCTGGCACCTGTACTGGATCCCGGCGTACACGTCGCGCGGCGTGGTCGGGCTGGACGTGACGGTCGACAGCGACGCCGGTCTGGACTTCAAGTGGACCAACACCACAAAGGATTTTGTGCTGATTCAGGCGGGTGCCGACGACTCGAACATCTACTTCGCCCTGTATGGCAAGAAGCCGAACTGGAAGGTGCAGGTCGACGACGCGATCGTCACCAATCGCATGTCGCCCGATACGCGACCGGTCGCGCAGGAAGAGCCGACGCTGCCGTGGGGACGCACTTTGGTAGTCGAGACCGCGCGTGACGGCTTCGACGCTGAGGTCATCAGGCACGTGATTCCGTCGGACGGTGGCAAGCCGCGCGAGCTGGACCTGAAGAGCAACTATCAGCCGGCGCGCACGGTCACCCTGGTGGGGTCGAAGGGCAAGCCAGCCAGCGCGAGTGTCGACGATGCCATCCAACGCGTGCTCGACGCGCAGAAGCCTGCCGAGGCCAAGCCGACGCCGACACCGGTAGCCCCCGCCGCGCCTGCCCCGGCTCCGACGCCAGCCAACACGCAGTCGCAGCCAACGCCAGCCGCGACGGCTGCGCCCAAGCCCGCGGCGACCGCGACCACCACGCCGCGCCGGGAGGCGTCGGCGCCCACGCCCAAACCCCAGGCGCAGACCAAGCCGGGCAGCGCCAACGGCATCGCTCCGACGCCAAATCCGGGACGATAGACCTGTATTGCGCGCACGGCGTGTCCGGCTCTGGACACGTAGGCCGTCCTGTCGCTACGGTGAGGTACGGTGGCACGCGGGGGGAGGCGCTTCAAACGCGGACATTTTCGGGGCCCCGCGCCGCCGGCCACGCCCGAGCAACCGGTCGCTCACGAGGGTCCGGTGCCCAGCGCGGCGCCCGTGTCGAGCCCACCGCCGCGACGCGGCCAGGCTGAGCCGTCGACCAATTCGGCGCGGGGTCGGCCGGCGCTGGTGCGAGATGTTTCGGCCGGAGGTGTGGTCTACCGCCGAGCGGGCGACGAAGGACCGATCGAAGTCGCGCTGGTGGGTCGCTTGCGCCCCAAGCGCTGGGCGCTGCCGAAAGGCACGCCCGAGGTCGGCGAGACGCTCGAGGGCACCGCGGTGCGCGAGGTCGGCGAGGAAACGGGCCTGCTGGTGCGTATCGAGCGGCCGCTCGACCGCATCCACTACTGGTTCGTCTGGGGCGGTGTG
>VBGG01000041.1:0-2192 GCA_005883405.1 Chloroflexota bacterium | reverse complement strand
CGACGGTGAGTACGACGTGGTCGAGTGGTTTCCCATCGGCGAAGCCCTCCGGCGGCTGTCATACCCCAACGAAGCCCGCGTGGTGGGCAAGGCGCTCGAGCTGCTCACCAACGGCGGCTAAGCTTTCCCGGGTGTTAGTGCGTGCCTGTCACCCTGAGGAGGAACCCATGGGCTCCGCTCGCAGGCTCGCTTCGCGCAGGGCAGGCCCGTGAGCTCCGCTCGCAGGCTCGCTTCGCGCAGGGCAGGCGACGAAGGATCCGCCTCTCGTCGTACGCCGAAGCCGCGGAGCCTTCGCAGGCTCAGGATGACACGATTCCTTTGATGAGAAACACTCAGGTCGCCAGGCGCGCACAGTCCTCGTACTCGGGCGCGACCAGCTCGCGTCCGCCGAGGTGCTTGACCTTGACGCGTACCTGCCCCCACGGCGTGGCGACGGTGCGTTCGGTGCGCCGCGCGATCAGCCGTTCGATCGTCTGCAGCCGCACGCCCAGCGCGGACGTGTGCTCCAGTACCTGCTCGGCAAGCCGTTGACCGTCTGGCGGACGCCCGAGCACGCGCACCAGCACACCCGGACGATTCTTCTTCATGTGCAACGGACTGAACGCCACGTCGAGCGCGCCAGCCTCGAGCAGACGCTCCATCGCGAAGCCAAGCTCTTCGGGCGTGGCATCGTCCAGATTGGTCTGTATCTCGACCACCTGGTCATGCTGCAGATCGCCATCCTCGCGCGCTTCGCCGACCAGGAGACGAACGGCATTCGGCCACGGCGGCTCGCGCGTGCCGAAGCCATAGCCGACGCTGGAGACACAGTCGAGGACAGGTCCGCCTGCGAAGGTCGCGAGCGTGGTGAGCAGGGCCGCGGCGGTCGGCGTCGTCAGCTCACCCGTGTCACCGCTTGAGGTCGGCGGTTTTCGGAGCGGAGCACCCGCTCGACGGACGAGCTCGAGCGTGGCGGGCGCGGGCACCGGCAGCTGGCCGTGGGCCGACTTCACCCAACCGGAGCCCATCGGCAGCCCCGAGCTGGCGATTTTTGACCAGTCGACGCCGAGCAGGTGAAGACCGAGCAGGACGCCGACCACGTCGACGATGGCATCGATCGCGCCCACTTCGTGGAACTCGACCTCTTCGACGGAAGTGCCGTGAATGCTGGCCTCCGCGTCCGCCAGGCTCTCGAACACCTGCGCGGCACGCTCGGCAACTCCGTGCGGCAGCTCGCCCGAGCTGATGATCTCCAGGACGTCGGCGAGATGACGGTGCGACTGATCCTGCTCGAGCAGCGTGACGCGGGCGCGGGTACCGCCCAGGCCGTGTTGCCGGACTCGTTCCTCGTGCAGCGCCCAGCCGCTGACGGGCAGCTTCGCGAGGCCGCCGCGGAGGTCGTCCAGGCGGACGCCCGCGTCAAGCAGCGCCCCCAGCAGCATGTCGCCCGAGGCGCCGCTGAAGCAATCGACGTAGACGGCGCGCCCCATTTCTCGCGACAGCCTACACCTGCTACACTTGCCCGTACACCCGTACATACACTGGTAATGTACGGGTATGTAAGCCGTACACTCGAGGAGCCGCCCCATGACCGTCGATCCGATCGCTCCCAACACGCCCACCACCAATGGCCACGCGCCCGAGACCGGCACCTGGACCGCCAAACGCGGCCTGGCTCAGATGCTCAAGGGCGGCGTCATCATGGACGTGGTCACCGCCGACCAGGCGCGGATCGCAGAGGACGCGGGCGCTGTGGCGGTCATGGCGCTCGAACGCGTGCCGGCCGACATTCGTCGCGATGGCGGCGTGGCGCGCATGTCCGATCCCGAGCTGATCCACCAGATCATCGACGCCGTGACCATCCCGGTGATGGCCAAGTGCCGCATCGGTCACTTCGTCGAGGCGCAGGTCCTGGAAGCCCTCGGCGTCGACTACATCGACGAGTCGGAAGTGCTTACCCCCGCCGACGAGGAGCACCACGTCTACAAGCACGCCTTCAAGGTGCCGTTCGTGTGCGGCGCGCGCGATCTGGGAGAGGCGCTGCGGCGCATCGGCGAGGGCGCCGCGATGATCCGCTCAAAAGGCGAAGCCGGCACCGGCGACGTGGTCGAGGCGGTGCGCCACGTTCGCGCCATCACCTCGCAGATTCGTCGCCTGGGCACGCTCGGCGAGGACGAGATCATGCAGGAAGCAAAGCAGCTCGGCGCGCCGTA
>VBGG01000271.1 GCA_005883405.1 Chloroflexota bacterium | reverse complement strand
GTGTGAACGGTACCCATGGGGCTGGCACATTCTGACCATCGGCGCCGACCAGGTTGTAGCTGGTGTCGCTCGGAGCAGCCGCGCCGGGGTCGAACACCGGCGCGGTCCAATATGTGAACGCAACGGCGGTGCGGGCCGGACCGGCCGGCGTGAAGTAGCGGTACGTATTGCTGACCGCCAGTCCGTGCCGATCCGGGTATAGCCCTGTCTCGAGGGTGACGATGTCGCCGCCGGTGTGCGCGATCAGCGGCGTGTGCAGCTGGGTGAGCAGCGTGCCGTTGCTGGTGAGAAAGTTGAGCAGGTGCGGCATCTGCTCCAGGTCGGACGGCACGTTCGGGTTGTCGCGGGCGAAATGGACGTTGTCGAATTGCAGATAGATGACGTGCTGCACGCCACCCGCGGTCGTGCCGAGCTGACAGGCGCTCCGCGGCTGCGCGGCCACTGCCGGCAGCACGATCGAGAGCATGAGAAACCCAGCCAGAAGCAGCCGGCTGAGACGAATTCGACGCAGGAACTAAGCTTAGCGCATGGAACCGAGTGGGCCCAGGCCCGCCTCACCGGACGAACCGGCGACGCAGATCAATATTGAAGCGTTCGCCCAGGTTGACCTGCGCGTTGGACAGGTGGTGCGCGCCGAGCGCGTTCCGAATGCGGACAAGCTCCTGCGGCTCGAGGTCGATCTGGCCGAGGGTGAGCCGCGCCAGCTTCTGGCGGGCATCGCCGAGTGGTATGCGCCCGAAGGCCTGGTCGGCCAGAAGATCCTGGTGGTTTCGAACCTTCAGCCCCGTCGGATGCGGGGACTCGAGTCACGCGGCATGCTGCTGGCCGCCTCAGCGGAGGACGGGAAACCACTACTGGCGACCGTTCCTCCTGAGACACCCAACGGGTCGCGCCTGCGCTATCCTGAGGAGGCACCCCGTGCGCACGGCGACGAAGGAACTATCAAGCTTCTCGTGATCGGCGTCGAAGTAGCGGATCCATCGCAAGCTCAGGATGACATGCGCGCAAGAAGACAGGAGAGGCTTCAGCGGCCACGCAGTCAGGCGTCGAGGCTGACGCCAAGCTGCCAGAACAGAAAACTCCACACGTCAGTGGCTTCCTGCAGTTGTTTACTGCGCGGTTTGCCCTGTCCGTGGCCGGCGGCGGTCTCGATGCGCAAGAGGATCGGAGCGTCTGACGCGTTTGCCGCCTGGAGTCGCGCCGCCATCTTGCGCGCATGCATCGGATCCACTCGGCTATCACCTTCGGCGGTGAGCAGAAACGTCGCCGGATAGCGCTCGCCGTCTCCGACGCGATGATAGGGCGAGTACGCGTGGAGCCAGCGGAACTGCTCAGGCTCGTCGGCGCTGCCGTACTCCGGAATCCACAACCGGGCGATGCGCAGGTGGTGGTAGCGCAGCATGTCCAGCAACGGGACCTGGCAGACCACTGCCTTGAACAGGTCCGGCCGTTGGGTCAACGCGGCGCCGACGAGCAGCCCGCCATTGCTCCCACCCATGATCGCCAGTCGCTCGGGTCGGGTATACGATTGGTCGATCAGCCATTCTGCGGCGGCGATGAAGTCGTCGAACACATGCTGCTTGTTGCCGAGCATGCCCGCGCGGTGCCACGCCTCGCCATATTCGCCTCCGCCGCGCAGATTGGCCAGGGCGTACAGTCCGCCGGCGTCGAGCCAGAGCGGCAACGCGGAGATGAAAGCCGGCGTCCGGCTCACGTTGAACCCACCGTAGCCGGTTAACAGCGTCGGGTGATCGCCGACCAGCGGCAGATCGCGACGATGGACCAGGAAGATCGAGATCCGCGTGCCGTCGCGCGACGTGTACCAGTCCTGCAGCACTTCGTAGCGGGCCGGATCGAAACCAGGCGGGAGCTCGCCCTTTGCGATCAAGCGGGCCTCGCCGTTGGCGGGATCGACATCGTAGGCTGAGGCTGGCTGGGCAAACGAGGTGAATCCGAGCGTGATCCGCTGGCCATTCCACTCGCCACCGATGCCGATCACAGTTCCGATCGACGGCAGGTGGACGTCCGACCGGAGCTCTCCGTCGGCTCCGAAGAGTCGGACCTGGGAAGTGGCGTTATGCAGCTCGTGCGCAACGAGCTGTCCAGCTGCCGCGTGCGCGGCGTCCAGCACGCGGTCCGGCCGCTCGGCAAGTATGGCTCGCCAGTTGCTCCGCGCTGGCCGGCGTGGGTCGACCTCGTACAGGGCGTAGTTCGGCGCGTCTTCATTGGTGTGAATCAGCAGACGGTCGCCCGCGAAAAGGACGCGCGCCAGGGCATCCACGCCTTGCTGGATGGTGACGAACCCCAGCTCAGGGTGCTCTCTATCGAGAACGTACACGTCGCTGCGCACCCAGCCCTGCTCGACCTCCACCACCAGCCACCGACCGCTCAGCGACAGGTCCACGTGGGGCCAATCCTCTCGGGCCCGCCCTGCCCCAAAGATCTCGGCGTCATCCCGCCAGTCCTGCCCCAGCGCATGAAAGAATACGTGGCGGTGGTACATTTCGTCGCCCGGAAGCACACTGCCAGGCGTCGGATAACGTGTGTAGTAGAAGCCACTGTCATCTGGAAGCCAGGCGACACTCGCCGCGCGCGTGTACTGGATGGGTTCGTCGCCGAGGTCCACTCCGCTCTCCACATCCAGCACGTGCAGCGTGCTGAGCTCCGTCCCGCCCTCCGATGTACCATACGCCAGGAGACGCCCAGTGCGGGATGGAAACCACCAGTCCAGTGCAATGGTGCCCGCGGCACTCAGCGCGTTGGGATCGACGATCGTTCGTTCGTCTGCGCAAGGTGCTTCGCACAGCACCAGAACCGGCT
>VBGG01000037.1 GCA_005883405.1 Chloroflexota bacterium | reverse complement strand
CAAGCAAGACGGGAAGGTGTACGAAAGAAACCAGCGCCAAAGCCCCACAAGCCAGCCACCGGCTCGAACCCTGGCGGACATGGGTCGGATTGCAGCGCACGCCCGCAAGGGCGACTCCGAAGTCGGATTGTGTTTTCGGCCAAGAGGCCACGAGGAAAGCCTGCGGCGTACTCGTGGCGATGCTGCTGGGGCAGAGCTGGTCACCTCCCCCGTCAACCGGTGCATGGTGAACGCGGGAACCATCCGGTCTTCCCAACCCCTCGGCCAGCCAGGCCGGAGGACGGGCAGGCCCGCTGTCGGCTCATGGCCGGATGGGGCGGAGCCCCCGTAGTAGTCCGAGGACGGGAAAGCCGTCCACATGGCAAAGGGGGGCAGCGAGTCTTGCAGTGCGAGAAAGCCACGTCAGGAGGCCGTTGGTGAACACCGACGAACCGTGGCCGAGCCTCGAAGAGGCGGAGGCACGGGTTCCCGGTTGCCGGTTTGACGACCTCTTCAACCTCGTCGTTGATCCCGCCTTCCTCGTGGTTGCGTGGGAGCGGGTCAGGGCGAACAAGGGAGGGCGGACCGCCGGGGTGGACGGAGTTGCACCACGCTCCGTCGCCTCGCCTGCAAGGTTGCTCACCGGGCTGCGAGCCGAGCTCAAGGCCCGGACGTTCAACCCCATGCCCGTGCGGGAGGTGCTGATCCCCAAGGCAGGCGGCAAGACCCGCATGCTCGGAATCGCCACGGCCCGTGACCGGGTGGTCCAAGCTTCCCTGAAGCTGGTGCTCGAGCCGATCTTCAAGGCGGACTTCAAGTCGTGCTCCTACGGCTTCCGCCCGAGGCGCCGGGCACAGGACGCCATCGCCGAGATCCACATTCTTGCCACCAACTCCTACGAATGGGTGCTGGAAGGGGACATCAAGGCATGCTTCGACGAGATCGCACACTCCCCCCTGATGGGGCGGGTGCGGGATCGGATCGGGGACAAGCGCGTCATGAGCCTGGTGAAGGCGTTCCTCCACGCCGGCATCCTCTCTGAGGATGGCGTCGAGCGGGACACGATCACCGGCACACCCCAAGGCTCCTTATGTGCAGCTGCACATAACCCGCCCTATGAGTAGTGCCGGGTTATGCGCAGCGCTGACCCATCGACCCTGGTGAGGGCGGGAGCCGGGGGCGAGCGCTGCGCATAACGCGTCGGGCGGGAAGCCTCAGAGCGTGGCGAGCCAGTTGAGCAGTCCGGGATCTTGGTTCCATTCGGGCAGGTCGTCGGAGACGATGTCGACGTAGGCGGCTTCGAGGGCTCTGCGCTTGGCTTCGGTGGAGGCACGTGCGTAGATCTCGGTCGTGGATAGGTCGACATGGCCGAGGATGTCGCGAATGTAGGGCAGCGGAACGCCCGCGTCGTAGAGGTGCATGGCCTTGCTATGGCGCAGCACATGTGGACTGAGCTCGGCGTTGGCGAGCACCGGATCGCCGGTCATGGCCTGGTACTTGCGGATGATCCAGGCGATCCCGCCGCGGCTGAGCTTGCTGCCGTGCTGGTTGACGAACACCGCGTCGTTGTCGTGACCGGGTCCCTGGAGACGGTGTTCGGCCAGGTAGACGTTCAGCAATGCTGCCGTGTTGTCGCCGAGGGGGACATGACGGGTCTTGTTGCCTTTGCCGGTCAAGGCGGCCATGGCCGGGGTTTCAAGCCGGATGTCCCCGGCGGTGAGGTCGGCGAGCTCTTGGACCCTGGCCGCGGTGTCATAGAGGGTGGCGAGCAATGTTGCGTCGCGCCGTCCCCGCTGGGTGGACCGGTCGGGCTGGGCGAGCAGACGGCGGGTCTGCTCGACGCTGAGGTGGTTCACGCCCGGTTGGGCCTGCTTCTTGGCCGGAATGGCAAGAATGTCTTGACAGCAGGCCATCTGGGCAGGGTCTTGCGATTGCATCCACCGGTAGAACGAGCTGATCGCGGCCATGCGCTGGTTCCGGGTCGACACGCTGTTGTGCCTGGCGTCCTCGAGCCAGTCCAAGAACCCGCTGACCGCCCTGGCGTCGATGCAGTCGAGGGTGAGCTTTTCTGGCGGAATGGACCTGTCGTCGCGGAAGAAGACGATCAGCAGCTTGAACGTGTCGCGATAGGACGCGACCGTGTTGGGTGAGCAGCCGCGAAGCCCGGCCAGGTGCGCGGTGAGGAAACGGCGCAAGAGCAGCGCGAAGTCAGTCGCCATGGCACGGCCCTCCCGTGACCGGCGGGACGACGTCACCGATGACGCGTCGAACTTGGGCGGTGACATGGGGGTAGGACTCGGCGGTCAGCCTGAGGTAGTAGGCCGTGTCGTCAGGTGAGGCGTGGCCCATGTAGGCCTGAAGGACGGGCAGCAATGCACCGACGTCATCGCCGCGCGCAAACCACCCACGCAGATTGTTGACGGCGAAAGTATGGCGGAGGTCATGCACACGCGGGCCGTGGCCTCGGCCTCCGTGGGAGATGCGGGCCTGCCAGAGAAATCGACGGAAGTTCTTGTCGATGTTCCCGAGGGAGAGCGGACGGCCGGTCGTGCCGGGGAAGAACCACTCCCCGCCGGTGCGCCCGACGACGTGGGCGTGGCAGTCGGCGAGGCGGGCACGAAGCGGCTCGCTGACGGGTGTCTGGCGGTCCTTGCCGCCCTTCGCGGCTCGGATCTGCAGGATACCGGCGTCGAGATCGACGTCGGCGACGCGCAGCAGGCGAGCTTCAGAGGCACGCAGGCCGCAGGCATAGATCGTGCGGAACAGCACCGGCATGACGAGGTGCCGGAACGGGACCAGCGAGCAGTAGTGGCAGCGGTCGGTTTGGGTGAACAAGGCCGCCAGTTCCTGGTCGGTGTAGATGTGCGGGACGTAACGGGCCGGCCTCGGGAGCGTGCCGGCGGGCAAGACGTAGGCCGGCACGCCGCGGCGGCCCAGCCAACGGGCCAACTCCCTCACCGGCGTGGCCAAAGCCTGCAAGGTCGCCGGTTTGACCCCTCGCTGCCGGGCAGCCGCGACCCACGCCTCGACCGAGGCCCGGCTCGGCGCGTCCAGTCCGGGGAACTCAGCGCAGCAGAACGCCGCGAAGCGAGCCAGCACCCGTTCTTCGGCGGCATACTTGTAGCCGACAGCGCGTTTTTCCGCGACGAGAGCCGTGATCGCGCCGGCCGTCGTGATCTCGGGGCTCACCGTGACACCCCCTGCAACGGCGCGTCGGGGTCCAGCGCGCATTTGGCCAACAGCCCGAGAGACGACTTCAGGTAAACGCCGGTCGATCGAACTGACTGATGACCGAGGATGTCGGCGATCTGCTCGAGCGGCGTGCCGTCCTCCATCAACCGGGTCGCCAGCGTGTGCCTGAGCGAGTGCATGCCGTGGCGGCGTTTCTCGCTGATCGGGACGTGAGCCCCCCGGGCGTGCTTGACCAGGATCTGGTGGAGATGGTCCTGGTCGGAGAACGGACCGATCGGGGCGGTGTGCCGCACGAACACCTGCGGGCAGTCGCAGACCGGGCGGCCAGCGCGCATGTAGTCGATCACCGCCCAACCCACGTCTTTCAACAACGGCAACTGCACCCGGTCACCGGTCTTGGCCTGCGTCACGAACAACCGGTTGCCCGGCCAGTCGAAGTCGCCGAACTCCAACCGCTTGACGTCGATGCCGCGCAGTCCGAGCCTGGCGATCAGCAGAACGATCGCGTAGTCCCGCTTCCCGCACGGATTGCCCCGGTCGATCGCGTCGAGGATCCTGGCCACCTCGCCCGGATCCCACACCGATGGGACTCCGGCCTGCTTGCTCGAGCGAACGGCCGGGACGGCGTCCGCCACGGCGGCGCCGACCACGCCCTCGGCGGACGCGAATGTCAGAAATGCGCGCAGCGCGCACAGTTTCTGCTCGACCGTCTTGACCTGGTAGCCCGTCAGCGTGGCGACGAACGCTTCGATCGCGGCAGCGTCGCAGCGAGCCAGGCCGCCGCGTGTGCCCGTGAACGCGACGAATTCTCCGGCCACGGTTCCATACGTGCGCACCGTGGACACGGCGCGGTCCGCGGCTCGAAGCCACGCCTGGAACCGGGCAACCGTTTCGGCATCCTCTCGAGACAGCTTGTCGACGGACCGGCTGTAGCGGCGCAGCACCGCCCCATGCACTGCGTAGTCGCCGAGCATCTGGGCGACCCTGAACAAGTAGACGTCATTCGCCTCGAGCGCGCCCGAGCGCTCCTTCTCGAAAAAGCCGCACGACTCATCGACCCACGCCATCGCCACATCGAGGGAGAAATCCTTGACGCCACGGGCGGCGAAGAACCTCTCCACACGGCGCCAGCACTGCCGATACCAGAACAACGTCGAGTCCTTGTAGCCAAGACGCCTCAACTCCGCGTCCAGACTCGACACCAGCGCCGACACGGTCACAGTCACAGCCGACCTCCTGATCATCCAGGGCCCGGCGCCATGCCGAACCGGTGATCAGAGTCGCCGACGCGTTATGCGCAGCGCTCGGCCCCAGATCCCGCCCTCACCAGGGTCGATCGGTCAGCGCTGCGCATAATCCGACACTGCACATAGGGCGGGGTGATCAGCCCCTTGTTGTTGAACGTGGCGTTGCACGCAATGGAGCAGTCCGCAGGGGTCCGCTACCGCAACAGCGCCAGAGGTGACGCTGGAACGGTGGCAGGAACACCTGTTCTGGTTCGGTACGCGGACGACTACCTGGCAATGTGCCACAGCCGGGAGCAGGCCGAGGAGGTCAAGGCCGCTCTGGCAGCATGGCTGGCGCCCAGGGGGCTCTCCTTCAACGAGGACAAGACGAAGATCGTCCACGTGGAGAAGGGATTCTCCTTCCTGGGGTGTGACATCCGCCGATACGTCG
>VBGG01000270.1 GCA_005883405.1 Chloroflexota bacterium | reverse complement strand
ATCGAGGCCGCCGTGGATGAGAAGTTGAGTGGCATGCGCGCGCGACTGCTGGAGGACTTGGCGCTGGCATCACGCGCGGCTGATCTGCAGGACAAGCAGGCGGGCGAGCGGTCACGCTGTCCCGGTTGTGGGCAAGTGCTGGAGAGCCAGGGCAAGCAGGAGCGCACCATCCTGACGCATGGCGGCCGCGAAGTGCATTTGAAGCGCGATTACGCGCGCTGCCCGGCCTGCGGAAGCGGGCTTTTCCCCCCTCGATGAAGAACTGGAACTGCTGCCTGGGTCACTCAGTCCACGGCTGCAGGAAGATCTGGTGCACTTGAGCACGTGGATGCCATTCGAGCGTGCCGCCACGGAGTTGGCGCACTTCACGCGGGTGGAGGTGAGTGACACGAGCGTGCGGCGCCACACCGAAGCGGCCGGCGCAGCCTACGTGGCGGTGCAGACGGCGGAACTGGAGCGGCTGGAACGCGAGCGGCCACTCGGACCGCACGGCCCCGACGTCTTGCAGGTCAGCGCCGACGGGGCGATGGTGCCGTTGGTCGGCGGGGAGTGGGCCGAGGTCAAAACGGTGGCCATTGGGCGGGTGGAAGTCGTCCCTGATCGAGACGGTGGTGCCCAGGCCCATGCGCGTGACCTGGGCTACTTCTCACGGTTAGCGGACGCGGCGACGTTCACCCGCGAGGCGTGGGTGGAACTGCATAGCGCCGGGATCGCGCGGTCGAAGACGGTGTGTGGCGTGATGGACGGCGCCGATTGGGAGCAGACGTTCTTGGATGTGCATCGCCCGGATGCCGTGCGCATCCTGGACTTCCCGCACGCGGTGGAGTACCTGACCAGAGCGGCCCAGAGCACCTGGTGTGTGGATGCGGCCAAGGCCGATGCGTGGGTCGAACAGCAGGCCCACAGCCTCAAACACGACGAGCATGGCGCCGCCACGGTGTTGAAGGCGCTGGCCCATCTGCCGGTCGACCAGGCCACTGACCGGCGAACTGCATACCAAGCGCGCGACACCGCGCTGAACTATCTGACCAAACGGCTGAACCAGATCCAGTACGCGGCCTTTCAAGCGCAGGGCTTTCCGATCGGCAGCGGGAGCGTCGAAAGCGCCAACAAGCTGGTCGTCGAGGCGCGCCTGAAAGGCAGTGGTATGCACTGGGCACGAGCGCACGTGAACGCGTTGGTCGCGCTGCGCACCATCGCGTGTGCCGACCGGTGGGCGGAGGCTTGGCCACACATCGAGCGGCACCTGCGCGATCACGCCCGCCAGGTCCGCGCGCGGCGCCAGCGACAGCGCCGTGCTCCGCAACTGCCAGCTTGCCCGACCACGGTCTCTGCTCCGGGCAAGGCATCCCGAGCTCCACGAATCGTGCCTCCAGATCGGTCACCGCGCACGATGAATGGCCGGCCAACTGCACATCATCCCTGGAGGAAGCGCCCCCTGCTCGCCGGCGGTCGCCGTGCTATCGCCGCTCAGCCAAAATCCTGACGGACACCCCTTGTTTGCCAACGTATTGAGTTGTCGTCTCGCGTCAGGTACATTGGCGCGGCCCTGGGGCAGACAACGGCCGGACGCGCAGACCGTCGGAGGCAGAGTTTCCGGTTTTCGGCCGGAGCGGTAATTAGAGCGCGATGGCCACCCAACGCGTCCTCGCCTACCTTCGAGCACACCCAGACGGCGCTGACGATGACGTGCTCGCCTGCGAGCTGGGCATTGCGGATCGCCAGGAGGTGAACCAAGCCTGTCGGCCCGCTTGGTGCCGAGCGCCAGCCCGGGCGCCGAGCTGCCACATGGTCGTGGAGCGGCCCACGCCGCCCTTCGGGTGAAGGACCGCTAGAACCCACCGGGCGCACGGTCGACGCGCGGCGGCCATCTTTGGGATACAGCAGTGTGAGTGTCGTGGCCATCGTTTAAACGATCCCCGGTGTCGCTCCTGGCGTCGCGTTCCAGTCAAATCACGACAGGCATCTGCGCGCCCGAATCGATCCGCCCCGTTGATTGGGATTGATCACACAGAAGGAGGATCGGTCATCCTCTCACCGAAAGGAACCTCGGCGATGGACCAATGAACGACCAGTTCCCCGTGTTGAAAGGCGACAGACGCCGGTTGATCAACGCTCAGAAGGTGGACGAAGCGCGCCGTGTCTTGTGGCGTGCCTTCCAGCATGGCGCTCTCAGCGAGGACGAGTTTGCTAGCGCCCTGGACCGGCTCGAGTTCGCCACCACGGTGCTGGAGCCCGTACTGGATTCGCCTTCGCGGGCTGAGCGAGGAGCAAAAAAACTAGGGCGGCAAAGTTTCCGGGTGGAGGAGGCGTTCAGCCTTGGCCAGATAGGTGGCCGGGTCATGCCGGAACTGGCGCTGGAGTGCCCGTGTTGCCTGGCGTTGAGTGAGCTCCTGGCGCAAAGCACGCCACTCCGTCAGATTCTTCGGCTGCAGCTCCGTGGAGCTAAAGGCATGTTGTTGGCAGGTGGCCGTAATCAGTCGGACGCGGCCACGCGTCAGGAACATGGGTGCGGTGACCTTACGCCCGCTCGCGCGCCGCTCGTGATACCGCGCTGATCCGAACAGGTGCTCCAGATCATTGTTGGTGCGCGGGATATCAGGTCGCGTGTAGCACACGAACAGCCCTGGCCAATAGCTGGCGGTCACCTTTAAGAAGTGGTGCACCGCTGACTCGAGCGGTCCTGCGCTCTGGGCACCCTGATGCATGTTCGCCAACAGGCGTCGGTAGGCTTGACGCAGCACAGGCACCTTCCGCTCGGATGAGTTGTTCAACAGGTGTGCGGCCTGATGCAGCCAGCCAAAGGCGGTGCGGATCGCCGGCCACTGGTCGGCGGTGCTGCCGAGACCGTGAGCGATCAGATCGCGGACGCGCCGGAGGTCGCGCGGAAGCCCCCTTTTTTGGCCACCCGGTCGAGGGAGGCCTGAATGGCTGCCAGCCGATCGACCAGACGTAGGCCCGCCGCATCCAGTGGCGCGCGGCCATCGTCAGTGAGCGCGCTGCGCACGGCCAGGCAATAGGCACGCGTGGCCACTGCCTCGGCATCGGTGCGTCCCTCCAGTTGGCGTTCGATGGGGCGGACGCCACGGACCTGTTTCTTGAGCTCCTTCTTGGCGTGCCGATCCGCTTCGAAGATGAAGTGCCCCGCCTCGCGCAGATAGTGGAACTGGCACAACTGGTGAGGCACGCCGGGCAGGGCACTGGCTACGGCTTTGCGTAAGGACTGCTGGCCATCAGAAATGACGCCCACCACGGGGACCGGCAGCATCTGCAGGACCTCGCGAAAGAGCGCAGCCAGGTCGGACTCGGTGGCACTCAGCAGTGGTCGTGCCAGCAGCACCTCACCTGAGAGGCACTCGCGGATAACCCACAGCACCTCATGGCCGACATCGGGTTGCAGCCCGTCGATGGCCAGCACCGCGCGCCCCTGGGCAAGCAGTCGCTCGGTCAGGCGTGGGCGGTCCAGCACATGCAAGCTCACCAACTCTTCGTAGCGCTGGATGAGGTTGGTCACGCTCCGCTCGCAGACCCTGAGTTGACGCGCCTGCAAGGCGCGATGGATCTCGGGCACGCTGCGGTGCTCGCCAAAGCGCTGGGCACCCACGGAGGCGATGACGTCTAGGCCAATCTCGCCATGGGGTAATGCATAGCCGCCTTCCTCCTCGGGGCGGTAGGGCCGACCGAACAGCGCACAGCCGTAGGTACAGCACCGACGGATCTGCAGCCTCAGGCGCACCCAGCCAGCGAGGGTCAGGATCGAGCGCTGCTGCCAATAGCCGGACCAGAGCGGGCCACCGCAGCCGACGCACTTGCGTCTATACGCGACCAGCGATC
>VBGG01000269.1:8122-10762 GCA_005883405.1 Chloroflexota bacterium | reverse complement strand
ACCTGGCTACAATCTGCGGTGTGTTGGATCCGTCCCTCTACGAGGCCGCGGCGCGAGTGAAGGAAGTTGAGCTGACGACGTTCGGACGCACATCCGGCAAGGCATCGCTGGATTACCGCCCTGGACGGTCGTCTGTACGTCCGCTCCGGCCTGGGTCTGACCCGCGACTGGCCGAAGAACCTGCTGGCCAATGGTCGTGCCATCCTGCACATCGATAGTCGAGACGTACCCGTCCACGCTCGGCACGTGACCGATCCCGACGAGGCACGCGCGATGCACGCGCCGGTCAAGCGCAAATACGACGCGGCTCGTCCATCGTCCACCGGCACCCAGCCACTCACCCCCGCCGAGCAGGCCGTCTTCGAGCTGGTGCCCGAAGGCGGGTAGGCCAGTCCACCGACTGTGGGAGGCTACATCAGACCGAAAGCGCCACTGGTTCGCGCTGAGTCGATTGCGCTGGTGGGGCTGGCGGGCTGAAGGCCCCGCGCTGGAAGGCGTCGGCCGCCCGCAGCACGGTCGCGTCCTCACCCATTCGCCCGACGAGCATCATCCCGACCGGCAATCCCTCCGACATTGCGCACGGCACGTTCATCGCCGGGTGACCCGTCACGTCGAATGGGCAGGTATTGACGATCATCTCAAGGGCGCGGGCCACGTAGACTTCGAGCGGATCCGTTGGCTGCGGGATCTTCGTTGCCTTGAGCGGCAACGTCGGCATCAGCAACAGATCCACATCACGTAGAGCAGCATCGTAGGCGGCCCCCAGCGCCCGTGCCAGGTTCTGCCCACGTGCGTAGTAGCGGCCATGGTAGGCATCCTGCAGATACTGGCCCAGCAGGACCGTCAGCTTGACCGTCTCCGAAAGGTCCTGCGCCCGACTGAGGCGGCCGCGAGCGTAGACGTCGAGGAGACTGGTCGTGTAATGGCCCTTCCAGTTGGTGCCCATGCTATTGCCGGCCACCATCAGGGCGGTCGCTCCTTCCAGGGCGATGGCGTTCCAAACGTGCATGCCATCGCGGTGCCAGGGAACGGATACATTGCGCACGGCGCAACCCAACCGTTCGAACGCATGGGCCGCGTCACGCACCGCGTCGTCCACGTCTTCTTCGGACAGGCTGCCCCAGGCGAAACCCTCCTGGACGACGCCGATCCGCAGTCCACGTACCTCACCCGTAAGCGCCTGTGTGTAGCGATCAGGGCGGAGCCCGGACGACTGCCGAGGATCGAGCCCATCCGGCCCGGCGATACTCTCGAGCAACAACGCGGTATCTGCTGCGGAGCGGGCGATGGGTCCCGTGTGATCCAGCGTGAGCTCGATCGGGAAGACCCCCGTGTAGGGCACCAGCCCGTAGGTCGGCTTGAGGCCGTACACTCCGCACCAGCAGCTTGGGATGCGAATGGAGCCGCCCTGGTCTCCGCCAATAGCCAGGTCCACCTCCCCGGCCGCGACCAGCGCCGCGCTACCGCTGGAGGATCCGCCGGTGGTGCGTGTCGGATCGTAGGGATTCCGAACGGGGCCAGTGTCGCTGGTGTGGCTGCCGCCTGAAAAGCAGAGACTTTCGCACACGGCCTTGCCGCGAATCGTTCCGCCAGCGTCGAGAATGCGGGTCACGATGGTGGCGTCCACGTCGGGCACATACCCCTCGAGCACAGACGTACCGTTCATCATCGGCACGCCGGCCACGCAGACGTTGTCCTTGATGGCGACTGTTTTGCCCGCGAGCGGCCCGCCGGCAGCGCCGTGGATATCGGTCTTCCAGTACCAGGCGCCCAGCAGGTTGTCCTCGGACGGCGGCCGAAAACCGGGCTGGCGTGGATACTTTACGGTGAGGCTTGGCTCGACCAGCTCATCCAGCCGAGCGTACGAGCCGAGTGTATGGCCGATGAGGCCACGAAAAGTCGCCATCCGGTCGGACGGGATGTTGAAGCCGTAGTGGTCGGCAATACGCTCGAGCTCTTCGAGCGATGGCAGTTGGATTGGCATACAGATCTCCCGGTGGCCAGCGGGGCGTGGTTGGCGGCTCAGGCGGGCGCGAGGATGCGACTGTGCTGGCGCACGAAGGCCAGCCACTCGAGCCCGATACGCTCCAGGTCGAAGTCGAGTGTGGCTTCGTGCGCCAGCCGCGGAGCGAGGACGGTCAGGCCGCGACGAGCGAGGAAGTCGCCCAGCGGGCAGATGTTCTGCGGCGTGCCGGTGAAACCATGGATCAGCAAACAGCCGACGTCGCTGCCTTCGAAGAAGAAGGCGCCGGCTCCAGGCATTACACCCATGCAAGCCTCCCGTGCGACCCGGTTGTTTACGCGCGTGAGTTTCCCTGCGCACTCCGCACGCCCAGGATCGATGACGCTTACGCTAATGCGCCTTCGGCACCGCGTCAACCTCGAGCAATCGAACCCTGCCTCGTCAGCGCCCAGCTTGACTGCGCCACCGGGCGGTGCCGGCCTGAGAGGAGACGTCGTTGCTAGCGGTGCGGCCTTCCTCCGGTCCGTCGCCGGTTCCAACAACGCCTGGTCCTCATGGCGCTGTCGCAGTGGGGGCATCCTGAACCTGCGCGCTAGCATGCTGCGAAACCCAATGTCTGACTCTGCGGCGCGACTGAGCGGCGAGTTCTGGAAGTTCTGGGTCGGCCAAACGATTTC
>VBGG01000269.1:0-7930 GCA_005883405.1 Chloroflexota bacterium | reverse complement strand
GCAGCGGTGATCGCGTCGATTCCGTTGCTGGCGAGCATGGATCGATTGACCGTCGAATGGATCTATGTGGCTACATTTCTGGGCACAACCCTGTCGATCTGCTTCAACTCGGCCGAATTCGCGGCCATTCCCAGTCTGGTGCCAAGCGACAGCGCCGAAGCAATTGTGAGCGCCAACGGGCGGATCCAGGCGAGTTACTCCGCGGCGGCCGTGATCGGCCCACTGCTGGCCGGCACTCTGGTCGCGTTTGTCTCGATTCCGCTGCTGCTGCTGGTGGACGCGGCGTCGTTCCTGTTCTCCGCCGCCTCACTTGGCATCATCCGCATCGGCTTCAACGTTGCCGAGCAGGGTGAGAAGAAAAGCATTCGGCAGGACATTGTCGAAGGCCTGCGCTACGTCCTGAGTCATCCGGTGCTGCGCAACATTTCGGCCATGATGGCGCTGGTCAACCTGGTGGGGGCTACGGCCGGCGCCCAACTGGTGTTGTATGGAAAAGAGCGCTTGCAAGCCAGCGATACGCAAATCGGCCTGTTGTTCGCTGCCGACAGCCTGGGCGTCGTGGTGCTGTCGTTGTCCGCCGGAGCTTTGCGGCGCCGCTGGCGCTTCAGCACCGTCGCGCTCGGGGCGTTGATGCTCAGTGGAGTGCTGACGGTCGTATTTGCCGCCGTGCCGTCCTATTGGATCGCACTTCCGTTGTGGGCTGTTATCAGTGGCCTCGGCATCCTCTTCAACATCAACACCGGCAGCCTGCGCCAGGCGATCGTGCCTAACCACATGCTGGGTCGCGTCATCAGCGTAGCCATGGTGCTTGCCTGGTCAGCGATTCCGGTTGGCGCGTTCATTGGTGGTCTGGTGATCGAGTGGACGCATCAGGTGGCGCTGGTTTATGCCGCCATCGGTGTGCTCACAACGCTGATACCGTTCTGCTTCTGGTTCACCGCGCTGGGGCGAGCCGAGCTCTACATTCCGGCCCGCGACGCTCCCGAAGCAACTGATCGTGGCGGAGGTGGCACTTCTGCGAAGTGCGTACGCCCACGCCCGGCTGCGCCCGGGCCCTGACGCCGAGATGGGCGTCGCGCACGATCCGCCGATGTCAGCGGAGCCGTCGGAGTACAGTTGCGGCGGCACTCTCCGAAGGGACGGCAATTGATGGTTCAACTCACAGAACGGGCAAGTACGGAGCTTCGACGGCTCCTGACCGACCACTTTGCGCGACCGCAGCAGGGCGTGCGGCTGCGCCTCAACCAGGCTGGCGGCCTGGCCATGACGATCGATGTCCCGCATTCGGGAGACTCGATCATTCGCCGCAACAACATGCCCGTGCTCATTGTCGACGGACGGCTGGCTGCTCGACTTGCCCAGAGAGTGCTGGATTTTCCTGCCACGTCCGGCGCACACAGCAGCGGGTTCACGCTCGGCTGGCGGAGCCTGACGCCGTACCCTACAGCCGAGGGGGCAGGCTGACCGTGGTCAAGCGGAACAAACCGCAGATGGGCATATGCCGTAAGTGCCGCAACGTGCGCGTGCTGCAGGGAGGCCTGTGCCGCGATTGCCGCGACGGCAACTCGAGCCCACCCCCAACCTCTTCGCCGCCGCCGTCTCCGCCGCGGGGCGGCGAGTAGGATTGAACGCATCGACCAGGCCTTGTTCGACTATGCGCCGCGGTATGCCATGGTCGTCAAGGGGCTCGGCTTCGAGGCGCCCACAGCTATCGAGCAACTCGAGATCCGCGAGCGGTTGCAAGGCGACGCATCAACGGATATGGGCTCGCTCAGCGGCAACGCGCCGACGTACGACAGCAAGCCACTGGACCAACAGGACCAGGAGCAGCTGATCAGAATCCTCGAGGCGTGCTGGCAAGCGCTGGATCGCGCCGCCAGGACCGCGCACGGCAAGGAGCTGCGCAAAGGAGCGCGCGGTGGTGGCCGCAAGCTCGACGACATCGTCCAGCACGTGCTCGATGGCGAAGGCGGCTATCTCCGCCGACTGGAGTACAAGCGCGACAAGCAAGCCGAGAAGGACGCCAGGCTCAGCCGCAAGGCGATGCTCGAGGCGCTCGCCGCCTCAGCGCGCGGCGAGGTGCCAGAGGAGGGTCCGCGCGGCGGCAAGCGCTGGACCGGCCGCTACTTCGTGCGCCGCGAGGCCTGGCACGTGCTAGACCACGCTTGGGAAATCGAAGATCGCATGGAGTAACCAACTCCACCGACGATGACCGACGCCAGGCGACGGCCGCCATCACCGACCTGAACAGCTACAGCAGCCTGCCCGTGGACGCGTCAGAGCGTCTGTCCGAAAGGCCTGCAGCAGCCGCTGGACACGATCCTGGTCGAAGCCTGGCGTCGCGTTCTCGCGCGAATCGCGTGCGAGGGTCGGGCTTCTGCGCGGCTAACGCGCCGGCCGGTACTGCGGAGCTACTTTCTGCGCACCCGTCAGCGACGCAATCCACTCCTGGCCGCTGAGCAATTTTGTCGTCTTGGCCGCCTTGACCGCCCCGCCAGCCGCAACGGCTAACGCAAGCGAGGCCGCGGCAGTGTCATTCGGCGCTTCATATACGACGATCACGTCATACTGGCCGAAGGGATAGCCAGCCGCCAGGATCTTGGCTCCGATCGCATCAAATGCAGGCTTGACGACTTCGATGCGGTCGCGCGGCTCTCTGATCTGCGCCGCGAGCGACTCTGGGGTATACGCGCCTTCGTACATGTACAGAGGCATGTCCCACGCTCCTCCGATTCAGATGGTCCGGCGGCCGTCATGATACCCGAGTGGGCGATGAGCCGTTTTGATCGGCCGCCGCGGCGCTATCCGGTGAGCTCGGCTGGTCGGATGACCGATGGTGCTGGCACATTGGCCCGCGGCCCCGGGTTGACGGAGGCCTGCACAATGGGCTGCTTGATCGTGGCGGTAAGCTGGTGCGCCGACGCCATCCGTTCAGGACTTGTGGAGTGCGTCCTCCGCCAACTTCCTCATGTGCGGGTCAGGAATGTCGGCGAGATCCTGATAACTGTGGCCGTTGATCACGAACGTGCGCTTCTGCCGCACCTTCAGCGTCCGCTCAACTTCCGCGAGCGCCTCTTCTCCTTGCGCTAACGCCGCGCGGAGCCCTGGATCGATGATTGCTTTTGAGTCGCGAACCTCAACGCCGTCCAGGATGATGTGTCGTTGACCCCCACTCTGCGTAAGCCGCAACGTGCGACGTGCCACCCGATGTGCGCTCAGTTCCTGCATGGTTCCGAGCGATATCGCGCGCCGGCCCCGACCCGCCCTTACCCGCTGCGCGATCGCCAGCAGACACACTGTGCTGGCCAGGATAAGTAAAACGATCTCGAACTGTGACATTGGCTCTGACCTCTAGCAACTATCGGCAGCCAACGTCAGCCGCGTGACCGCCTCGCCGCACGTCAGGCTGGAGTGTTCCGGATTGGTTCACACCCTCAAGCCGTAGGCTGCGCTGAGTCGCGCAATGCTGGAAAAGTCCATGTCGAGGTGGTAGTGCTGCTGGATGAAGCCGGCCGGTGAGATCAGCTCGAGAAGAGTTGTCCGAAGCGCAGTGCTCTGACAGCCTCCAGGGAGCGAGCTACACGCGCGCCAGCTTCCTGTGACGGATTCCTGCCACGAAAATAAGCCAGCCGGATCGCACGCGGAGCCAGGCAGAACTCGCACGCGGTGTCCCAGTCGACGGTTTCAAACGAATCGAACAATGGTGAACACTGTAACAAGCTGCCAAATCGCCGAAATAGGCGACCACTATCTGGGAGGAAAATCGGGTCGGCAGTGCGACGACATCATTTCAGATCAGATTGCGGTGCAGCGGCGTCGGGACTGTCGTGCACCTGGCGGGCGGAGCCGCCCGCGTCCCGATCGTCAGCGGCGACTACAATCTGCCGGGTGTTGGATCCGTCCCTCTACGAGGCCGCCGCGCGAACCAAGGAAGTCGAGCTGACGACGTTCGGACGCACGTCCGGCAAGCCATCGCGGCGCATCATCTGGATCACCGCACTGGACGGTCGTCTGTACGTCCGCTCGGGCCTGGGTCTGACCCGAGACTGGCCGAAGAACCTGCTGGCCAATGGTCGTGCCATCCTGCACATCGATAGTCGGGACGTACCCGTCCACGCTCGGCACGTGACCGATCCCGATGAGGCACGGGCGATGCACGCGCCGGTCAAGCGCAAATACGACGCGGCGCGTCCATCGTCGACCGGCGCCCAGCCACTCACCCCCGCCGAGCAGGCCGTCTTCGAGCTGGTGCCCGAAGGCGGGTAGGCCAGCCCACCGACAGGGCTAATACCACCGATGCCCCGCATCGACGCTGACGGCGTCGAGTTGTTTTGCGAGTCGCTCGGCGAAGGCACGCCGCTGATCCTGCAAGGGCACGACCACACGCCCTGGCTGTTCTTTCAGGCGCCCGTGTTTTCGCAGTCCTATCGCTTTATCACCTTCGACCGGCGCGGAACCGGACGGTCGGCGAGCCCCGCGGGCGAGTGGAGCGTCGCCGATTTTGCCCGTGACCTGCGCGCGCTCATGGACGCACTGGGCATCGACAAGGCCATCGTTGGAGGCAGCTCACTCGGCGGCATGGTCACTGCCCAGTTCGCCGTCGATTACCCCGATCGGCTGCTGGCCATGGTGGTAGGCCACACCGGCCCGTACTTGTGGGACCTGGCGCGTGCCTGGGTCGAGCAGCTCATGCAGGGTGCGCAGCCGACGCTTGGAGCACAACCGCGCTCCTTCGCCTGGGAGTCCGAAGGGCCGCCGACCACCAATCCCACGTTCGCCCAGTCGCCGATCGGCGCCCTGATGGCTTCGATCGGCACGGGTCTGGGCCGCGATCCCGAGAGCATCCGCAAGATGCATCGCGCCCTGCTCAACTGGGACCAGCGGCCGCGCTACCCCGAGCTGCATGCGCTGGAGGTTCCGTCGCTGTTCCTGGCCGGCGCCAACGAGCCACAGAAGACGCTCGAGCTGATGCATGAATGGCATCAGCAGGTGCCCGGCTCTGAGCTGGTGATCCTGCGCGACTGCTACCACGCCGCCCATCGCGAAAACGCACCCGTGTGGAACGCCGCCGTGGCCACTCGTCTGTCTCCCCGAGAACTCAAGCGCGCGCGGACGCGCCGACGAGCGCACCGCCTGGCTGAGCGACCTGGTAGTCGACTTTGACGGGCGCGCCCCCTCTGGCGGCCAACTCATCGATGGCGAAGCAGATTGCCATCGAGCGATACGTGTCGCGGATTGACGCATGCGACTCGACGTCGTCGTCGATGCAGTCAATGAAATGAGCGATCTCGGGTGGGAACGGGTGATGGCTGACGTCGCCGTTGTCGGGCTCGATGGTCGGAAACGTCCAGTAGTTCAGCGCGCCTGGATAGTGTTTTCTCGAATAGACCCGATTATTCTGGATGGTGCCAGTTTTGCCAAACAGGCGCACATTGAAGACGTACGGAGTCTCGCCGTCGACGAGCGAAGACAACTTGCCGACCGCACCGTTTTCGAATTTGAGGGAAGCGACGACCACCGGGTCATACTGATAGCCCATTTCCCGTCTGGGACCTGTCGAGAACGCCGCAACTTCACTCACCTCGCCAGCAAAGTAGCGGAGCGCGTCCGCGGCGTGGCACCCGCCGGCGACGAAGGCGCTACCGCCCAGCTCTCTGGTGAGCGTCCACGGGTAGCTGGGATATTCACGCTTCACCGGGTGCCAGTAGTCGGCCTCGGCGTACAGGAGGTCGCCAACCACGCCGTCGGCGATGAGCTGCTTGATGGTCTCGAACTGTGGATTCCAGCGCAGCACGAAAGAGGTCACGCTCTTGACATTGCTTTCAGTGACTGCGCGGTAGATGGCCTTGACGCCCTCCCACGTGAGCGCGATCGGTTTTTCGATCACCACGTGCCGACCAGTCCGGGCTGCCCGTGTGATGTGCTCGGGACGCACGTCGGGCGAGGTGCACGAGGCAATGATCTGCACCCGGTCGTCGTCGAAGAGTTGATCCGCCGACTCGTACTCGCGGGCTGAGACGCCGTGTGCCTGGAGCAGGCGTGTCGCCTTACCCGGTGTGCGGTTGTAGATGCCGATCAACTCAGTCTTGGGGTGGTCCCTGAAAGCTTTGACGTATTCGCCAGCCACCCAGCCCGCGCCGAGGATGGCAACACCATACCTGTCCCCCATCTTGACGCCCGCCCTTTCGCCGTCTTTCAGCTCTGCGGCGTCGCGGCTGCGCCCCGCGACCAGTGCTCCTCGTCTACCTCCGTGTCGGCCACTTCGAAGGTCGCGGCGTGCCCGACAAACCGCACATGCTGGTTGACCGCGTACAGCGCTTGAGGCGCGCAAAGAAAGATGGACAGCGCCTGGTCATACGCAAGCCGCTCCATCTCCTCGTCCAGCGCGTTGCGCTTCTGCGGATCCGTCTGCCGCACATACTTCGCCATCAGCCGCTCGAATGCCTCGATCGGCGGCCCGGCACGAAACGGACCCAGCGAATGGTAGAGCCAACTGTGCAGGAAACTAGCCGGCGCGTCCGCTGTCAGGTCGAACCAGGAGAACAGGAGCACGTCGAAGGTCAACGGTAGGACTTTTTCGACGAACGCGTGCTGAGCTGCGAGCAGGTTCTCCGCCGGAATAGCGATCACATTCACCTGGATGCCCAGACCGACTCTGAGATCGTCCGCCAGCAAGTTGGCAACGCCTTCCAGACCCGGCAACACCGCCAGTTTCAGAGCGCGCCCGCTCGGGTAGCCCACTTGCTCGAACAGCCTCCTCGCCTCGCCTGGATCGTGCGGGTATGGCCCGCGGTTCTTGCAATAGCCCGCGCTGTAGGGCGGCGTGAGCCCCACCGTCGGGTAGGCGTAGTCCTTGAACCCCTCCCGGATGAGCTTGTCGCGATCGACCGCCAGGTTCAGCGCCTGCCGGGCGCGCTTGTCGCCGAAGGGCACCGCATCACGGTTGATGATGCCGACCACCACACGCATTGCGTCCGTACTGACCAGGCGAGCGTGCTGCGAGGTCTTGACGCGCTCGGCGTCGGCTGGCGAAACCTCGGTCACGATATCCACCTCGCCCTGCGTGTCGCACACGAGGCGCAGCGCCTCCCGCGGCGATACATCATTGCGAAACACGACCTTCTCCAGGCGGGGGCCGCGTTCGGTGTTCCAGTGGTCGGGGTTGGCCGTCAGCACCACCCGCGGCGTGCGGTCCTGCGCGGTGTCGAGCCAGATGCAGGTGAAGGGATTGGCGCTGATGAGCGCGATCTCGTTGGAGAGCGACGAGTAGCCTTCAGAGAGCACGAATGGTCCGGTGCCCCACGGGCCCGGAGCGTCAATGATTCACCAGTGGCCTTCGCCAGTACCCCGCTTCCGGTAACCCCAGCCGAGCTCATCCCAGAAGCGGCTACTTGGGATATGGAAGCCGCGAAACTTGCCGAGAACCAGGCCATCTGGCTCCGGGAAGTGCAGCCGCAGGGTGTAGTCGTCCAGAAGCTCCAGCCGAGTGGCCGGGTGAAAGTTGAGGGAGGTGCCCGGCGGGTGCGGCGCCTTCCACCGCGTCGAGAGTCGTGTCGTTGACCCATCGCGAGGCCACCATCGCAGCGCCAACGAGATGCCCCCGTGCATCAGTGCGGACTGGCTCCTCCATCGTGTTCCCCGTGACGTAGAGCCAGTTGAGCGGGTGTGGGTCAACGATGTGAATCGTGCCGACAGGGGTCCGAGCCGCCGGCTTGGCGGAAGCTTCCTGAGTAGCGTGCGTCATCGCAACTCCTCCTCAGCTTGGCGTGCGCTTTGCGAGTGTCTGGCTTCCCCAGCCCGTGATCCTAGCAGATCGGGGAAGGGCCAAAGGCCAAGCTGTGTCGGTGTTCGGCATCACGAACTGCGTGGTCCGGGAGGTCAGGCCGTCTCCGCTACGCCAGGTACTGGTTGAAGAAGTCTTCAACCTTGT
>VBGG01000268.1 GCA_005883405.1 Chloroflexota bacterium | reverse complement strand
GCGTTACGTCTGGAACCCTCTCGGATCGAGCCAGCCGGCGCTGTTCAACGACGCTCGCTGATTGCACGACGGACTAACCTGCGGATGCGCTGCCGCGGCGAAGGTGACGTGCACCTCGCTGTGGCCAGTGAGCCGAGTTTGCGAAGCCGCGCTGACTTGACTGGTCAGAGCTAAAAGCTTTAGCTTTACTTATGTGGAAGATGTAAAGCATCGACGACGCGGGCACACGCGCATCAGTCGCAAGAACCAGGCGCCCCTGCCCATGGAGGCGCTTCGCCAGGCCGGGCTCAAGCCGGGTGACGAACTGAGGGTGGAGGCTGCTGGCGCGGGGCGGATCGTGCTAGTCCGCGCAGTGGATCTGATCGAGCGGCACGCTGGCAAAGCGCCGGGTGTGTATCCGCCGGGCTATCTCGACCAACTGCGCGACGAGTGGCGTTAGTCGTCCTTGACGCGAGCGTGATCATTGCGTTTCGTGATCCGGCGGATGCGCTGCACGCGCGCGCTGTCACAGCCTTTCGCGCACACGTATCCGACGCTTTCGTGCTCCCCGCCAGCGTGTATGCGGAAGTCCTGATCGGTCCGATGCGCCACGGACCGCAGGAAGTGGCTTCGCTTGAGCAGTTCATCGCAGACTTCGCGATGCAAATCATTCCGCTCACTCCAGACATTGCGCGGCATGCGGCCTCGCTCCGCGCGCGGACACCATCTCTGCGACTGCCGGACGCTTTTGTGCTGGCGACTGGTGACAGTCTCGGCGTAGGCAGCGTGCTTACCGGTGACGCCGCGTGGCTGAAGTTCAGTCCGCGAGCGGTACTGATCTAACGCGCGGAGGCGTGCCGACCACAAAGCTCGAACCGCCGGTCCACGGCATGGTTTGATTCGGCGCGCCAGGTGTACGCTGGTAAGTGGATGCCAGGTCAGACCGTCGTCGAGATCCACGGCGAGGACTTCTGGATCAATGGTCAGCCGACGTACGCGGGGCGGACCTGGGCGCGGCACCGAGTTGAAGGTTTGCTGCTCAATGCGCGGATGGTGCAGGCGACCTTTGACGACCTGAACCCCGACACGCGGGGGCGGTGGGTGTATCCGGATACGGGTCGCTGGGATGCGGAGCGGAACGTGCGGGAGTTTATGGCCATGTTGCCGGTGTACCGTCGGCATGGGCTGCTGGCGGTTACGGTGAACTGCCAGGGCGGCAGTCCGGAGGGGTACTCGCGCGAGCAGCCGTGGGAGAACTCCGCTTTCGCAGCCGACGGATCCTTTCGCCCGGAATACGCTGATCGGCTGCGGCGGGTGATCGATGCGGCCGAGGCATACGGTATGGTCGTGATTGTCGGCTACTTCTACCAGGGCCAGGATGAACGATTGCGAGACGAGGCCGCGGTCCTGCACGCGGTGGACCAGGCGACGGAGTTCCTGCTCACCGGCAGATGGACAAACGTCCTGGTCGAGGTGAACAACGAATGCGATACGCGCTACGAACACCCGATTCTCCAGCCCCAGCGCGTCCACGAGTTGATCGTGCGCATCAAGAATCGCACAGGTTCAGACGGGAAGCTCCTGGTGAGCACGAGCTATCGTGGCGGCGGCCGGGTGCCGGACGAAAACGTCGCGAGGGCTGCTGACTTCTTGCTGCTCCATGGCAACGGAACCAATCAGCCGGACCTCATCGCCGAGCAGGTCGAGCGCACTCGACGCGTGCCCGGCTACTACGGCCAGCCCATCGTGTTCAACGAGGACGACCACTTCGACTTCGATCGGCCGTGGAACAACCTCGTGGCTGCGCTCAGTCGCCATGCGTCGTGGGGCTACTTCGATCCAGGCGCCGGCGCAGGAGGGGCTGCGGCTCGGGGTGACTACCTCAATGGTTATCAGCTTGTGCCTGTCGACTGGCGGATCAATACCGAGCGCAAACGGAAGTTCTTTGACCTGGTTGCAGCAGCATCCGGATCGGTGACGCGTATGGCGGGGCGGGATGCGGAATCGTGATCATGCAGGAGATCGACGCGTGATCACCAGCGGCTGGCTGGCGGTGCCGACCTGGCCGTCCTCGTCGGCCAACTCGGCATGGCAGGAGCCAATCCCGTCGTTCGACAGGCGCGTTTCAGCCCCCATGAAGATCCACTCGCCACGCGGATGGCGATGGACGGTTACTGTCAGCGCAGTCGGCACGAACAGCCACTCGTCGAACGGCAGCACGCCACTGATGCCATTGGCCGAGTCCGCCACGATCAACAGACGCTGGAGTCCAGTCAGCGGCTGGTCAGCCACCAGGGGGATCCGCACGCGCGCCCAGACCTGCGCCGCGCCGAGCACATCGAAACCGCCGGTGACGAACCGCCACTCGATAGCGGCTCCATAGCCCTCGATCGCTGGGCTGCCGGTGAAGAATCGCACCGGCCGCGGCGCCGGGCGCTCAGGCGGCGGTGACGACGGCACAGCCGGCATGAGATCCGGTTGGCTCGCGATCTGCCAGGCGCGTCCGAGCGCCACCGGTCGGCCGTCTGCCTCCATCGTGGCCTCCACCAGGCGAACGCGCCGACCGGGGCGAACCACGCCCGCCCGCACCACCACGTCGCGCACTGGCACCGGACCGAGCAGCTCGACGGTGATTCGCGCCAGACGAAAGCCGGCAACTGGCTCGCGGGCTTCCATCACCGTCGCCAGCAAGGCCGCCGGTGGTCCGCCGTGTTGGGCTCCAAGGTCCCACGGCCCCGCGGTTGCGGCCGTCGCCCGGTAATGACCGCTCACATCGAGCGGCTCGTAGAAGCTCGCCGCCGCCTGCATGCTCGGCTGTACGGTAGCAAACTGACTGCGCCAGTTGTGATGGCTCAGGGTCGCGAGTGCACCGGCCTGTGAAGAGTCGAATGCGTCTCGTAGGCCACGGCGGATACGCGGAACTTCCAACTCGATGATGCTCGCGCCGCACGGGCCGCTTCCAATGGCCGCGCCGCGACACGCTCGGGCGCAAACTGATCCCCGGGCGTCGGTGGGCAAGCGACGCCCGGGGATCTTGAGGCTAGCTGACGCTGAGGAAGCGCAGCATTCCAAGCTGGTAGTGCGGGTGGCCGTTGCGGTCCGGGATGCCGCACAGGTACAGATACTTGCCCGGCTCAAGGGTCAACGACCCCTGTGCTACCGTGTCGGGACTGGCGATCGTGACAAACTGCGCTCCGGCGAAGCAGTCGAAATTGTTCTTGAAGACGACATTGTCGACGCAAGTGATGGCCTCATCACGAGTGACGTTCTCGTGGCCCGGAGCCAGCTTCGCGGCCAACAGCTCATGAGAGTAGATGTCGTTATCGTTGGCGAACGATACAGCGTAGGTACCCGCGGCCAGTCGCGTTGGTATGCCCTCGAAGCCGAAGTTGAAGGCCTGGACCTCCAGCGAGCGCCCAGCCGCCGAAACGGGCAGGGCGACCAGAAGTCCCATCAACAGAGCCACCGCGACACTCAATCCAAGTCGAACGTGTTTGGTTTTAGCCATTGTCCATCTCCTCTTTTGATGAGCAGTTCGATCTGCTGACGAATCAAGCCGCCGCCGGAGCGGTGGCGACTGGCGCCGCAACCGGAGACCCGCCAGTGATGCGCCGTTGCGCGACAGAGCTGTTGTGGGCCGTCCGAGCGACGGCGCCCAGGCCAGCTGTAATCGGTCTACGCGAGACTCGGCGCGTGGGCTAGCTTCCAGGCGACCACGGCCCAGCGCTCCCCGCGACCGGGGCCGTGGTCACCTGGTTTGCCGTTGGACAGCATGCCCTACCATCGCCCCAGGCGACGCCCAGCAGTTGGGGAGTCTCTTACCTGGTCAACTGGCCAGTCAGTGCGACGAATTCCGCGTCACATGCGATGGCAGCACTCGGCGACACGGGCCACTCGCGCCGGTTATCGAATCCGCACCCTCTCGTTCAAGAACTGGCTAACCTCCGTCATGAGCTGCTGACCGGCCAGTAACGCGAAATCGTTGTGGTCGGCGCCGGGAATCAGGACGAAGCGTTTGGGTCCGCTTGCGGCTTCGAACATCCGACGACTCTGCTCGGGAGGGACGATCGTATCGTTGTCGCCGGCGATGACCAGGACCGGGCAGGTGAGGCGGGGGATCTGGTCGATGGCGTCAAAGCGATCTCGCTGTAGTTGGCGCACGGGCAGAAACGCGTAGTGCAGGTGGCCCACGTCTGTGAGCGATGTAAATGGTGAGCGGAGGACCAGGGCCGCGGGAGGGTGCTCCAGTGACAGGGCGACGGCCACGGCCGAGCCCAGTGACTCACCGAAGTAGACGATCCTGGCAGGGTCCACATCGTCGCGCGAGGCGACGTACGCGCGAGCGGCACGCGCATCCGCGATCAGGCCATGCTCGGATGGACTACCTGGATTGCCTCCATAGCCGCCGTAGTCCCCTGAATGACCGGTCGCCGGCATTGCCGTTGAACACCACGGCAACCGCTGCCAGGTCACGACTCGCAGGAGCGCGGATGAACCAGCCGCCTAGCCGCAATCCGCCCGCGGTGTCGAACGTGACGTCTTCGGCTCCAGGCAGCACGCTGGCGGCGGGTGGAACGTTCTTCGCAAGGGGGAAGTAGATCAGGCGGCGCTGCACGGACCAGAGGACCGCCAGCAGCATGGCGGCTGCTCCACCGGCAACGGAGAGGGTTGTGAGCAGCATTGCAGGATCACGCACTGCGGAGATGCGGCACGAATCAGATCCCAGGCGAGTTGGCGATGCGTGTTATCCTCGCGCGCATTGCCAGCTTTACTCCCACAACTTGCGCCACCAACGGGACATGTCGGGGCTGTAGGTTTCCTGGCGTCGCTCGTCAACTAAAGGGCGGGTGTTGAGGTCCGCGCGGCGGAGTAGAGGAATTCGAGGATTCTGGCCTGGGCTACGCCGTTTTCGGCAGGTGGGAGGAGGGTGCCGGCGCGGATGCTGCGGGCGAAGTGGTCGGCTTCGTTGGCGAATTGGTTTGATGGGGGGATGGTTTCGACCGAGTGGTTGGAGCCGCGGTAGATTTCGATGTGGGCGGGAGAATCGTCGGGGCGAAAGGCGGGCTCGACGACGATGCGGCCTTCGGGTCCAGCGATCTCGTAGCGGTTTACGGGGGTATGGACGAAGCTACTGTCGATCATCGCCAGCTGGCCCTCGGGGAAACGCAGGACTCCGCCGAAGCTGACCTCCACACCGTACTTCGGATCGATGCGCTGCTGGGCGGCCACCGCTACTGGCTCGGAGCCGAAGACCCAGCGCGATACGTTCACGCTGTAGCAGCCTACGTCCATCAACGAGCCGCCCTCCAGGGCCTCGTCCAACCTGACGTTCAGACCACCGGCTTCGCGGGCGGGATTGATGACGTAGCCGAACGAGGCGCGCACGAAGCTTGGCTCGCCGATCGCACCGTCGTTCAATAGCTCGCGCACGCGGGCGTGCTGGGGGTGGTGGCGCCACATGAAGGCTTCCATCAGCAGTACGCCGGCTGCGCGGCACGCAGCGGCCATGCGTTCGGCATCCGCGGCAGTTCGGGCTAACGGCTTTTCGCACAGCACGTGTTTGCCTGCGTTCGCCGCGCGGATCGTCCACTCGGCGTGCAGGCTGTTGGGGAGCGCGACGTAGACCGCGTCGACGTCTTCGTTCTCCAGCAGGGCGTCGTAGGAGCCGTAGGCGCGTGGGATCTGCAGTTCCCGGGCGAATGCGCGCGCGGCTTCGATTGAGCGGCTGCCGACGGCGAGGACCTCCGTCTCGGCGCCGGCGCGCACGCCGGGAACGAACAACGTTTGCGCGATGCGCGCGGTGCTCAGGATGCCCCAGCGCAGGCGTGCGGGCATCACGTTTCCTCGCGGTAGACGGCGTGGCGGAGGCCGCGGATGTAGCCGATGGCGTAGAGGCGACCGAAGGCGGAGTAGCCGGGGCGGTCGTTGCTGTCGCCTTCCACGGTGGGGACGTGGTCGGGGCGCAGCACGCCTTCGAAGCCCACCTCTTTGTAGGCACGCATGCAGGCCAGCAGGTCGGTTTTCCCGGCGTCGTGCCAGGTCTCCTCGAACTTCTCGGGCGTGCCGCGCACGTCTCGGAAATGGACGAAGAAGATCTTGTTCTGGCGGCCGAACTGGCGGATCGCGGCTGGCAGGTCGTCGGTCATCAGCGTGAAGTTCCCCTGGCACAGGGTGATCCCGTTCACCGGACTCGGTACCAGGTCCAGCAGGCGCTGGTAGTTGTCAATGCTGCGCATGATCCGCCCGACGCCACGGATCGGCGACAGCGGTGGATCGTCGGGATGCATGGCCAGCTTCACGTTGGCACGCTCCGCCACGGGCACCACACGGCGGAGGAAGTACTCGAGGTTCTCCCACAGCGCCTCCTCGGAGATGGGCCCCAGCTCAGTGGGTGGCGCATCGCGCAGCAGCGCGGCATCGAAGCTCGTCACGATCGAACCGCCGCGAGACGGGGTGTTGGCGTTGGTGCGCAGCCAGTTGAAGTCCGTCATCCACTCGTAGCACCACACCGGAATGCCCAGGCGGCCCATGTTCTCCATCAGCGTGCAGATGGCATCGATCTCCCCGTCCCGACCGGGCAGGCCGCGCTTGACTAGGTTGTACGGCGGCCGCGCCTCGATCACGGCCAGCTTGAAGCCGGAGCTCTCGTAGCGCTGCTTCAGGCGGAGGAGCGGCATATAGTCCCACGGCGCGTCGCTGCCGTTGAGCGGATCGTCGAACGGCAGTCCACCCACCGCGTAATCGAGGCCCATCTGGCGAGCGAGCGTCCACAGGGGCGATGGCGTCGGTGGCAGCATCTCCGCTAACTCGATCATGGGTGCGCCTCCCGCCAGCGAAGGAAATCCTGCTCGATCTCCGCCGCCCACGTGGACACGTCGATCTGGCCCGACGTGTAGGTCCCTTCGGCAAGGCGCTGCTTGCCAAATACATCGCGCAAACGGACGTCCTCCGACCGCTCGACCACTTCCTGCACCAGGTGGGGTGGAATGAACGTCACGCCTTCGGACGTCCCGAGCACCACGTCGCCGGGGAGGACCGTCGCATTGCCGATTCTGATGGGGATGTTCACGCCAACCAGCGTAACGTTGGCGATCGCCGACGGGTCCACTCCGCGCGCGAACACGGCAAAATCGGGAAGCTCGTCGATGCGCGCGAGATCGCGGATTCCGCCGTGCACTACCATGCCGGTGCGCGCGCGGCTGCGGATGGTGGTCGACAGATTGTCGCCGGCGTAGGTCCCGTCGCGGATCTTGCCGAACAGGTCGACCACGATCACGTCGCCTTCGACGAGCGTGTCGATGACCCACGTGTTCTGCCCGCCCGCGCGGCCCTCGGCACGGCCTTCGGCCTCGACGACCTGCTGCAGATCGGGACGCATGGGAACGAACATGGCAGTGACCGATCTACCCACGAGCACCCGCTCCGGGTGCAGGTTGAGCCAGTTTCCTTCGAATTGAAACTGGTAGCCGTGTTGCCGCTCCAGGACACCCCAGGCCTCGTCGTTGGTGACCAGTTTCATGCGCTCGAGCAGCTCATCCGGGACCCGCGGCCGACCGTCCGCACCGCGGCCGAAGGGATTGGTGGGTGTCAGGCGTTGGATCGCTTCGGGTGAATTGAAGATCATGCTGCTATCGGTGCTGGACAACGATACACTCCCGCGACAGCAGAGCGATGCGCAGGGCACGGATTGTTGCGTTGGACATCGGTGGGAGTCACGTGACGGCGGCGGTCGTCGACGGCTCTCAGCGCGAGATCGTGGCGGGCACGCGGAGGCATGTCGCCGTGGACGAAGGTGCCGCGAGTGAGGTCATCCTGGAGACCTGGGCTCGCGCCGCGCTTCAGGCAGTCACCGCTTTGGGGGACGGCGTCGACGGTGTCGGCATCGCTGTGCCCGCCCCCTTCGATTACGGGCGCGGAGTCTCGCTGATGGAGCACAAATTCCGAGCCCTGTACGGGCGGCCGGTTGTCAGCTTGCTGGAGGAATGGTTCAGAGACTCCCAACTGGAGGGCGCGCCCGTTCTTGTGGCCAACGACGCGGACCTGTTCGCGCTCGGGGAATGGTGGGCCGGTGCCGCGCGGGGCCGTGAGCGGATGATCGGGCGGACGCTGGGCACGGGCCTGGGGTCGGGTTTCGTTGCACACGGACGGATTGTGACGGGTGGTCCGGAGGTGCCGACTGGGGGAGAGATCTGGAGCCTGCCCTACCTCGATGGCGTGGCCGAGGACTTCGTCAGCGGGCGGGCGATCGCGGCGTCGTACGCGCGGGCGACTGGTCGCGAGCTGGCCGCGAGCGAGATTGCCGAGAGAGCTGACTCCGGGGAGTCGGCCGCGCTCGGAGCATTCGCAGAGATGGCGCTGCATCTGGGGCGGATCATGGAGCCGCATATTGCTCGGTTCAAGCCCGAGTGCATCGTGGTCGGCGGGAGCATTGCCCACGCGTGGGCGGTTTTTGGACCGCGGATGGCCGCTGCGCTTGCGCCGGTGGAGTGCAGGCCGTCGGCGCGGTTCGAGGACGCTACGCTGCTTGGGGCGGCTGCGCTTGCGCAGACCTGAAAGAGGCGCCGTTACTCGGTCGAACCGGCCGCGAGCAGCCCGGAGGTGGCCAGGCGTCGTCCGCGGGCGACGCGGCTGGGACCGAGCGGACGAGTGGCGAGGTAGCTCACGAAAGTGAGTGTGGTGATGAAAAAGCTCGGCGGATACGGAAGATAGAAGCCGATCAGCAGCCCGAGCCAGACACACAGCACGCCGATGAGCACGGCACATCCGATGGCGTACGCTGGACGGGCGGTGAGCTGCTGGCCGGTGGCTGCCGGCAAGATCAGCAGCGCGAAAATCAACAGCACGCCGACGACTTGCACCGCCGTGGCTACGGCGAAACCCAGCAGGAGCATGAACGCCACCCCTAGCCCGCGCACCGGCAGAGCGCGAGCTTCGGCGATCTCGGGATCCAGCGAGGCAAATAAGAGCGGGCGGTACATGACGCCCACCGCCAACAGGCAGACCGACGCAAACAACATGACGAATTGCACGTCAGAGGGCGAAATGGCCAGGATGTTGCCGAACAGGATGTTGACCGCTTCGCCGGCAAGTTTGGTGGATACGGTCAGGAAGAGGGATCCCAGCGCGAGGGAGAATGCCAGCGTGGCGCCAATCGCCACGTCTCGGCCGCGCAGCTTGTCGCCGAGCAGTCCCATCAGAACGCCGGCGAAGCTGGTAAATGCAAGCAGACCGAGGAACACGTCCTGGTGGATCAGCACCGCCCCGGTCGCGCCCGCGAAACCACCATGCGAAAGGGCTTCGCTGGCGAACGCGAGTCGACGAAGCACGACGAAGTAGCCGACAACTCCGCCCATGACGGCGACGATGGTTCCGGCCATGAAGGCGTTCTGCATGAAGCCATACGCGAAGATCTCGCGCAGGTCCTGGAGCAGATTCCAGGTTGGACCGGAGAACGGATCGTGTGGCATCACGCGTCGCCTTTCGAGGTTCGTCGGGTCTGGGATGCGACTGTTCGCCAAGGCGCGAACGTGCCGGGCCTCAGTTCGGCAAGACGCACGGCGACGCCGGCTTGCGCGCGGCTACCCGGCCGAAGGCCAGGTAATTCCCCAGCGGGGACCCGTATAGTGAGGCTGAGGTGACAGTCCAAAAGCCTACGCTCCCACCACGAAACGGTGACCGTCCGACGTGACGTGGACGTGGACTGGAGTCTCGTACAGCTGACTGAGGAGAGCCGAGGTGACGACTTCATCCAGGGAGCCGGCGATGACGCGTCCATCGAGGATGAAGACGATGCCGTCGAGCATCTCGAGCAGCGGGTTCAGGTCGTGCGCGACGAGCAGTACCGTCACCTGCCGATCGACACGGATCGCCTCCACCAGGTGGACGATCTCGTGCTGACTCTTCAGATCGAGACTGGCGAGTGGCTCATCCAGGAGCAGGAGCTTCGGATGCGTCAACAGTGCCTGCGCAATCAAGAGGCGCTGCTGCTCGCCGCCCGAAAGCAAGCCAACCGGTTGATCGGCGTAGCCTGAGGCGCCGACGGCCTCGAGCGCCTCGTCCACCGCGCGACGCTCCGCTGCCGAAGCGGGACCGAAGCCCCACTTGTAACCAACCAACCCGAGCAGCACCAGGTCGTATCCGCGTACCGCCAGGTCCGCCGCCAGACTCCGACGCTGCGGCACGTATCCGATAGCCGGGTTTCCTCGTCCAGGCGGACGGCCCAGCACCCGCACGCTGCCCGCCGCGAGAGGCACCTGACCCAGCAGAACTCGCAGCAGGGTCGTCTTGCCGGTTCCATTCGGCCCGATCAAGCCGACGAACTCGCCGGCTTTCAACTCGAAATTCGCACCCGACCAGATGGTGCGTCGGCCGAAAGCGACGGACGCATTCTCAAAGGCGACGACCGCGGAGTCGGGCGTAAAATCCGTAAGCGCGCCGATGGGCGAGGCCGAACGTTCCAGAGCGCGTACCGTCAACTAACTACTCGCCGTCGCCTTCTGGAGCGCCTGGAGCAGGAGCTGGAGCTCGCTTGCCTGCCAGCCCTGGAATGTCTGGGCGCCCACCGGCATCGTCTCGGAAACACCCACGATGGGAATGTTGTTCTGCTGGGCCATCGTCTTGAGCTGCTCTGTCAGGCTCGTCACAGTCTGGGTGTTGTAGACCAGGAGCTTGATGCTGTGATTCTGGATCTGGTTCTGGAACGTGGCGATGTCGCGCGCTGACGGGTCGTTCCCTTCGCTCAGAGCCTGCATGAACTCGGGTGGCGTAATCAGGTTCAGCCCGGTCGTGTAGGCCATGTCGACGAAGATCGATTCTGTGGCGCCGACCGACGTATTGGCATATTGCGAGCTGATCTGGTTGATCAGGCTATCGTAAGTCGAGAACTCCTGATCGAGCGCCGCGGACTGCGCATCGTAGTAGGCAGTGGCGCCGGAGTTGAGTAGCTTGAGCCTGGACAGGATGGCGGCGCGGATCTGGTCGACATAGCCGGCGCTGTACCACACGTGTGGATTGGCGCCCACCTGCAGACCCACCAAGTCACCAGCGTTGACGACTGCTGGCTGCTGGTCCTGAGGGAACGTGGACAGGATCTTGTCGCTGAAGTCGTCGTAGCCAAGGCCATTTTCGATCACGAGCTGCGCGCCATGGTACGAGCGTACGTCGTTAGCGGACGGCTGGAACTCGTGTGGATCGGCGTCAGGGTCGGAGAGGATCGTCGACGTGCTCACACACTGACCGCCGATCTGGTTGACCAGGCTGGCGTAGAAGTTCTCAACCGCCAGCACGCGCACGGCTGCGGTGGGACATGGCCCATTGATCTGCGGACCTGGCTGGCCAACAACTGGCAGTCCGTCCCCGTTGAACTCGAACGGAAAGCGCTCGTTGACGTCGCGGACCTGGGCCTGACCGCTGGGGTCGAGCACCCAGGTGTGGATGCCATCGCTGAACGACACGACGCCATCAAGGGTGTGATAGACGAGACGGCCGTTGGTCGTCGGCTGCGTCGCTTCGCCAAGCTCGATACGGTCGACCTCTGCACCCTGGCAGGTGCCGACCCGCTCCGGGATCTGCGACTGCAGTAGCGCGAACCCGCCTGTGAGCTGGCAGGTCTGCGCAGAAACGGAAGGGCTGGGAAGCGCCAGAGTCGCCAGCAGCACGACGAGATACCATCTCATAAGAGACATCATGGCGCTTTTGAGACGACGTGTCAACTGTGCGTGCCGGGCGCAGGATTGGTGGTTGGGCCTGCGATCGCGCGATACGCACTCCGCGGGCGGATGTCCAACAGGAATTCTCGGCTGTCGCGGTGGGGGCTGGTCGCAGGACCGGCTGTCTGCGCCACTGTCGCGCGAGACGCACTGCGCGGGCAGATGTCATCACAATCGTTATCTTTGGGCCTCGCAAGCGCACGGGCTCAGCGAGCTGGCGAGGCGAACGCGCTACTACCTGGTCTTCTTCTGGCACGCCTGGCACAGGCCGGCGAACTCGAGCGTGTGTGTATCGACCCGAAACTTGAGTTGCTCGGCTAGCCGCAGAATCTCGGCCTCGACGCCTGTCGCGTCGACCGGCACGACCCTGCCGCAGGCGCTGCACAGCAGATGGTGGTGGTGGCCTTCGTCACACAGCGTGTAGCCGTGGCAACCCTCCACGTGCACGCGCGTCAACATGCCGTAGCGCTCGAGCAGATCGAGGGTTCGGTACACCGTAGCGCGCCCCACACCCCGCGGGTGCAAGTCGTACGACAGCGCTTCAGGGTTGATGACGCCCGTCTCAGCGCTCAGCGCGCGAACCACGATTTCGCGCGGCTCGGTCATCCGCTCGCCGGAGTCCGCCAGGCGCCGCAGCATCCAATCAGCACGCGAGAGGTTGCTGCCGCGAGACGCACTTCTTATCGACATATCTCAGCACGATACCGTGATGAGACAGACCTGGCAAGAAAAAGCTCAAGCGGCGTCGCCCAACAGGCGGGCCATCGATCTGCCATGGAATCCCGCTCTGAGGTCTACCTGCATCGGAACCGTGTAGGCTTGGCATGAGGCCGCCTCGTTTGCGAATCGCTGAATTCGAGATTGTTCGGCTGCGCGGGCCGGAGCTCCCCCAACCGGTGCGACCAGCCTGGGCGCCGGGCAGCGTGTGGACCCGCCGCGATGCGGTGCTGGTGAAGCTCACGACCGACGCCGGCATCGTCGGCTGGGGTGCGCCGGGCTATGCCGAGACAGATCTACTTGAGTCATGGGTCAAGCCGCGGCTGCTTGGCGCCGACCCCTTCGCGTTGGAGCAGCACGCGCGCGTGTTCCGCCAGGCGAACGGCTGCTGGGGCGTAGAGATCGCCCTGTGGGACATTATCGGCAAGGCATGCGGCCAGCCGCTGTACCGGCTCTGGGGCGGTTACCGCGATCGCGTGCCCGGGTATGCGAGCTGTGTCGAGCTACGGTCGGGCTCGCAGCGTGCCGCGGACGCCGCGGCGCGGAGGTCCGAGGGCTGGCGGGCAATGAAACTTCGCCTGCACGACTGGACGATGGCCGCCGACATCGCCCAGGTTGAGCAGGTGCGCAAGGCGATGGGCGACGAGTTCGTGCTGCTCGTCGATGCCAACCAGGCGCAGCAGCCCGGCACGCCGCAGCCTGAAGAAGGACCGGTCTGGAGTTACGAGCGCGCGCTGCAGACGGCGCGCGAGTTGCAGCGGCTGGGCGTATTCTGGCTCGAGGAGCCGCTGGACCGCTACGACTTCGACGGCCTGCGGCGGCTGGCCCAGGAGGTGGAGATCCTGATCGCCGGCGGCGAAAATAACCGCGGTCTGCACGAGCTCCGCTGGCTCATCGAGCAGGACGTCTACGACGTGATCCAGCCTGAATCAATGGTCGCCGAGACGATGAGCGGTCTGCGCAAGATCGCCGCCCTGGGCGAGCTGCACCGCAAGCTGGTTGCCCCGCACCACGGCGGCGGTGGACTCGGCCTGGCGGCGCACCTCCACCTGGCCTGCGCGATACCCAACTCGAGCTACTTCGAAATGCTGCACGAGCCGCCCGGGCTGTCTTCCGACCTGTTCCAGTGGTACCTGGCGGAGCCGCTGCGGGTGACCAGCGACGGGGACATCCTTGCTCCAGCTTCGCCTGGGCTCGGCGTGGAGCCCGACCCTGAGACGATCGAGCGCTACCGAATCTAGCGGCGTCTCACTGGAGCGGCAGCTCGACACAGGTGAACGAATGCGCGGGGAACGTCAGCTCAAACGCATTACCGACGCCTTCGAGGGCGAGCGGCTGCGTTCGCACACCCACGCAGTCGGGCTCGACGAAGCTGTTTGAGGCCTCGGGCGAGGGACCATCGACGAGGTGCACGACGGCACCGCTGGAGGCGATCGGTCGTCCAGTCCCGATGTTCGCGGCGACGGCGGTGTCCGGCGACCGGTTGACGACGCACAGCGTCAGGCGTAGGCCATCCGCATCGCGCGTGGCTGCCACGTCGAGCAGCTTGAACGGCCCGAGGTCGGCAACGCGGTGCGGCCGCGGCGCGCGTGGTGGATCGGTGTACGTCACCGTGTCGCAGACGACGAGTGGGTCCAGTGCCACCTCCTGGACGTGCTCCACGTGCAAGCGGAGCGGGTGATAGATGGTCTGGAGAAACAGCCCGCGTGGACTGGTGAAGATCGGGGCAATCACATTCACCAGCTGAGCAAGATTGGCGATGCGGACCGTGCGGCAGCCGCGTACGAAGATATTGAGATAGGTCGCGACCGCCAGCGCGTCGGCCAACGTGTAGCGCTCCTCCAGGCCGGACCGCTCGCCACGCTCGCGGTACCAGACATTCCACTCGTCGTAGGCGATAGCGATCTCGCGCTCAATGCGCTGCGCGTAGCGCGCCCGGTCGATGAGCGCCTGGCAAATGCGGAGTGCCCGTTCCGCCTGGTGGGGCGCCAGAACGTTACTCCAGTAGTCATCGGAGCCGGTGTAGATATGGATCGAGTGGTAGTTGACGTATGCCGCCAGGCCGTCGATCACGCTCCGGTCCCAGTCGCTCCATCCGTCTCTGCCGCAACCGACGAGCTCGACGGCGGCATCCGTCCGGCGAATGGCATCGGCCCAGCGCCGGGCCGTGGCGACGTACTCATCGGCGGTCAGATGACCAATCTGCCACTCGCCATACATCTCGTTGCCCAGGCCCCAGTAGCGAACGTTGTGCGGCTCAGCGTGACCGTTCGCGCGGCGCAGGTTCGCCCAGTACGTATTGCCAGTGATGTTGCAGTATTCGACCCAGGCGCAGGCCTCATCCAGCGTGCCCGTGCCCATGTTGAGGCAGATGTACGGCTCGGCGCCAAGCGCGCGACAGTACTCGATGAACTCGTCGGTCCCGAACGTGTTCGGCTCTTCGGCGTGCCAGGCGATGTCGAGTCGTCTGGGTCGCTGCTCGACCGGGCCGACACCGTCGGTCCAGTGATAGCCGCTTACGAAGTTCCCACCCGGCCAGCGAAGAACCGGCGGGCGGAGTGCGCGAGCGGCATCCAGCACGTCACGCCGGAAGCCACGCTGGTCACTGAGGGCTGAGCCTGGCTCGAAGATCCCACCGTAGATACACCGCCCGAGGTGCTCGATGAAGCCGCCAAAGATGCGGCGGTCGATCGCGCCGATCGTGCGTTCGAGATCAATCTGGATGCGGGCCACAGGCGACCTGCTTCTGATCGTACCGCCCGCGGCGGCCGTCCGCGTATGCTGTCAGAGCACGTCGTCGGAGGTTGAGCACGCCATGTCTTTGCCAGGCGCGGATGAAACCCTGTCAGAGGTTATTGCGGAGCCACGCCAGCCCCGCGTAGGCGCCGATGACGACCGTCGCCAGCGACAGCAGCATGCCAAGGCTGATGGGCATACTCGGAATCACCGGCAGCACCAGCCACCCCCAGCCGGGCGGAAATCCAAGCAGCCACCATCCAATGCCGGCGAACGGCACGATCATCAGCCAGGGATTAGCCATGACGTTTCCTTGTTGCGCAGTCTAGCGTCTACCGACGCGTAAGGACTGTAATTTCCTGGGTCCCCCGGCGCAGCCGAGACGAACGTATGGCGGGCCGCGAGCGCCAGACACTGGATCGCCTCCGCGGGCGGGGAGCTGCAGGAACGCGAAAAGAGTCACTTGGCGCGCAGGGCCAGCGGTCGCTCCGCGCGCTCGGGCGGCCAAACGACGCGCCGCGCGCCCTGCTGCCACTGCACCACGAGCACCTCGTGGCCCACCTGGAGGCCGGTCCGTGGATCGATACAGAATCTCCCGAACAGGGTTCGTAGTTGCAGCTGCGCGGCGGTCGCGCGTAGCGCCGCATCATCTGGCGTGCCGGCCTCGCGCAGGGTGCGTGCGCACACCACCCCGGCTGCGAAGGCGGACGCCGCCGGGTACGGCGGCTCCTGTCCTCCGGTGGCGGCGCGGAAAACCGAGACGAACCAGTCGGCGTCTGGGCCCTCGTCTGGCGGCAGCGCGGCGTGCGCGAGCCACTGGCATGGTCCGATCAAGCCGTCGCGCAGGGCGCCGAGTGGTGCCAGAATCTCCTCGACACCCGCCCCCACGAAGCCTGCCGCCCGCCATGGTCGCTGGAGGAGCAGCCGCGCGGCTACCAGCTCGTCCGCGAAGGGTCCGGCCACCAGCAGCACGTCGCCACGCGGGAGCAGCCTTGCCGACTCCGCGGCCTGACCAGGCTCAAACGCGAGAGTCCTCACCTCCAGGCCGAGCTCCTTTGCGGTCTGCACGGCCCCGCGCGCCACTTCGCGGCCGAAGCCGGTCTGCACATGCAAAAGCGAGACTTCGAGCAGCGTCGGGTCCGCCGCATGCAGCGACCGCAGTACGTTCGCGAAGTAGGACGAAGCCGGCGCCGGGATATTGACCGTGTGAGCGAACTCGGGGAGGGACAGACGGTCGGTCGCGCCTCCGTGATTCCACACCAGACGGTCGGTTGCTCTCATGGCTGCGACAGCGGGACCGCTGGCGTATGGGCCGAACACCACATCGGGTCGCAAGGCGGTTGCCGCTCGCATCGCCGCCGCGGCGGATGGATGGGCGTCGACGACCTCCAGTTGTACCGACGTCCAGGGCGGTGGAAGGTGGGCGGCTTGCTCAGACCAGAGGCCAAGCGCGACCGCTCCAGCCACTCCATATGGTGCGAGTGGCCCGCTGAGTGGCGTGACAAGCGCCGCGCGGAGCACCGTCACGCCAACCGCGATGGAATGGCTACCAGCTATTCCAGTGGATGAACCGATCGATTGGCTCGCGATACGCCGGCTTGAAGTCGGGGCTGTCCGGGTAAGCCACCGCCAGTATTCCGGTCTGCATGTAATCCGCGAACGGAATACCCAGAATCCGGGCGGCGTCCTCCTCAAACATGTTGTGTAGCGTGGTCAAGACGGAGGCCAGTCGCGCTGGCGCCGCGTTCCAGCCCTCGGCGCGCCTGCGTCCCCCGACAATACGCTTGCAATGACCAAAGCGCAAGAGGCGTCAGCGAGCTCATTTGTCGAGGACGCTCAGTCCTCGTTGGCGCAGGCGGACGGGGTCGACGACAGCGTCGATAGCCACGATCTTGCCACCAGTGACGGTGAAGCCCATCACCGAGACTGGTCGCCCATTGACGGTAATGACGACTCCGGCCGCGCCATTTACCAGCGCTGGTCGCGCCACTACTCGCAGATGGGCGCGATTCTCCTCGAAGCGCTCCGCCAGCCAGCCCTGTTCGTCCATCGATCACATTCCTCGTCGCGTCGTGTCATAGCACTGACCATCGAAACGCGGCAGATGTGACAAGAGGCATCGAGGCGACGGGCTTTATGGGCGATTCCGAGTCGCTGGATGCGCAAGCGATCAAGTCGGTCCAGGAACCCGTCGAGGAGCTGTGCTGCCAGCGCCGTCGCAAACCGTCACCCATCCCCAGCCATGCGGGCACGAACGGCCGGTTGTTGTTCAGGCGGTAGACCGGTCAGACGGAAGTAAAACGGATGGTGCGTCATGCCGAAGATGGCCACGATCTCTGCCATGAGCGGTCAGACCGACAACATCACACGGCCGAATACCGCGCGGCTGCTGACGTGTTCGTGCGCTGCTCGAGCGTGTTCGAGCGGGTAGCGTTCGTGCACGACCGGCTTGAGCTTTCCCTGTCCAGCGAGACGAAACACCTCCGCCACTTGAGACCTGGGCGCCGCGCGGGAGCCGAGCAGTGATAGATGCTTCGAGTAGAAGGCGCGCATGTTGGTCTCGACAGCACTGCCGCCCAGCGCCCCGCACGTGACGATACGTCCGAGGTAGGCCGCGCTCGCCAGGCTGTGCGGCCAGAGCTCAGGCACCGCCAGGTTCTCGAAGACCACGTCTGCACCCGCGCCGTCGGTCAAACGCATGACCTCGTCGCTCAGCTTGTGGGTGGTGTAGTTGACCACGTCGTCAGCGCCGAGCTCGCGTGCTTTCTCCAGCTTCCAGTCGGCTCCGGCCGCGGCGATCACGCGTGCGCCGGCCAGCTTGGCCACCTGGATGCCGGCTGTGCCCAGCGCGCCTCCGGCGGCCAGGATCAGCACGGTTTCGCCCGGCCTCAGAGCGCCGCGGTCGATCAGCAGATGCCACGCGGTGGGGTGCATCACCATGATGGCTGACGCCTCCTCGTAGCTCAGCCCGGATTCGATCGGCACCAGGTTCTGAGCCGGAACCACCGCGTATTCCGCATCGCCGCCGTCGGTGTGGACGCCCTGGATGCGCAGACGTATACAGGCGTTGTTCAAGCCTCGGGAGCAAGGTCTGCACCTGCCACACCACAGGATCTGAATGCTGGCCACGCGGTCGCCCGGAGTGAAGCCTTCCACAGTGGAGCCGACCTCCACCACCTCGCCGGCGGGGTCAGCCCCGAGGATGTGCGGGAGCGGGATGCCACCGAATCCGGGCCGCGAGCGCACCTCGGTGTCCAGCGTGCGCATGACCGACACGGAGCGCACGCGGATGAGCACCTCTGTCGGACCGGGCGTGGGCACCGGCACGTCCACAAGCTCGAGCACGTCGGGCCCGCCATGCTCGCGGAAAAGTATGGCCTTCATCCTGCTGACACCTCCCCTGCTTGAAGACCAAGGAGCGCGCGCGCGTTGTCGACGAGGATCTTCTGGCGGACCTCCGGGTCGAAGTCGAGCCGATCGAACTCCTCGATCCAGCGCTCTGGCGTGAGCACCGGCCAGTCGGACCCGAACAGGACGCGGTCCTGCAGGATGGTCCTGGCGTACTGCACCAGCTGCGGCGGAAAGTATTTCGGCGCCCAACCCGAGAGGTCAATGTACACGTTGCCCTTGTGGCGCGCCATGGCCAGCTGCTCTTCCTGCCACGGCCAGCCGGGGTGAGCCGAGATGAGCGTGAGATCCGGGAAGTCCGCGGCGATGTCGTCCAGGTACGGGATCGGCGCGGTGTACTTCAACTTGAAACCCAGGCCGCCGCGGACTCCAGCGCCATTGCCCATCAAGCCGGTGTGGAACAGACACACCAGACCGAGATCCGCGGCGGTTTGCCATAGCGGGCCAAACCTGGGATCGTTCGGGAAGAAGTGCTGGCGGCCGGGGTTGAACTTCAAGCCTTTGCAGCCGAGCACCTCTCGGCAGCGGCGCGCCTCGTCGATCGCCAGGCGACCCTTCCAGGGATCAATGCCACCGAAAGCCATGAACACGTCCGGGTGCTTCCGAACAGCGGCCGCCACGTGCTCATTGGGCACGGGTGGGAGACCGGAGGTCGTGGAGTCGTCGGTAGCCAGCAACACGGCCATCATGTCGCGGGCGCGATAGGCGTCGGCCAGCGCGTCGAGCGAGACCGGCTCCAGCTCGCGGCCGAAGTAGCCGGCCATGGCCGCGAGCCGTCCACCGCCCATGTGTTGGACGGAGACAGCGTCCCACGGGTGGACGTGGCAATCGATGGCACGCAGCGCCATCAGGTGTTGCCGCGCCCGCCAGGCGATAGACTCATCGGTTCGTATAGCGTATCATCGGTTGGCATAGAGAACCGATCGACATGGCCGCGGTAGCTGCTCCACTCGCCGGCGTGCGCGTCATCGAGGTCGCCACCTTCATCACCGGACCGTACGCCGGCATGCTGCTGGCGGCGCTCGGCGCCGACGTGGTGAAAGTCGAGCCGCCCGGCGCCGGCGACCCATTCCGACTGTGGGCGGGCACTGACACGTCGCCCCGCTTCACCGCTTTCAACCGCGGCAAGCGCTCCATCTGCGTCGACCTCCGCAGCGCCGGCGGACGCGAGGTGCTGCACCGCCTGGCCATGGCCGCCGACGTGCTGATCGAGAATCACCGCCCCGGCGTGATGGGCCGCCTGGGTATCGACTACGAGGTCCTGTCGGCGCTGAACCCCCGCCTGATCTATTGCTCGATCTCCGGCTTCGGCCAGGATGGCCCCTCCGCCGGCCGGCCAGCGTATGACCAGGTGGGTCAGGCGGTGAGCGGCCTGATGAGCCTCCTGACGGATGGGCAGCACACGCCCACCCCGGTCGGGCCGACCTTCTCGGATAGCCTGACGGGCCTGTTCTCGATCGTTGGGATCCTGTCGGCGCTGCAGGCGCGGGCGTCCAGCCACGTGGGTCAGCACGTGCGGACCTCGATGCTGCAGGCAACCCTGGGCTTCCTCGTCGAGCCGATCGCGCACCTCGCCGCAACGGGCCAGAACCCGGGCCCGTACACGCGCCCACACCAATCGCAGTCGTACGGCTTCCGCACCTCCGACGGGACGAGTCTCGTCGTGCATCTGTCCACACCCGACAAGTTCTGGCAGGGTATGCTGCGCGCGCTGGAGTGCGAGCGGCTGGCGGAGGAGCCCCGCTTCGCAAGCTATGCCGGCAGAGTGGCGGCGTACGAGGAGATCGAGGCGATCCTCGCACCCATCTTTGCCACGCGTCCGCGTGAGGAGTGGCTCGTGCGCTTGCAGAAGCAGGACGTCCCCTGCGCCCCGGTGAACTCTCTGGAGGACGCCCTTGCAGACGCCCAGGTGGCGCACCTCAAGCTCGCGCGCCGTATCGGCAATGAGTGGGAAGTGGCACTGCCGGTGGAGCTGAACGGCACATTGCCCACCGGTCCCGCCCCGCGCGTCGGTGAGCACACGGACGAGCTGCTCGCGGTGCTCGGCTATTCCCGCGCGGAAGCGGACCACTTGCGGGCGCTCAACGCCGTGGCTTGACGTTACCCGGTCGCCGCGCCGGCGGGTTGCGGTTCGGCTTCGGCTTGGGCTTCGGCTGCCGCTGGCGCAAAGAGCGGCGCCAGGTCGATGTAGATGCGGATGTCGGCCACCAGGTCGCCGCGCTTGCGCAGGATCGTGGTGACCGGAATGCCTATCTGGGAGCCGTCTTTGCGCGTGTACACCGTGACGGCCTCGGAGATGCCAGCGTCGCCAGTGTCCCACACCTGCACGAAGTCGTGGCGCAGCCCAGCGATCGATCCCCAGAGCTGCGTCAGCCCTTCGCGTATGGGCTCCTTACCCGTGGTGGTGGGCCCGTTGCCAAACCGGAAGCGCACATCGTCTGTGTGCTGCGCCAGATAGCCCTCCAGGTCCATGCCATCGACGGTGCGGAAGTACTCGCGAATCCACTCACTCATGTGCCCGCTCCCTTGCGTGCTTTATTCCGACGCGCCCGATGCGGAAACCAGCGCCAGCGGCCCCTGCTCGCGGACCACACGGCGGATGGCTTCCAGCGTTGCGTTCACCGCGTTCAGATAGGCCGACTCGGTGGCGCCGAAGTGCTCCTTCTCCTCCGGGCTGTCCGCTGCGATCCCTTCGGTTTCGAGCGCGAATGCAAACCGCAGGTGCAGCTCGCCTCGGTCGTCCTCGACGATTTCGTTGTCGATCGTACCGCGCGTTGCACCTTGTACGCGCTCGAAGTGCACGCGCTGCTGGGGAAACAGGGTCACCCGCTCGCGCGCGTCCTCGCCGCGGAAGGTGATCTCGCGCAACAGCCAGTTGTCGCCACGCTCGAGCACGTCGCAGCGGGTCATCTGTGGCACGAACGGCAGCGCGTTGTCCGCCTTGAGCACGAGCCCGCGCCAGACGTCGGCGCGCGACAGGCGTGGCTGCTGTGGGTCGTCATTGACGGCCACGGTACGACTCATGTGGTACACGCCTTCCTCCCATTGCCTGCCTGCTTCGGTTCGATAAAATCACCACAGTGTCATTTATAGAACCACGTGGCAAGACTAGGCGGCCCGCGGCAGGTTGTCAAGCGCGCACCCCATGACGGCTTCGCGCGTGAGCCTGGCTATGCTGGCGGCAGTGCGAGAAACGCCCTCTGGTTCGCTGGCGCGCGGACTCAGCCTGCTGGCGATCGTCGCGGGCTCACCGCGTCGCGGTCTGGGCTTGTCGGAGCTCGCCGAGAACGCGGGCTTCGACAAGGCCACCACCCACCGGCTGGCACGCGTCCTGGTGCGCTACGGGTGTCTGGTCCAGGACGAAGAGACGCGCCGCTACCGGCTGGGCGTGCGCGTGCTCGACTTCGGCTTCGCCTACCTGGCCGGCATCGATGTGCGCGAGCGCGCCTTGCCGTTCATGCAGCAGCTCGCGCGGGAGTTCGGCGGGAGCGTCAGCCTGGCCCAGCTCGACGGCGCCGACATCGTCTACCTGGAGCGGATTCCGGCCAGCCAGTGGATGGTCAGCCTCGAGATGCGCGTCGGTTCGCGCGTGCCGGCGCATGTGACCTCGATGGGCAAGGCGCTGCTCGCCTGCCTCACAGACGCGCAGGTACGCGCGCTACTTCAGGGTAAAAAGCTCCAGCCGCTCACGGCGAGGACGATCACCACCACCCGACAGCTGCTCGCACAGCTGGCCGAGATTCGGTCACGCGGTTTCGCGATCAACGACGAGGAAACGGTAATCGGACTGCGCTCGGTCGCCGCCGCGATCAGGGGCCATCAGGGAAGCTCGCCCACCGCCGCGGTGAATGTGGCGGTGCCCAGTGCGCAGTACACGCTCGAACAGCTGGCGTCGGAGCTTGGCCCGCGACTAGCCGAAGTGGCCGAAGCGCTCAGCGCCGAGTTAGGCGGGGCGGGGCCGCGCACGCTCGCGACGTAGCGCACGGCAGCGCTCATCGGCATGAGCCAGGCGATCTATCTAAACCAAGGGTGCATCGATCGTCACATATGCCGCTCCGCGTCAGTTAGCGCGCCGCGACAAAGATGCAGAAGGGATGTCCGGCCGGATCGGCATACACCCGTAGCGGCTCCTGTTCGTCGTGCGATCGGTCGTAAAGGAGTGTGGCGCCGAGCTCCAGTGCGCGCCGGTGCTGGGTATCGAGGTCGCCCGCTGTCGGAACGGTCATGTCCAGGTGCAGTTGTTGGGGTACCGCGTCGCCAGGCCAGGTCGACCTCGGTAGAGCTGTCACCTGCTGAAACGCGATGCGCGGCGAGCCGGACGGGTGATGGAGCACCAGCCAGTCGTGACCCCTCTCATCAGGCCCAGCTCCGGCTGGGGGTTCGTCCCCGGCGCGATAGATGAAGCCGAGCAGCCTGCGGTAGAACTCCGCCAGGGCGCGGGCGTCGGTCGTATCCAGGACCACCTGGTCAAGCACCGGGAACGATTGGCCGCTATCCACGAGCCCACCTCCGAGAATCCTCGAGCCGTAGTCTCCACGATATCGAAGTCTGCCGGTGGCGTGGAACTCCGCGTTGGCGGCGGTTGACCTGGCCAGCCGACCAGTACCAGATCCGTCCAAAGTCCCAGACGCGAATCCGCTATGTGCTCGAGGTCGAGCGGCTGCCCAGCCCTCATGCTGGTTATGGATGTGCGGCGATGGCCTGGGATGTGCGCGAAATCGTCAAGTCGGCCACTGCTCGGTCCCGTCGGGGCCGCGTTAGACGCGCCCCTTTGAGCTTCGCGGACGATGCACGCCGCGCAGGCGCACTCGCGCGGCGGCTACCCAGGACGATGACCGTTGACGTCGCACAGGTGGTTGGCAGCGTTGGTCGGTCGCACGAGCTGGGTCCTGACTTCCGCCCGAGCACACGCCATGGGCGGATTGACGACGCCGAGCACTACAGTCGCGTTCGGACCGCGATGTGGCGCCACAGGCCGCTGCCGCCGGTCGAGCTGTACAAGCTCGGCTCCGCGTACTACGTCCTGGACGGCCACCACCGCGTCGCGGCCGCGCTGGACCTTGGCCAGCTTGCCATCGACGCGCGTGTGATAGAGCACGTCCCTGGTGCAGCCAATGGCCCCGGCTGAGCGGCTCCGCACCGGATCGTGGTCACCTGGCTGACCGGCTAAGCTTGCCGCGATGGTGATCGTCGACGCTCACTGCCACGCATCGCTGGACTGGTACGAGCCAATCGAAACGCTGCTGTTCGAGATGGACCGCAACGGCGTCGATCAAGCCGTACTCATTCAGATCAATGGCCAGTTCGACAACAGCTACCAGGCGGAGGCGGTGCGGCGTTATCCTGGCCGCTTCTGCTCGGTGGTGCTTGTCGATCCACTCCAGCCGGACGCCCCGAAGACACTGGAGCGACTGGTGGATGGGGGCGCGAGCGGTGTGCGCCTGGGTCCTCGCGTGCGCTCGCCGGGCGAGGACCCGCTGGCGCTCTGGCGGGCGGCTGTGCGACTCGGCCTGGCCATCAGCTGCGGAGGCAGCAGCGCTGATTTTGCACAGGCGGACTTTGCCGCTCTCGTCCAGGCGCTGCCTGAGGCCCGCATCGTCCTGGAGCACCTCGGAGGCCTCAGTCGCCCAGACGACAACCAGCGGCGGTCACGCGTGTTCGAGCTGGCACGTTTTCCGAACGTGTTCATCAAGGTGACCGGACTCGGCGAGTTCGCCACACGCGCGATGCCAGTCAGGGCGCCTTTTCCGTTCGAGGAGCCGGTACCGGACTACCTCGAGCAGGCGTACGAAACGTTCGGACCCAGGCGGATGATGTGGGGCAGCGACTTCCCGCCCGTCGCTGCGCGCGAGGGCTATGGGCGTGCGCTAAAGAGCTGCCAGGAGCAGTTGGCCGCCAAGCCAGCCGCCGCCCAGGAGCTGATCTTCGGCGGGACGGCGCGATCGGTATTCCCGATCCGCGGCTAGAGGGGCGGTCAATGCCAGAAGACCTTTTCGGCTGCCCCTCTAGAGTCCAGCGCCGGGCAGCGCGCGGGGCGAGCGCGTGCGGAAGTAGGCTCTGGCTGAATGGTGTCGATCCTGCTCGCCGTCGCGGCCAGCGTGTCGTGGGGCTTCAGCGATTTCCTGGGTGGCCTGACGAGCCGGCGGCTGTCGCTGCTCTCCGTGCTGCTCATCTCACAGTCCGTCGGACTCGTGATGGTGCTGCCGGCGGTGCTGATGTCGGATCAGGCGCCGGTCGACGGACCGGCGCGGCTGTCGGCGATCGGTGGCAGCCTGGCCGGCCTGGTCGGGATAGCGGCGCTCTATCGCGCCATCGCGATCGGTGTCGTCAGCATCGCCGCACCCATCTCCGCTACTGGCGCAGTTATCCCGGTGGCCGTCGGCGCGCTGCGTGGCGAAACGACGAGCGGCTGGCAGGAGATCGGCATGGTGCTCGCCATCCTGGGCGTTGTGCTCGCGGCGTGGACCGCCGGCGATCCGATGCACACCAGCGCAACCAGCCACCAGCGGCGCGCGGGCACCGGCTTTGCCCTGCTCGCGGCGGCGGGGTTTGGCGGCTTTTTTGTGCTGCTGCACGATGCCAGCACGTACAGCGTGGTGTGGGCCACCTTTGTCCAGCGCCTGACGTCGGTCAGTGTCCTGCTCGTCGCCAGCCTCATCGTTCGCCCGTCGCTGGCGGTCGGCTGGCGCCGAACACCGCAACTGCTGGCGATTGGGGTGCTCGATCAGGGTGCCAACCTGTTGTACGGCTTCGCCAGCACGGTCGGTCTGGTGAGCCTCGCCGCCGTTCTGGCGTCTCTGTTCCCCGTGGTGACCGTGGTCCTGGCGCGCGCGATCCTGCACGAGCGCCTGTCGCGAACGCAACAAACGGGCGTCGCGTGTGCGCTGGCTGGCGTGGCGCTCATCGCCGGCGGCTAGCCGAGTCAGGTCATCGGCACCTGCAGGCCGTCGTTCATCCTGTTGGTCCAGTTGGCGGTGGCGATCGCCATCGTCAGCTCGATCACCTGCTCCTCGTTGAAGTGCTCCGCCAGCGCATCCAGGTCGGTCTGATCCATGTTGCCGGGGTAGCTGGTCAGCAGGTCCGTAAACCGCAGCACTGTTCGTTCCTCTGCGCTGAAAAGCTCCGTGTTGCGGCGGCCGCCTGGCTCCTTCAGTGCAGCGATCTGCGCGTCGGTAATCCCCTGTCGCTTTCCCGAAGCGGCGTGTGACCTCGTTCAATATGCGCACCCGTTGATGATCGACGTGCGCAGGTAGGCGAGCTCCTTCAGCTTGAGCGGCAATGTCCCGTCCGCCATGACCGCGTTGAACAACTGCAAGAACGACCGCAACGCGTCGGGCTTGTGGGCCAGGACCTTGTAGAAGTTGCCGACCGGCCGCCCGGCATGCTCGAGGCCCTCGTACACGCGGCGGACGGTGTCGGGGGCGGTTTCCTTCTCGACCAGGCTGATACGCATGCGTACAGCCTACGCCCCGGCTGCACCCGATCGGGCGCGCCTTCCCGCCCGAGGCGAGCATGTGCCCGACCACGGCGTGATGATCCGCCACCTCGAGAGCTCACTGCCGCGCCTGGGCGAGCTCACGGCCGCCTCGCAATCCATGGTCGCACGCGAGGGACCGCGTCGGAAGCTCGCGAAGGAATAGCCCTGCGTTGCCCGCGCGAGCAAACGCTGGACCAGCTGCCCGACTCAGGCTGCGAGACCACGAACGCGGGGATCGTCCGATTCGTTGGAGCCAGAGGCAGCGAAGGGAGGATACTGGCGGGTGGCCGCCGATTTTGCGTTTAGCGCCGACCTTCGCACCCGGATCACTGGCAATCTGGCGAGTTTTCAGCCCAGGCTGTTGGGCGCCGATGGATTGCGGCATGCCGCTGTCGGCGTGGTGTTGCTACCGGATGTGGGCGATCGGACCTGTTTCGTGCTGACGCGGCGACAGCCCACGCTTCGCCGCCATGCCGGGCAGTGGGCGCTGCCTGGCGGCCGGCGCGAGCCAGGCGAGACCTCGGAAGCGGCTGCGCTACGGGAGATCCACGAGGAGATCAGTCTCGATCTCCGGCCGGAGGCGGTGCTTGGACGGCTGGACGACTTTGTCACACGCTCTGGCCACCTGATCTCCCCATTTGTCCTGTGGGTGTCGGGCCAGGCGGCGTTAGCCGCCAGCCCGGATGAAGTGGAGGCTGCGTTCCGTGTCCCCTTGAGCGAGCTGGACCACCCCGAAGCGCTTCGTCTGCGCCCGCTGCTGCACTTTGTGATACCCAGTCTCGAGACCACCGTCCACGCCCCGACGGCAGCCATCCTGTACCAGTTTCGCGAAGTCGCGCTGCACGGTCGCGAGGTCCGCGTCGCCGATGTGGAGCAGCCATTCTTTACCTGGCACTAACTGAAAACCGCCGCACGGTCTTCCGCTACGGGGCCCCACGTTTATGCTGATGCGCTGTATGGCTGAATTGAGCGGGAAAGTGGCATGGGTGACCGGGTCGTCGCGAGGGCTGGGACGGGCAATCGCCGCTCATCTGGCCAGCCTTGGCGCAGATGTCGTGGTGCATGGCACGACACCTACCTCGACGCGCGCGTTCGGCGAAGCGGATTCGCTGGCGACCGTTGCGACAGAAATCGCGGAGCAGCATCACGTTGGAACACTGGCCGTGCACGGTGACCTGAGTGAACCAGCTAGCGTGGACGCCATCCTCAGCCAGATCCACATCCGCTTCCCGGCTATCGACATCCTCGTGCACGCCGCGGGCGGTGACATCGGTGCCGGCGGGACATCCGCGCCGAACGCCGGCAAACCTGACCCGAACGACGCGGTGTTTGTCTCTCTGCAGGATATCCAGGCCGTCCTCGGTCGCAATTTGCTTTCGGGCATCCTGGCGTGCCGCGCCGTCGCGCCCGAGATGATGCGGCGACGCACTGGCCACATGGTGATCATCAGCAGCGTCGATACGCTGCATGGCACGGCTACCAGCGCAATGTACGCGACGGCGAAGGCGGGCCTGACGGAGTACTCGCGCTGCCTGGCGGTCCAGCTACGCGAGTTCAACATCCGCGTGAATGTGATCGCACCAGCTGCCATTCTGACGCCGCGTTTTCGTGCCAGTCGGGAGCTCGATCCGCGGCGGCTCGTGGCGGACGGAACATTGCTCCGCTACGGGATGCCCATCGAAGTGGCACGCGCCGTCGCGTTCATGGTCGGCGACGATGCGTCGTTCATCACCGGCCAGGTGCTGCGGGTTGACGGAGGTCTGCAAGTTTGGCCTGCTTGAATCTCGGCGCTGTGGCTGAGCAGGCGCAGCGCGAGGAGCCGTGCGTCAGCCGGGCATCTGCGTAGATGCGGCCCCTGCGCACGCTACCGGGAATAATTCTCGGGCCCGAACGTTTCAGTAATTGTCCCCGCTGACAACCACCAGGCTGGACTCGGCTCAGGGCGGGACGACCAATTTGTGCCCCCAGCCAGCGACCCGAAGCTCTTCGTAGCTTTGGGTCGTTTTTTCATGACCTCTGGTTTGCCCGCGCGCTGACTCGGTATCCACAAAGGCAGTCCCACAGCCCGAGGCTTCGTCTATGATCGCCTACCCATGGCCCTGTCACCCAACGGCCTGGCCCGCTCAGACAATGCCCACGCGATCGAGGCTGAGCAGCTGGTCAAAACCTATCGGTCCCGCGCAGGCGCGGTGAAGGCCCTCGATGGGCTGAACCTGACCGTAGCGCAGGGTAGTGTCCTGGGGCTGCTCGGTCCGAACGGCGCCGGCAAAACGACCACCGTGCGCATTCTGGCGACCCTGCTGCGACCGGACGCCGGCCGCGCGACCGTAGCCGGGTTCGACGTCGTACGCCAGTCCCAGCAGGTGCGGTCACTCATTGGTCTTTCAGGCCAATACGCGGCCGTCGACGAGAACCTGACCGGCCGCGAGAACCTGGTCATGTTCGGGCGCCTGTACCAGCTACCCAGTACCGAGGCGCAGCGGCGCGCTGACGAGCTGCTCGAGCAGTTCGTGCTGACGGAGGCTGCCAACCGCATCGTCAAAACGTACTCCGGAGGCATGCGTCGTCGGCTTGACCTGGCCAGTGCGCTGAGCGGCCGGCCACAGGTGCTGTTCCTCGACGAGCCGACCACAGGACTCGACCCGCGCAGTCGGCTCGGGATGTGGGACGTGATCCGCGAGCTGGTGCGTGGTGGCACGACGCTGCTACTCACGACACAGTACCTGGAGGAAGCGGACGAGCTGGCGCACAGCATTGCGGTCGTAGACGCTGGCCGTATCATCGCCAGCGGCACGGCCGATGAGCTGAAGTCGCAGGTGGGCGGCGAACGCATCGAAGTCGTCATCCATGAGCGCTCCAGCATGGCGCGTGCACGCGAAATTCTGGCCCGAGATGGTGACGGTCCGTGCACCGTCGACGAGCACACGCGACGGCTCACCGTGCCCGTTAGAGGTGGTGCGCAGCGCCTCGTCCAGGTCGTCCGCGATCTCGACGAGGCCGCCATTGCCATCGATGACATCGGCTTGCGGCGACCCACGCTGGACGACGTCTTCCTGGCGTTGACAGGACACGCGGCCGAGCAACGAGCCAACGACACGGAAGCTGCGCCCGCCGTTGCCAGGAGTGTTGGATGACCGTCAAGCTTGTTGCCATGTCTGCGCCGACCCCGAGTGGCGGCGTGCGGCAGGCCGTCGCGGACGCGCTGGTCATCACCTGGCGGAACCTCAAGCGCATTCCACGCATCCCCGAGCTCGCCATCTTCGCCATCCTGCAGTCGATCATTTTCGTGCTGCTCTTTGCGTTCGTCTTCGGCGGCGCCATTCCTCTACCGGACGGTGGCTCGTACCGCGAGTTCCTGCCATTTTCGCGCAGACCGTGGCTTTTGCCTCAGTGACCACCGCCATCGGCATGTGCGACGACCTCAACAAAGGCATCATTGACCGTTTCCGGTCCCTGCCCATGGCGCGTTCGGCGGTGCTCAGTGGGCGCACCCTGTCCGATGTCGTCTGCAACGCCGGCGTCCTGGTCGTGCTCATGGTCTCGGGGGTCGCCGTCGGGTGGCGCGTGCACACCAGCGTTGGCGAGTTTCTCGCCGGCGTGGGCTTGCTGCTCCTGTTCATCTACGTGATGTCGTGGGTGGGCGTATTCATGGGGCTGTCGGTGCCGACGGTTGAAGTGGCCAACCAGGTGGGCTTCACCGTCGTCTTTCCGCTGACCTTTCTGTCCAACGTGTTCGTACCGCCCCAGACATTGCCAACCTGGCTGCGCCCGATTGCTGAGTGGAACCCGGTCAGCGCGCTGACCGCTTCAATTCGCCAGCTATGGGGCAACCCGAACCCGTTCACCGCCGCCGGCTTTCCGGCCGAGCACCCAATCCTGCTGACGCTGATGTGGGTCGCCGTCCTGGTCGCGGTGTTCGCGCCACTTGGGGTTTGGCGCTACCGCGCCATGAGTCGCTGACCGAGCTG
>VBGG01000043.1:6879-8016 GCA_005883405.1 Chloroflexota bacterium | reverse complement strand
GAGGATAGCGGGGGAACCGGATGAACGGATTGGCGCTCGCCCACTGTTTGTCCGCTCAACGAGGCGCACCGCTCGCCTGGCCAGGGCACCATGCTGCGGGGCTTCAACCCGGACGCCAGTCAGCTCTGATCGGGCTGCTCAGCGGGCCCACGCGCCGAGCGCCATGTAGCCGCCGTCGACGCACACGTACTCGCCGGTGATGAACGAAGCTCGCTCGCTGGCCAGGAACGTCACTACGTTGGCAATGTCCTGGCCGGTGCCGATGCGACCGATGGGGTGCTGCTTGCCAAAGCGCTCGAGCGCCGCTTCCAGCCCATCTGGCTCGCGCGCGGCCGACGCCCGCACCATCTCAGTGTCGATCGTGCCGGGGCAGATGGCAACACAGCGGATCTTTTCGGCTGCATACTCGATCGCCAGTTGCCGCGTGAGCGACAACACACCGCCCTTGCTGGCGGCGTAGGCTGGCACGCCTTTCTGGGACTGCAAGCCCTGCACACTCGCGTTGTTGATGACGACCCCGCCGCCGCGCTTGCGCAGCTCGGGCAGCGCGAACTTGGCCATCAGGAAGTAGCTCTTCAAGTTGACGCCCAGGATGCGATCCCAGAGCTGCTCAGAGGTGTCCTCCAGGGTGCAGTAGGAATCAGCCGGCTGGATGCCAACATTGTTGAACAGCACATCGAGACCGCCAAACTGCTCGACCGTGCGTCGAACGACGCGCTGACACACGCTCGCGCGGGCCAGATCGCCGATCACCAGCAACCCGCGGCCGCCGACCCGCTTGATGTGCGCGAGGGCCTCCCGCCCGGCGGCGGCGTTCACGTCGGCGATCGTCACGTTGGCGCCCTGGCGGGCGAACTCAACCGCGGTGGCGCGACCCATGCCCAACGCGCCGCCGGTGACGATGACGGTCCTCTCGGTGATGCCGGTATACTACCGACTCCGTGTTGGGCTGACGGTCTGGGGAGTTCGCCCATTGCGTCATCCACAGGGAGGGAGTCTGGCATGCAACATTGGCTACCAAGGCGGAGCGCCTGGTTGTTCTCTGCCGCCGTCGCCGCGAGCTTGATCGCGGGAGCGCTGCCGGGCGCGCTGCACGCTCAGGGTCCGACGATCGCCCTGGTCGTCGGAGTCAAAGGC
>VBGG01000043.1:0-6865 GCA_005883405.1 Chloroflexota bacterium | reverse complement strand
TCGGCGCCGAGCTGATCGTCGATGGACCGGCTCAGTTCAACCCGGTTCAACAAACACCGATTGTGGACGCGCTGATCGCTCGCAAAATCGATGCGCTGCTCATTGCCGCGACCGACAAGCAGGCGATGATCGAACCACTGCAACGCGCGAACGACGCCGGCATCCCGGTCATCTCCGTCGATACGTTCATCGGCGACGGCGACTACGCAAATGGTCCCGTGACGTTCCCGCTGTCGTACATTCGCTCGGACAACGTGCAGGGTGGCTAGATCGGCTGCCAGGCGTGGATCGATGCCGCCGGCGGTTCGGGCAAGTTCTACATTCAGAACGTCAAACCTGGCATCAGCACTACCGATCAGCGCGAGCAGGGCTGCCGCCAGGCGATCGAGGCTACGGGCGGTGCGGGCACCCTGGTTGGGGTCGATTACAACGACGACAGCGCCGCGAACTCGGCCCAGCAGACCACGGCCGTGCTCCAACGCACGCCTGACCTGACGGGGATCTTCGGCGCGAACCTGTTCAGCGCGGAAGGCGCGGCGCAGGCGGTCAAAAACGCCAACCTCTCGGGTACGGTGAGGGTCGCCAACTTCGATGCGCCCGAGCAGGCCATCGCCGACCTGCGCGCCGGCGCGGTCGACCTGGTCATTGCGCAGAAACCCGCGGACATGGGCACGACTGGCGTCGACTATGCCGTCATGGCGGTGAGCGGCGACATGACCGGAATCCAGAAGCGCGTGCCAACGGGCTACGTGGTGATCGACCGCGACAACGTGGACACGCCGGAGGCGCAGGCGGCGATCTACAAGAGCCAATAACGCTGGTGCCTTGTCGCTGGTCGCGAGCCCGCCGGCATTCGGCCGATGCCGAATGGTTTCCGGGTGTGCACGCGTGAGTGTCATCCTGAGCTTGCGAAGGTCGTTCCTCCCTCAGGATGACGCGCACCCTTTGATGGGAAGCATCTAGCAGCCAGATGCGGCTCGACGCCTCCACCGGCGTATCGCGGGCGCCAGCGGAAGGAACGGAGCCGCGGCCGGTTGGCGCGGACGAAGTCGAGCAAGCCCGCGGGAATCGGCTGCTCGAGCTGGTCGGGCAGTTCTGGGCGTGGCTGTTCCTGCTCGTCCTGGTGATCTTCTTTTCGGTGACAGGCAAAGGCTTCTTCGACCTGTTCAACTTCCAGGCGATGGGCGCCAACGTGGCCATCATGCTGATCATGGCGCTCGGCCAGACGTTCGTCATCATCTCCGGCGGAATCGACCTCTCGACGGGCTTCGTCATGGGTCTGGCTTCGGTGGGAGCGGCGCTGACCATGTCGCGTCTCGGCAGCGACCCGCCGCTGGTGCTGGTGTTCGGCGCCGGTTTGGCCGCCGCGCTGGTGGCCGGTCTTATCGCCGGATTGGTCAATGGCGTACTCATCGCACGGTTGCGAGTGCCGCCATTCATCGGCACTCTGGGTATGTACGGCATCGCGCGTGGCGCCGGTTTCATCCTTTCCGGCGGACAACCGGTCAGCATCCAGGTGCGTGGACTGGGGCAGATCGGCAACGGCTATCTCTTCTACTACTACCCTCAGGCAGGGCTCACGTTTCTGAATCCACCACCGGGTTTGCAGGGCGTGCAGTTACGCCAGGTGACCGGCATCTTGCCCCACCCGCTGACTCTGGCGATCGTGCTGATCGTCGCATGCTGGTTCCTGCTGGCGCACACGCGTTTCGGCCAGCACACCTACGCGGTTGGCGGCAGTGCCGAGGCAGCGCTGCGGGCGGGTATTCCGGTGCGCGGGCACACCATCCGCATCTACATGCTGTCGGCGTTGCTCGCCGCGACCGCCGGAATGCTGTACTCGACACGCTTCACCAATGGCGCGGCTAATGCTGGCGACCCATTGCTGCTCGATTCGATCGCTGCCGTGGTGATTGGCGGCGCATCGCTTTTCGGCGGCGCCGGAACAATCGCCGGCACGGTGATCGGCGCGCTGATCATCGCCGTCATCCAGAACGGCCTGGTGATCCTGGCGATCAATCCCTTCTGGCAGTTCGTGACGGTAGGGATCGTCATCATCCTGGCCGTGCTGGTGGATCAGGCCAAAGCGCGAGTGGTGCGGTGACCGAGTCAGCTCCACCAATCCTTTCGGCGGTCGAGCTCTACAAGCACTTTGGTGGACTCGTCGCGGTCGATCACGTCAGCCTGGAAGTGCGCGCCGGCGAGGTGGTGGGGCTGCTCGGCGACAACGGAGCCGGCAAATCGACGCTGATCAAGATGATCGCCGGTGTGTACGAGCCCGACGGCGGACGCCTGCTGCTGAACGGACGCGATGCCAGCTTCTCGTCACCTCAAGAAGCGCGGGATGCGGGCATCGAGACGATCTATCAGGACCTGGCGCTGTGCGAGAACCTCGACGCTGGAGCGAATATCTTCCTCGGGCGCGAGCCGGTGCGACCCATGCTCGTCGTGCTCCGGGCGGTAGACCGCCAACGCATGCTCGTCGAATCGAGGCGGATTCTCGATCAGCTGGACATCCGCATCCCTGGCCTGGCGCGGCCCATCCGGCAGATGTCCGGCGGACAGCGCCAGGCGGTGGCGATCGCCCGCGCCGTGTACTGGAACGCGCAATTGATGATCATGGACGAGCCCACGGCAGCGCTCGGCGTGCCCGAGCAACGCAAGGTATTGGCGCTGGTACGCACGCTGCGCGAGCGCGGCGTGGGCGTCATCATCATCAGCCACAACTTGCAGGACGTGCTCGACGTCGCCGACCGGGTGGTCGTGATGCGTCGCGGCCGCGCCGTCGGCGAGCGCCAGGTTGCCGATACGAACACCAGCGAGCTGCTGGCGCTGATGATCGGCGCGGAGCGCTTCGAAGCCGCATGACATCGAATTCTGCCAGCATTCGCCTGGTTAGTTGATGTCGCCCGCGAACAGGCGCCGCGTGCGGATGCGGCTCGCCGACGGCCATGCGGACTCAGTTGAGAATGGAGATGCGGTGGCCCGACGCTCTTGTCTGGTTATTGATATCGCCGTCGTAGAGGCGCTGGGTGCGGACGAGGCTCGACGCGCCGATGGCCGTGCGGACTCACGTTCGTAATCGGAGGCACGAGCCTGTCGGCTAAGCGCGGAGGTCGCCGTTGACAGACCTACTTTTGCAGGCGGAGCTCGAAACCGATGCCGTCCTGCCGGATCTCGCCGCGACCGAAGCGGCTTCGCGCGACGACGGCTTCGAGCGCATCGCGCGTGTAGGCGGCGCGGAGCAGACCGTAGCGGAAGATCCACTTCGTGAGGAGCGTGCTCAGTGCCGACAGGTGCATATCGCGGATCTCTCGGTCGATGGCCTCACGTGGCGCGTCCTTGCGCAGATCGAAGATCGACGCGCGGCCGCCGGACCGCAGCACGCGGTGAATTTCGTCGAGCGCCGCGACGGGGTCCGGGAAGTTCTTGAAGGCCGCCTGGCAGACGACGAAGTCGAACAACTCCGCCGCAAACGGCATGTTGGCCACATCGCCGTGGCGAAAGTCGATGGTCACGCCGGCGCGGCGGGCGTTCTCGGTGGCGATGCGGACGAACGAGTGGCTGATGTCCAGCCCGCTGATGCGGTACGCGCCTCCGGACAACCTGGCCAGCTCGATGGCCAGGTAGCCCGGCCCAGGCGCAACCTCGAGCACCGCGCTGCCTGGCGGCAGCTGCGCGGCGACCGTCTCGGCTGTCCGGCGGTGGTCGCGCCGATCACGAGTCATGCGTGCGTACCAGCTGGCGATGGGTCCCTCCATCTGCACGCCGCCGTAGGGATTGCGTCGCGAGCGGGAAGCGGAACGTGACGTGGCGGCTGGCGTAGATGCGGCCCTGAAGTTCATGGCTACCTCCTTCTCGAGTAACGCTGGCTACTTCTCGTGAACGCTGTTCACTATAGATACACCATGTTGACCTGTCAAGCCGGCGACGCGTAGGATGCGGCTGGCCAGGAACCGCCGTTGACCTTCGTTCCCTACCAGGACTCCCGCCGCCGCGCCCGCCGCCAGCTCGACCGCCCGACCATCGTCACCGCCGCGCTGGCGCTCATGGACCAGGTCGGGGTGGACGGTATGACCATGCGCCGCCTGGCTCAACAGCTCGAGGTGACGCCAGGGTCGCTCTACCGTCACGTGCGCGACAAGGCTGAGCTGCTGGTGCTGCTGGCTGATGAGATCAGCGGCCAGGTGCCGATGGTCGCCGAGGGCGTCGCCTGGCAAACCGCGCTCAGCGACTTGGCACGCGCGGTGCGCCGCGTGCTTGTTTCGCACCGTGACGCGGCGCGGCTGCTGGCGAGCACGCTGCCGGGCGGTCCGCAGCGGCTGCGGGCGATCGAGGGCGTGTTGCGGGTGCTGGTGGCGGCCGGCTTCAGCGACCAGGATGCGGCCTGGGCGGCGTACCACTTCAACAATCTGGTGACCGAGTTCGTCGCCGACGAGGTGCGGCTCGAGACGGCCGCCGCGGCGGCTGGCCGCACGCGGCGCGACGTGCTGGCGGAAGCGCGCGCCCAGCTTCAGGCGCTCCCGCCCGACCAGTTCCCGACGCTCATCCGTCTGGCTGAGTCCATCGCGAGCGATGACGCCGAGGCGGTCTTCGAGTTCGGCCTGCGGCTGTGCGTGCTTGGCATGGAGTCGCTCGGCCGTGCCACCGTCGCCGCCGCGTCGCGGAAAGGCACATCGCCTACAGGCCGATCCGAGCGCGGCGCGTGAGTCGCAGGCAACCGACAGCTGCATAGCCGTACGACGCCTGGCGGGAACCGCTCGTCGTCTGGCGGTGTAGACACGGCATGCGACTCGTCAGTCTTGCGAGCATCCTCGCCGTCGCGATAGGGGCGCTGTGGGTGGGTCCGGTGTCTGCTGGCGGCTGGGCGGTCACCACCCTGGATTCGCTTCCGAGTAGCGTGTACGCCGGCCAGGCGTATGAGATCGGCTACACGATCCGCCAATCAGTTTTGCTGGGCTGCCACACGGCCAACCAGGACACTATGTGTCTGACGTTGAGTTTCCGCGTGCGGGCACGTGGACCCTGGCGGTCGACCAGGTGCCGTTCGCGATCCAGGCGCTGGGAACGCTGCAGATTCTCGTGCCGTCGGCACCTGCCGCAGAGGCCGTCACTACCGCTCGCGGCGAAGCATCAACGAACCCGACGTTGGTCTCAGCTGGAGCTGCGGACGATGCGCCCTTGATTCCGTGGGGGTGGGGCTGGCTCGCGGTCGCCAGTGGGCTGGGTTTGGGCCTGGTTGGGCTGCGCCTCAGGCGGGCGCTGTGAGAAACGTGGCGACGGTCGCCCGGGGCAGCCACAACTCGAGCGAATACGCTGGCGCTGCGTGGCGGATCCAGGCTTCGGATCGGCTGCCTGGCCGAGCGTAAATCGTGCGCACGCCCATGTTGAAGAACTCACCTGTCGCGAAGCGCACGTCCACCGAGCCGACCGCCAGCGTCGGTTGAAGCTGGCGCACCCACCCGGCGAGCGAAGGCCAGAGTTGCTCGCCTCCGCTGACGACCTTGCGCAGAAAGCGTCCAACACCTTGCTCGGGAGCGAGCCGTGCATGGAGGCTGGCGCAGATGCCCACGACGCGCTGGCCACCGGGGCCGGCGGACCACGCCTCGAGCAGATTACGCGCCATCCACTGGTCGCGCTCCGACCAGCTCCGCGCTGGTTGGTCGGGTGACTGATCGAAGCACACGAGGTCCAGACCAAGCGCTCGGGCGGTTCTGATCAGCTCGAGCATGTCGAGGCTGCCGCGACCGTCCCTGGACGGCCGGGCATAGAACGGCGGCGGATGGCTGGCCATACCATCCGCCCACTGCAGGATGGCATCGTACCTCGCGCGTTCCGTGGAGCTCTCCGAACAACAGCAATCCACAACCTCTGGCGAGCTGGAGTAACTGCAGCTCCGCGTCCATCGGGAGGAGCTGCGACATCATCGCGGCTGCACGGGCGCGCCCGTGACGGGAGTGAGGCGAAGGACCGCTTTCAGTGCCGAAGGCCGTCCCCGAACGTGCAGCAGCAGCAGCATCATCATCAATGGCCCCGAGCATATACATCGCGGGATGGCACGCGAAGTGGGCGGCTACTACGTCGGCCGAGCTGGTTTGCGCGACGGCACCCAGGCGGCGGCTCACTCGCGGCGAAGGCACGCCCGGGAACGTGAGCGCGGATCAGGTGGGATGGCGCAGCATCCGGCGCCGGCGAGCTGCCAAAAGGGGTTGACAGGTATGCGCGGTGGGCTTATTCTACCGATGAGCTAATTAGCCAGAAGGCAAAATAAGGCTCGGAGGGACCGATGATCTCGCAGCAACCCCAGCTCAATACCGACGATCGTGTCGGCACCCGCGATGGCCTCGGCGCCGGTGACCACGACCAGCCGTACCGCTTCGGCTGGAAGCCACGCGCCAGCGTGCCCTACCCGTGCAACACCCGTCAGTACGGGCGGCTGCTGGTGCTCCGCGGTCGCGTCCAGGATGGCCTGCTGGCCTCCGACGACACCGAGCGCGCGCCGTGTGCCGCACGAGCCGCTCGACCGCTCCCGGCGCCGTTCGCCGCCTGAGCCGCCGCCCGACTGACCGCAGACCGCTGTGCCCGCCTTCGCCTGTCGCCGCCCCGAGCAAGCACGACGCCCGAGCACGCGACAAGCCTAATTAGCTGGCGAGTAAAGTGCGACAAACCACATGCCCACCGATGACGACTTGAGCCTCACCTTTGCGGCGCTGGCCGATCCCACCCGACGCGCGATCCTGGCGCGGCTCGCGCAGGGCGAGGCCACCGTCCTCGAGCTGGCGGAGCCCTTCCGATTGAGTCTGCCAGCGGTGTCCAAGCACCTCAAAGTGCTGCAACGGGCCGGGCTTATCTCGCAAGGTCGACG
>VBGG01000039.1 GCA_005883405.1 Chloroflexota bacterium | reverse complement strand
CGCCGTGGGAGCTCGACCAATGAGCGGCCCGCTTCTGCTTTTGACGATGATTTCTGGCGTTTACCTGCTTGCCGTACTCGAGGAATGGAGCGCCACAGGTCGGCTTTCGCTCAGCACCCCCGTCGTGCGGGGACTGGCGCAACTCAGTCGCGAGTCGCTTGTTCCCCGAAACCCAGATCGGCTGCTGTTCGAGGTCGCGCCCGCTCTACTGCTGCTGGCAGCGCTACTTGCGGCGGCGGTCTTGCCGCTGGCGCCTGGGCTCATGGCAGTCGATCTCGCAACCGGGGCCTTATTTGTGAACGCCGCATTGGCGTACGTCATGGTGGCGCTGGTCATGGCCGGCTGGGCGCCAGACGCCGCATACGCCCTCATCGGCGGCTGGCGTTTTCTCGGCCAGCTGATCGCCTACTCAATGCTGATTGTGATGCCGCTTACGGCGGTCGCCATGAGGGCCCAATCCCTGTCGACCACCGACATCGTCGCATCCCAGGCGGTGCTCTGGAACGTGCTGACGCAGCCACTGGGATTTGTTCTCTTCTGGCTGGCGGCGATGGCGTTGGCGTTCGTGCCTCCATTTGACCTGCCTGTGGCGCTCGGCGAGCTGGCGGGCGGAGTCTTCGCTGAATACACGGGGGTCCGATTGGCGATTCTGCGGCTGGCCAGGCTGGTGCTCGTTCTAACGCTCGCCCTGGCTATCGTCGTGTTCTTCCTCGGCGGCTGGCTGGGCGCGCTATTGCCCGGTTGGGCCTGGACGGGCGTGAAGACGCTCGCTGTTGCGGCGCTGATGCTGGCCGCCGGCCGTTACGTGCCGCGTCTCAGCCCAGACGCCTTGCTGGAATGGGCGTGGAAGCTGGGCATCCCGTTGGCACTCGTCAATATCGTTTGGGTCGGGATCACGCTGCTGGCGGTGTCAAAATGATCGCAGCTCCGGGTCAGACGGTGGCGTTGGTCGTCTTCGGCGCATCCGCACTGGGCTTCGGTGTGGCGGTCTTCCGGACGAAATCAATGGTCCGCTCGGCGCTCGCCCTGCTGGGGTCGATGTCTGCGGTGGGTGGGTTGTTCCTGGCCCTCGAGACGGAGTTTTTAGGCGTCCTTCAACTGATGATGATGGCCACCGAAATGACGATCATGGCCATCTTCATGGTGATGTTCATGATGGATCCCGGCGGGCTTGGACAGATGGACATGACGCATCAGAAGCGAGCCGCGGTTACCGCTGGTGTTGTCGGCGGACTGATCGCCGTAGCACTGAGCGCGCTCCCGTCCTGGGCTGCGGTTGTGGTAGCGGCGCCTGCGCCCAGTGTGCAGCTTCACGATCTCGGTATTGAGCTGATGAGCCGCTCGATGCTGATCTTCGAAACGGCCGGCCTCGCGATCCTGGTAGCCATGATCGTGGCCACGACGATTGCGCTCGCGGAAAAACAGCCGTGAGCCCGCTCGTGCTGGCGCTGCTCGTAGGGGCTGGTTTGTTCGGTATCGGGCTGTACGGAGCGCTCAGCCAGACGAACCTGGTGATGATCATGATGGGCATCGAGCTCATGCTGGGTGGCGCGCTCGTCAATCTCGTCGCGTTCTGGCGCTACCTCCATCCAGATGTTTACAGCGGCCAGGTGTTCGTGCTGGTGGTGATGACCGCCATGGCCGTGGAGATGGCCGTGGGATTCGCAGTCGGCATCGCTCGCTTCCGCGCCAGGGGATCGGTCGAGATGGAAGAGGCGGTGGATCTCAAGGGATGATTGCTAGCCTTCTGGCAATCATCGGCCCGCTGGCAGCGCTGACGCTGATCGTTGCGTGTCGTCGCACGCCGGCGGTATTTGCCCTCGGCGGTGCCCTCGTCGTTTTCGGCGGCGCGGTTGGAGGACTGATCGATGCAAGCGCCGGAGGCCACGCGAGCCTGGCCTTCGCAGGAATGCCGGATTTACCTCTGCGGCTCCAGCACGACTCCCTGACGGCTATCCTGAGCCTGACGGTAGCTACGGTTGCGTTGCTGGTCTTCGTCTATGCCGTCGGCTACATGCACGCAGAACCTGACAAGGTCCGCTTCTTCGCCGAAATGTCGTTCTTCGCGGCGGCCATGCAGGGGGTCGTTCTGGCGGGTGACTGGATTTTGTTGCTGGCGTGCTGGGAGCTGATCGGACTGGCGTCGTATCTGTTGATCGGATTCTGGTATGAGCGGCCGCTTGTGCCAGTCGCCGCGACCCGCGCCTTCCTGACCACACGTGGTGCTGACCTCGGGCTTTACGTCGCGGTGTTTGCGCTTGTTTCAACAGCAGGCACCTCGGAAGTCGGACAGTCGGTGGCGGCGAACACGGGGCAATTCGCAATCGGCATGCTGCTCCTCCTTGCGGCGATGGGCAAATCCGCGCAGATACCGTTCCATGGCTGGCTGCAAGACGCCATGCTGGGACCGACGCCGGTTTCGGCCTTGCTGCACTCGGCAACTCTGGTCGCCGCCGGTGTCATCCTGTTGATCCGCTCGGCGCCTCTGTTCTCCGCACCGATGCTGACGGCCGTGGCGGCCATCGGCGGGCTTACGATCCTGGTGACCGGCGTGACGGCGCTGGCACAGCCGGACTTGAAGCGCATGCTGGCTGCGTCGACCTCGAGCCAGCTCGGCTTCATGCTGATCGGTGTTGGTGCAGGCTCGCCGATTGCAGCCCTGGTGCACCTGGTTGCGCATGCCGCGATGAAGGCGGCCTTGTTCCTCGGCGCGGGCATCTTCCAGCACGCGCTTGACAGTACGGTGTTTGCTGAACTGCGCGGAGTGGGCCGTGCCTACCCGCGGGTATTTATCCTGTTTGCTCTTGCGGGGCTCGCACTGGCCGGCGTTCCACCGCTGGCGGGGTTCTGGTCGAAAGACCCGATCGAGGCTGCAACGATGGAGTCGCCACTTGGAGCCTTTCTTTTTCCGCTGGCGCTGGTTGGCTCGCTGTTGACGGGCGCCTACGTCGCACGCGCGCTCAGGCTTCTGTGGCAGGGCTCGGCCCAGCGGCGGCCAGTGCCCGGCATGGCCTGGATGCTGGTAGGGCTGGCGGGCGTGTCGTTGCTGGCAACGTTCCTCGGGCCGGCGTTAGTGCCCACCGCCGAGTTTGTTGGCGGGAGACTGCCAACAAACGTGAGCAGCCAACTGCTCGGATTCGGCACCGCGGTATTCGGTCTGCTCGCGGGCTGGTCGGGCTTCACGGATCGGCTCGCAGCGCCGATCGCGAGCCCGGCTGCGCGAGGCTTCCGCGTCGGCGACGGATGGATCGACGTCGCGGTTCGACCAGCGCTTGCACTCGCACGCGCGGCGGACCGGCTGGACCTTAGCCTGTATGACACGAGCGTGTCTGCCGGCCGAATCGGACTCGGCCTGGCCACCGGACCTCTCGCACGCGCCGATGCACTCGTCGAACGTCTCGTGCTGGCAGTCGGCAGCGATGGACTGCTGTTGGCACGCGCCAGCCGACGCTTCGATGAAGTCGACCTGGATGGCCTCATCGGACAACTCGTGCGCGCCACCCAATTGCTCGGTGAGCGCGTTCGACGTCTTCAAACCGGCTTCGTGTCCCGTGAGTTGCTCTTGGCCGCATCCGGTGCGGCGGTCATTCTCGTCCTCGCCCTGGCCGCGCGTTGATGCCGCTACTGTCACTCACGGTTTTCGTCCCACTCCTTGGCGCGGTGTTGCTTGTTCTACTGCGGCCTTCGAACGCACGCGCTGCCCACCGCCTTGGCCTGGCAGCAGCGTGCCTCAGCCTGCTGGGAGCCGTCGGCGTCGGCCTGCGCGGAGTCGGGCCGGGATTCTCACAGGTCGAGGAGATCGACTGGATCCCGTCACTCGGCAGCGCCTACCGAGTAGGTGTGGATGGCATAAGCCTGCCACTGTTTCTGCTCACCACCGTGCTGTTCCTCGTTTCGCTTGTGTTCTCGACTCGGGTTACCGATCGCACCCCGGCCTACGTCGCCTTCTTCTTGATGCTCGAGACCACTTGCCTGGGGGCGTTCGTGGCGCTCGACCTGGTGCTGTTCTATGTCTTTTTCGAGCTCACGCTTGTCGCGATGTACTTCATCATCGCGGGCTGGGGTCACGAGGATCGCCAGCGAGCGGCCCTTCTGTTCT
>VBGG01000267.1 GCA_005883405.1 Chloroflexota bacterium | reverse complement strand
TGCCGCGGCAGGCTGGTAACTATCATCCGATCTCGGAACCGACGGGCGTATACCAGGCCAGCGACGGCAGCCTGATCATCCAGGCGGGTGGGCAGGTGATGTTTCGCCGACTGTGCGATGCGCTCGAAGGGCCGGAGCTGGTTACGGATCCGCGTTTCACAAATGGCCCTGCGCGTTTGAAGCATCGGCCCGAGTTGACGGTGGAGATCGAGCGGCGACTGGCCAGCCGCACCGCGGCGGAGTGGGTCGCGAGACTGACCGACTTCGGCGTCCCGGCCGGACCGGTGCTCGACGTCGAGCAGTGTTTTGCGAATGAGCAGGTGCGGACGCTGCCGGTTATCGCCGAGGTCGATCACCCGCTGCTGGGCCATGAGCGGCTGCTCGGGCCGGGGGTGAATATGCAGCGGACGCAGCCTGGAATCTGCTCGGCGGCGCCCGAGCACGGGCAGCACACGGATGAAATCCTCGCGGAGCTGGGCTATAGCGCGGAGGACATCACGCGGTTTCGGCGCGACGGTGTGGTGTGACGCTTTGATGAGCTGAGGAGGGAGCGACAGACGCGTGGAACCGGTACTGGTCGAACGGCGCGGGCGGGTCGGGCTGGTGACGCTCAACCGGCCGGAGAAGCTGAATGCGCTCAACTCGGCGCTGGTCAATCAGCTCGAGCTGGCCATGAAGACGCTAGACGGCGACGACGAGATCGGCGCCATCGTCATCACCGGCGCCGGCGAGCGCGCATTTTCAGCTGGCGGTGACATGGCCGAGCAGGTCGCGGCGTTGGATGAATCCAGAGCCTTTCCGCGCGTCAACGCCTCCGCCGTCGTCCACGCGGTCAAGAAGCCGACCATCGCCGCGATTCGCGGCTACTGCTTCGGCGGCGGCGCCCTTCTGGCCATCCACTGCGACATCCGCATCGGCGGCGATGACGCGCGGCTGAAGTTCCATGGCGCCAGCTACGGCCGCGCACCGGGGGCGGCGGTGCTGCCACGTATCGTCGGCGAGGCCAAAGCCAAACAGCTGCTCTTCACGGGCGATGAGGTTTCGGCCGACGAAGCGCTCAGGATCGGTTTGCTCAATCAACTGGTGCCAGCCGATACGGTTGTCGAGACCGCCGTGGCCATGGCGGCGCGGATCGCGGCCAATTCACCGCCGGCGATCGCGGCGCTCAAAGAGATCATCGATCTTGCGCTGCCGGTCGATCAGGCGCTCGAGCGCGAGCACCAGGTCAACCGCGAGCTGGGCCGCACGCCCGACAGCGCGGCGCGCTTCCGCTCCGCCGCCGAGCGCGTCATCGGCGGGCCGACGGCCCCGACGTAGCTGGTCGTGCGGCGGAAGGCGGGCGCCAGTCGCGGAGGTGGCTCAGCAGCCGACCCCGCTGGCGCGAGCCGGAGCGTACGTGGGGCCGCGCCGTGGCCAGCGACAACAAGCCGAGTCCGAACAGCAGCAGGCCAGCCACGGCCGTCACGGCCGACTCGGGCGTGACCTCGGTGGCCGAAAGATCCAGGCCGCGAACCAGGGTGCCTGGCCGATACACCATCGACTGGATCTTGCCGTCCTGCACGACGGGCTGGACGGTGACCTCTGAGCTGCTCAGCACCTGACCCTGGCCCTCGGTCCGCTCGCTCCACGTCAGGACGTTCCCTTCCAGGTGACGCGCGGAGGTGAGCGTTGGCGCGGAGTGCAGGCCGGCGCGTTCCAGGAAATCGCGCATCTGCGGCCGGCCCGTCAAGCGGCGCGTTCGCGCGTCCTGCAGGGTGATCACCGCGTCGTCCGCGAGCTGAGCCAGGGCCACGTCGAGGTCGTGCTGACCCCAGGCGTGCTCAAAGCTGTTCACGACCGCGCCCGGGCTGGCCCCTTGCGCGTGCGCGGCATGAACGAGCAACAGGAACGCGCCCGCCACCAGCGCCAGTGCTCGGAACAACGGCATGGGCTCCGCACCGCGCATGGGACAGAAGCGCAGGATGCAAGAATACGACCAGCGGCATGCCCTACGAGTACCGCTATCAGGTCACCCGGCACGGCGAGCGGGTCGGCTCGGTAACAGCCGAGTATCACGGCCGGGCGATCTGGACGATCGATCACCCGGAGTTTGTCGACCCTGGTGAGCCGCGCACGATCGAGCGCCTGGACGAGGCGCTCTACGCGGCGGGCTTCGAGATCATGCCTGACGACTCCGAAGCGTGAGGTCGGGCTCCGGCGTGGTCAGGCGACGGTGGCGGCGGCGTATTTGCCGCTGAGCTGGGGGGTGGTGCCGTCGAGGCCCTTCTGCTGGCGCTCGCGGCGCGTTTCGCGCGCCCACGTGCGGCCAAGCTCGTCGCGCACGCGGATGCGCAGACGGCCCAGACCCGCCGTCTCCAGCTCGATCGCGTCGCCGTCCATGAATGGATTCAGGCCGCCGTGGTTGGTGCCGGTGGCCAGGATGTCGCCCGGCTCGAGCGTGTGGATCGACGTCACCCATTCGATACAGCGTGGGATCTGGTGGGCCATGTCGTCGGTGTTGAAGTCCTGGTAGAGCGTGCCGTTGTTCCACAATTTGATGGCCACCTTGTGCGGATCGCGAATCTCGTCGGCCGTCACCAGGTAGGGCCCGATCGGCGCGAACGTGTCGCGCGACTTCATCTGGTAGAAGCTCTGCGCCGCCGGCTGCATGCCGCGCGCCGACCCGTCGATGAAGTTGGTGTAGCCGAAGACGTACTCCATGGCTCGCTGGTGTCATCAGGCCCGATGATCGCGCTGGGCGACTTGATGAAGGCATTGATCGGCGCGGGTTCGGTCCGTGTGCCGTCTTCCATGTAGTTGACGGCCATGCAGATGATGTTGGCGGGGTGCGGAAGCGGGGGCCGCACGCGCACGCTATCCAGCGGCCGGCCCTGGCCGTCCGCCGCCGCCTGCTCGAGCGGCGCGCGGAGCTGGTCAAAGCGCTCGATCACGCCGCGCATCAGCTGCTGCGGATCGAGATGCGGTACGTCCCAGACCGCAGCGGTCACGTCGACTACCAGGTCGTCTCGCAGCACGCCCAGCCGGAAATCATCGAAGAACATCAGCCTCATACAGCCCTCCCAGGCCCATCGCTCGCGCGGACATCGCCTACATGGACGATACCCCCGCTCTCTTCCGGCGCGGTACACGCGCTACCTGCGCAGAGCGATCATCGCTGCCGCGTATTGGCCGATACCGTCGCGGATGAGACACTGGCTCCGGTGACCTCGGTTGTTCGACGGGCATGTGTGCTGTGGCTACCCATCGCGGTCGCGGTCACGGGCGTCAGCGCGGTGGTGTACGGGGCAGTGCAGGCCGGACGCTCGCTGCGCCTGGTCGAGGAACGCGAAGCGCAGATCAAGCTGCTGACCGAGCTGGTGTGGGTGCTGACGCTGGGCGCAACAGGGGTTGCGGCCATTGCCGTTGCGGCGGTGCTGTGATCTTTCTGCTGGCGCTCGTGTTGGTGAGCCAGGTCATGCTGTCGCCCACGCTGGGTGCGCCCGCGGCGGCCTTCGAGCAGGTGCTCGGCGGGCCCAATGACGCGAGCATAGGCGCGCTGCTGCACTTCCAGCGATGCGCGGGAACCCAGGTCGACCAGTTCGTGCTGATGGCGCCAAACGATCAGGTGTGGACCATCCAGCGCGCCTCATGCGAGTTGTCGACGCCCGCGGCGGACCAGCGGCTGGCCGAAGCGGCTCAGTACCTGCCTACCGATGCCGTCGCCGGCGACCCGTTCACCACCGACCTCGGCGAACCGGCGCAGACATACGTCAGCGCGAGCCTGGCGGCGATCTTACCGGCTGGACTCTTCCACGACTGCGGGGGTCGCGCCGTGCCGCCGGGCACGCTGTTCGTCGTCGCCGACAGTTTCGGTGGCTGGTACATGGGGCCTGGCACGTGCCCGGGCGGCTAGATCCGGCACCAGCAACACCAGCGGCGCGAGGCCGTAAACCAGATTCACCCAGAGGGGCGTGCCGTCGCGCAGGTAGTAGCTTAGATACAGCGCCGGCAGCGCCAGCACGCTGTACGCGAGTGTCAGCTGCGTAACTCGCCAGCGGCAGCCCAGGGCCACCGCCACAGCCACCGGCAAGCAGTAGTACCAGGTCTGAACGGAGGTCGACACGGCGACGATGTAGATCAGGCTCGAGCGTGCGAGGGCACGGGCAACGGCCGCGGGCGTGGCCTCTGACCAGACACGCCGCCACTCCCAGACCAGGTAGACGATGAACGAGCCCAGCGCGAGCAGTCGTTCGAGTGTTCGCGTCAGTTCGACAGGTGCCGACAGGCGGTCGGCCACGGCGAGCGCCACACTGTCGGGAATCGAATTGACGTAGCCGACCCCGGCGGTTTCGTCCAGCAGCGGGCCGAGCGAGGCAGGCAGCTCGAGACAGGGCGCGGCCACGGCCAGCACCAGAAGGACGCTGACGACCACCATCGCCGCCGTTCGGAACACCCGAGATCGCCACGAAGTGGTCCGCGCCGCGGCGGCCACGTACACCCAGACGAGTCCCAGGCCCGACAGATATTTCACCAGCACCCCGAGCGTGAAGCTCGCACTCGAGAGCACAGCGTTGCTCGAACGGGCGAGCAGGACGAACGCCAGGAGCGTGAAGGTGACCATGAGCACGTCGTTGTGGGCATTGGCGGCGACCTCGAACAGCACCAGCGGGTTCCAGGCCAGCGCCGCCAGCGATGCCGTGCGCTGGGCGCGGTCGAGCGGAGTCAAGCGCCCCAGCAGCGCCCACAGCAAGCCGAGGTTGGCCGCCAGCAACGCGTTGGCCAGGGCACGATAGGCAAGCGCCTGGTCGGCGATGGACAGGCCACCTGTCGCGCGAGCCATAGCCGCCTGGACGTCGACCCACAGGGGACCGTATGGGCTGGCGTAGGTACGCCAGACCTCGGCCACCCAGGGGAAGACCGCGTCCTTCGGAACCACGCTCGGTGGCCAGACGTAGGGGTTCAGGTCATAAACCGAAGCCAGCCGTCCGTAGGCGATGTAGCTGAAGACGTCCTGAGAGAACAGGCCTGGCAGAAAAAAGCAAGTCGCCTGAAACAGCAGCGCGCCGCCCACGACGATCCACAGCGCGGCCGGTCGTGCACCGGTGTCGCCCTGGAGCAGGATCAGAGCCGCCGCATAGCCCGCGGCGAGCCCCAGCATGACCGCGGCCATCGCCGCGGCCGGCGCGAGATAAGCGGGCGCACCGAGCGGCTCGGCGAGTGGCACTTCAGTCAGCCATGGCAGCGTCCCGCGTGCGAGATCAGGCATGAGACGAAGCAGCGGGTGAGCCTCAAACAAGGCAGCCGTAAACAGCGGGCTATGCGACAGCGCCACGCTGATCGGCGAAAGCGCGAGCCATCCGACCTCCAGGATCAGTCCGCAGAGGGCGAGGGCCAGGAGGCGCACCGTTACTCAAAGTGGAGAGTACCCTTCAAGAGCCCGAAATGCGCCGCACGCTGATACGGATCGTGGCCGCGCTGACTGGCCTGGCAGCGATGAGCTGCGCGCCCGTATTCTCGGCGCCGCCGCACCTGGTCGCGGCCTCGCCGGTGGACGGCGTGAGCCTACCCGTCGAACGCCAGACGTTCGATCTGATGTTCAATCGCCGACTCTCGGCCAGCGCAACCTGGATATCGGTGTGGCGCGAGGACGACGGCGCGACCATGGCTACGGAAACCGACGTAGACCCGCAGAATCCCCGGCATGCGCAGGTCCGTCTGCTCGAGGCGGCGCGGGGCACGTACCGCCTTCACTGGCACGCGGTCGACGCCCGCTCGGCCGCGGCGGCTGACGGCGAGCAGGACTTCACGCTCCAGGATGAGTCGATGGCGCAACCCAGGCTGCAAGTGTCGCGCGCGACGGCCGATACCGGCGAGAAGCTCGAGATCGTCGGCAAGGGCTTCGCCGAAAAGTGCCTGGTGAAGGTGACCATGGGCGACGACCAGGTGAATCTGACCACGGTCGAAACGAATGTCTACGGTGACTTCGATGCCGAGACGCGCGTTCCACCCAACGTATCGTTCGGTATCCAGCCGCTCTCCGCGGAGGATACGCAGGGTGGCGCCGCCGTCACCGCGTTGCAAGTTCGCTGGGGTGGCTGGCCGCCGCTGGTCGCGTTCACCGTGGGGCAGCCGGGACCCCGCCCGGGCGAGGTCACCTTCGCGCTCAGCGCCCGCAATCGCTCGGACTATCTGCTGGAGCGGGTGCGCATGGTGCTGAGCGATCCACAGGGCGCGATGTTCTTGAGCGCCTACCCTCGGCCGGAACGTCAGAACGCGACCTCGGTGTGGGAGATCCCGACCATGGATCGCGGAGCGATCGGCCCCTTCCGCGCGACGTTTCGGACGACTGGGGCCGTGGTCGGGCGTATGCGGATCGAGTTCCGTCACCGACGTGCGCTGGGCTGCAGCGACGACGAGTGCGGGCCGGCGTTCGTCAGCGAGTCAGTGTCGGAGTCGACCGAAGTGACGCCTGCCGCCGCGGGGGCCAGCCCGCGGCGACAGGACTGAGCTGCGGCAGTTTTGCTAGGAGACCGTCATGGCGCGACTGGCACTACGGGGACGGGCCAGTCTGCGTCGTGGCGGTTGCGGGCTCCCGGGCAGAGTCATAACGACCTGCAAGCTGCCGCCCGAAGAGATCGTGATTGACAGGTTTCCTGCCTGACGGCGCATCAGGCTTCGGCCGACGTACAGGGCGACGTTCGCCAGCGGTTGGGTTTGTGGTTCGGTGCCGCCCTCAGCCTGCACCGTGAGCTGCACTGTTTGGGTTACCAGCACCTCGAGGGAAACCATGATCCTGGAATCGACGGGCGCGTGAGCAAGCGCGCTGGCGAGTACGGTATCCAGCACCTCTCGCGTCCTGTCGACGTCGCACGTGGCGGGCGCGGTGGGCGGTACGTAAACCAGCAGTCGGCGTCCGGCCGCTCGGCTGCGTGCGGCGTCACACGCCGCGTGCACGACATCCACCATGTCGGCTGATTGACGGAACAGCCTCACCTCGCCCGCTTCCAGGCGCTTGAACTCGGCCAGGGCCGCGCCCAAGCCTTTGAGCTCGTCCGCGCCGGCGGCCGATTGCAGTGATGCCGCGACCGCGGCGAGCAGCTCGTCGCGGTCGTTCACCGCGCCTTCAACGTCAGATCGAGTGACGCGTGCCTCGGCGAGCTCGAGACTCGTTAGCTCGAGCTGCTTGCGATGCGTCACGTCGCGAATGATCGCCAGGGCGAAGCGCTCGCCCAGTCTGCTGTGCAGCTCGCTCAGTGAGAGCTCAATGCGGATGTCTTCGCCGCGCCTGGTGCGGGCAGGCATCTCGACGGGGGTATCGGCGTCGACGATCAGGCCGTGGCCGCTCCGCAGGTAGCGCTCGAGTCCAGCGCGGTGCACCCGGGCGACAGGCTCCGGCATCAGCATCTCGATGGATCTGCCGATCGCCTCCTCGGCGGTGTAGCCGAACAGCTTCTCCGCCGCGGGATTCCACAACACGATGCGGCCAGTTGTCAGTCTGGCGATAACAACCGCGTCGAGCAGGCGATCGAAGAGCACTCCGATGCCGAGGTCGTTGGCTTTCACTGGTGCTTCCGTACAGGTGCGCGAGCGGCTGTGGAGCTCGCGCACCTGGCGACCCACGACGAATTGAGGTGCGAGGACCATTCCTCTCAAAGTCTGGTCGCCGGGGGCTACGGCGCACATCCCAGAAACCCCCGATTTCGCCGGAAATCGGGAGGGGTCGGGAGTTCTCTCGGGATCCTCACAATTGGTCAAGCGCCAGTTACGAAACACGTACCAATTGAGTGCAATAAGCGTTCGATTTGGGCACGCCTATTGCAACATTTGTACGCATACCGAAATCCCCGCTGCACAAGGGAGTTGAAGACGTGTTCTTTGAAAGCTGGTGGGAGCGTGTACCGCTGTACGCGCGGGTCGCTGTATTTGTTGTCTCAATAGTCGGCATGGTGCTCGGCGGGTCCGCCGGCGGTTACTGGGAATAGTCCCTGACCCATGCTGGGGCTCTTGGCCCCAACACTCGTTGCCGTGGCCGCCGCGTTTGCGCTGGGTGGTTCGCGGCAAGGACTGCTTGACGGGCGCATCCGCGGGTGGCCGGCGGCTGTTGGGGCGTTCGCGGTCGAGCTGGCGCTCTACAACCCGCCTCTCGACCGCCAACCTCTGGCTCTCCAGATCGGGCCGTGGATCTGGTTGGCCAGTCGAACACTCCTGCTGGCGGTGTTGCTCGCCAATGGGCTGCCACGCCGCGGCACGGTGTACTGGCCGATGCTGGTCGCCGCGGGGGGCGTCGCCCTCAATAGCCTCGTGATCGCCGGCAATGGCGGCCATATGCCGCAGTCGGCGGCTGCCGCGGTCGCTGTGTGGGGCGCCAATCACATCGACCCTGATCGGCTGCAGAACGTCGCCCCGATGGGTCCGGATACTTGGATGCCCTGGCTCGGGGATATCTTCCCAGAGCCGGCCTGGCTGCCTCGCCCGAACGTGGTGAGTATTGGCGATCTCGCGCTCGCCGCCGGAATCGCCGCCTGGGCGTTCTCATTCTTACGCCCGAGTAACAGGCCTTCATAAAGTCGTATAGTTTCCGGGATCGGTGCGCCGGTCCATGGAGCCGAACAAGCGACACGGCGCTGCTCGAGCTGAGCCAACATTGCGCCTCCGGCCTTTGCCATCGGTCAACACGCCGCTATTCGGGCGCGATGAGGACCTTGCGGTCATTCGTCGGCTGATTTCACGCGAGGGTGTTCGGCTGCTGACGTTGACCGGCCCGGGCGGTACGGGCAAGACCAGAGTCGCCTGCGCCGCGGCTGCGCGTCTGAAGGCCGAGTTCCCCGACGGCGTGTCCTTCGTCGACCTGTCCGCCGTCGAGGACCCCGCGCTCGTGCCCGCCAGCATCGCGCAGACCATCGGCATTCAGGAGTCCGGCAGCGAGCCGCTCGAGGCCATCCTGACCGAGGTGCTCGCAGAGCGCGCTGTGCTCATGGTCCTCGACAACTTCGAGCAGGTACTCGGCGCAATGAAGTTCATCGCCGAGCTGGTGGCGAGCTGCCCGAGTCTGGCTCTGGTGGTGACCAGCCGCGAGCCGCTGCACGTCCGAGCTGAACGTGTGGTGCCAGTGCGGCCACTGCCCGTGCCCGGCCCCGAAGTCACCGATCCGCGTGTCGCGGCTGCGAATCCCGCCGTGGCGCTGTTCGTGGATCGCGGCCGAGCCAGTCGTCCGACGTTTAATCTCACCGCCGACAACGTCCCCGCCATCGTCGAGATCTGCGCCCGGCTGGATGGGCTGCCGCTGGCGATCGAGCTGGCAGCGGCGCAGTTGGCGGTGCTGTCGCCGCAGGCGATCCTCGAGCGACAGCAAGCCAGGGCGCCGTTCGTGTTGAGTGGCGTATCGGACCTGCCGGCTCGACACCGCACGCTGCGCGCTGCCGTCGCTTCTAGCTACGAGCTGTTGAAGCCAGACGAGCAAGCGGTCTTTCGTTGCTGTGGAGTCTTCGCCGGCGGATTCACGGCTGAGGCGGCGGCGGACGTGTTTGCCGACAGCAGCGGAGAGCTTGATCTGGTGCCGATCCTCGCCGTTCTGGCAGACAAGAACCTGCTCCAGGTCTCAGAAGAGCCTGACGGCAAACCGCGCTTCCGCTGGCTCGAGACGATCCGCTCGTTCGCCGTGGATCACCTGACCTTGAGCGGCGAGCTGTTGATCGTCCGCCGGCGACACGCCGAGTACTACATGACGCTGGCCGAAAATGCTGAGGCGGCGCTGACCGGCCGCGACACGTCGCGTACCCTCGACAAGCTCGAGCGCGAGTACGACAACTTCCGCGCGGTGTTGCACTGGGCTCTCGAAGGCCAGGCCGATGATTTGTGTGTCGGACTGCGCCTGGCAGGGGCGATGTATCGCTTCTGGATGATTCGCGGGCATCTCGGCGAGGCTCGACAGTGGCTCGAGCGCGCGCTGCCGATGAGCCAGGAGCTGTCACCGGCCGTGCGAGCGAAGGCGCTGAACGCGGCCGGAGTCCTGGCTGGTATCCAGGGCGACAACGATCAGGCTGAAGTGTGGTTCCAGGAGAGCCTGGCGCTGTGGCGCAAGGTGGGCGACACGACCAGAGTGGCGGCGACGATCGGCAATCTGGGACTGGTGGCGCAGAACCGTCACGATATCGCCCGCGCGCTGGCCAGCTTCCGCGAGTCGCACGCGCTGTATGAAGCCGCCGGGGACCAGCGCGGCATGGCCGTTTCGCTCGGCGCCCGGGCGCGGGTCGAGCGCCAGAAGGGTAACGACGCCGAAGCGGTGCCTCTCCTGGAGCGGAGCCTCGCGCTGTTTCGCGAGTTGGGTGACGATCGCAGTCTGGCCAACTCGCTGGCCAATCTCGGACACAGCGCACTCGCACTGGGAGACCTCGAGCGTTCGACGGCCTGTTTCACCGAGTCTCTCGAAATTCGACGGGCGCTGGGCAATACGTTGGGAATCGCCGAATGTCTGGAGGGCTTTGCGGCATTGGCCAGCGCGTCTGGCCGACCGCGGCGGGCGGCGCGGCTCTACGGCGCGGCAGAGGCGTTGCGGGAGATCACCGGGGCGCCGCTGCTCGATGCGCCGGATCATGCCGAACACGAACGGCGGGTCAACGCGATCCGTGAGCTTCTCTACGAGGACAGCTTCGCCGCCGAGTGGGCGGCAGGCCGAGCCACCAAACCTGAGGACGCGGCGCGGCTTGCGCTGAGGGGGCTGGGCCGCGGGTCCGATCGCGAGCGTGAGGAGACACCCGCTGGGCTGCTCACTCGTCGCGAACGCGAGGTGGCAGGTATGGTCGCCCGCGGCCTGACGAACCGCCAGACAGCCGAGAAGCTACTGGTCGCGCCGCGAACGGTCGAGACCCATCTCGAACACATCTTCGCCAAGCTCGGCGTTCAGTCGCGGGCTGAGCTCGCCGCGTGGGCAACGCGCCAGGACCTCGACACGGGCAAGAACGGTTCGCAGGTCTAAACCGGGGTGGCGGCTTAGAATAGGGCCCCACTATGAAGCACCCCCGCCTGCTCAGTCTGTTCATGAGCCTTGCGTTGAGCGGCGCGACCGCGTGCGCGGCATTGGGCACCGCGCCAGCCGCGCCGAGCGGGCCGATCAAGATCGGCATGGTTACGTCGCTGACCGGCAATTACGCGCCCCTGGGGACCAACGACAAACTCGCGGCTCAGCAGATCGTCGACGGGGTCAATGGCAAGAACGGGATCAACGGGCGCAAGATCGAGCTCGAAATCGTCGACGACGGCTCGGACCCTAACCAGAGCGTGATCCAGTTCAACAAGGTGATCGGCGATGGCGTGGCGGCCGTGCTGGGACCGCCGCAGTCGACGTCCGATCTGGCGATCAAGCCGGTGGCGAATGACAAGAAGATGCCGGTCATCTCGTTGGGCGCCGCCGATGATCAGGTCGTGCCCGTCACGCCGTACATGTGGCAGACTGCGCCGCTGTCCAGCCAGGTCGCCAGGGTCTGCGTCGACTTCATCAAGAGCCAGGGCAAGACCAAGCTCGCCATGCTGTACGACACCAAGAATGCGTACGCCGTGGCCGGACACGATTCGACCAGAAAGATCCTCGACCAGGCTGGCATCCAGCTCGTCGACGACGAGACCTTCGAAACCAGCCAGACCAACTTCGCGCCGCAGTTCGCCAAGATCGCCGACACCAGGCCTGACTTCCTGCTGGTATGGGCCACCGGCGCTCCGCCGGTCGTGATCACCAAAGCCTGGGCCGACCTGAAGAACGGCATTGCGCTGATGATGACCGCCGCCGAGGCATCGACCCTGTACGTCCAGCCGGCTGGGCCGGCCGCCGAGGGCGTCTTCGTCCAGGCGTCCATGGGCGTGCTCGGGCAATCGCTGCCCTCGAGCAACAAGTTCCGCAAGCTGATCGACGATTTCGCCGGGCCCTTCCAGCAGACCAACAACTACTACCCGCCGCAGTTCGCCTGGGACGGCATGGTGGCGACGACGATCCTGATCGACGCGATCACGCGCAAAGGCGCGACCAGCGAGCAGATCAGGGAAGGCCTGGACAGCGTCGATGTGGATACGCCCCAGGGCCACTATGCCTATACCCCACAGAAGCATGCGGGCATGCCCGACTCGGCCAGCTTGATGTCGGTCGTCAAGGACGGCCAGTTCGTGCCCGCGCCGGGCGTGAACCAGGATCAGCTCGCCAAAGCAGGCCAGTAAGACGGGCGGCCATGCTGCTCGAGGCGCAGGGTCTCACCCGCCGCTTCGGTGGCGTGGTCGCCGTCGACCAGGTGTCCATCCGCGTAACTGAAGGTGAGCTGGTCGGCGTCATCGGGCCAAACGGCGCGGGCAAGTCGACCCTCTTTCACCTGATCACCGGTCACCTGCGCCCCGACGCCGGCTCAGTAGCGCTGCGCGAACAGAACGTCACGGGACTGCCGCCGGATCGGCGGGCGCGACTCGGGCTGGCCATCGCGTTTCAGGCAGTGCGCCTGTTTCGAGGCATGACGGTGCTGGAGAACGTCATGGTCGGCGGTCATGCCTGGACTCAGCACGGGTTCGTGGCGGCGTTCCTTCGCCTGCCGAACCATCGCACCGAGGAGGCGGCGATTCACGCCGAAGCCGTGCGCGCGCTGGAGCTGGTCGGTCTCGAGAAGGAAGCCGACGCCGCGGCTGAATCGCTGCCGCTTGGCACCCAGCGCGCTGTGCAAGTGGCGCGCGCACTGTGCGGTCGGCCAAGGCTACTGCTGCTCGATGAGCCGGCGTCGGGTCTGCGAGCCGCCGAACGCGAGCGACTGGCCCACCTGCTCGAGCGCTTGCGGAGTGAGGGCCTCTCGATGCTGCTCGTCGAGCACGACGTCGCCTTCGTCACGCGACTGGCCGGCCGCATCACCGTTATGGACCGCGGCAAGGTCATCGCCGAAGGCACACCGGCCGAGGTGCGTCGCGACCCCGCGGTCATCGGCGCCTATCTCGGGCAGGAGCGCCGGCGTGTCGTGCGTGCTTGAAGTCCAGCAGCTGGTCGTACGTTACGGCCAGGCGACCGCACTCGATGGTGTGAGCCTGGGCGTCGAGCGGGGCGAGATGGTGGCGCTGATCGGTCCGAATGGCGCCGGCAAGACCACCTTGCTGAACACGATCTGCGGGCTGTTGGAGCCGGCCAGCGGCACGTATCGCATCGACGGGCGGGTCGCGCAGGTGCCAGAAGGGCGACAGCTGTTCGCCGACATGAGTGTGGAAGACAACTTGCGGCTCGGGGCATGGACACGGCGTGACCGCGACGTGGCCAGGGTGCTGGATCTGTTCCCGCCGCTGGTCGCGTTGCGCCGCCGCATTGCCGGCACGCTATCTGGCGGCGAGCAGCAGATGGTGGCCGTCGGCCGGGCGCTGATGGCAGAACCCGACCTGCTGGCCGTCGACGAGCTGTCATTGGGACTGGCGCCCATGGTCGTGGACGACCTGGCCGAGCACCTTGCGCGGGTCAATCGAGAGCGCGGCATGGCCGTGCTGCTGGTCGAGCAAAACGCTCGCTTGGCGCTGGAGCTCTGCCCGCGTGCCTACGTGCTCGAAACCGGGCGCATCGCGCTCAGTGGTGGCTCGACCGAGCTGCAGCACAGTCCAGCCGTTCGCGCCGCCTACCTCGGCGGCGCAACCGACGAAGCCGATGGATAACTCCCTCTACCTCTGGGAGAGGGCAGGGGTGAGGGTGGCGTAAGGGCGCAATGAGGCTCTTTCTGCAGTACGCCGCCAGCGGCATCGCCACCGGCTGCGCGTTTGCCCTGGTGGCGACCGGCTTCGTCGCGATCTACCGCGTGACGCGGGTGGTGAACTTCGCCCAGGGCGTGTTCGCCGTGCTGGCAGGCATGCTGGCGTACACGCTGCTCGCCTGGGGCGTGCCCCATATCCTGGCGGAGGCTATCGCGATCGTCGCCGCCGGTCTGGCGGGTGCGCTGGTCGGCCTGGTGGCCATCGGCCGTCGCGGAACGTCCCCGCTGGCTTCGCTGATCATCACCCTCGGCCTGGGCATCGGCTCGTACGCGGTGCTGATTCTGATCTGGGGCGACCAGCCCATCTCCTTCGACGGCTTGAAGGGCAACCTGGACGTCGGCGGGGTGGGCATGCAGGTGCAGTACCTCCTCGTCGTTGTGCTCACGGCGGGGGCCTTCGTCGCGCTTGGCCTCTTCTTCGACCACACGTATCTCGGGCGCGGCTTGACCGCCTGCTCGAGCAATCCGCGCGCGGCGCGGCTGGTGGGGATCGACGTCAGACGCATGGGGTTGCTCGCGTTCGGCCTCGGCGGCGGCCTGGGCGGCCTGGCCGGCGTGTTGCTGACACCGCTGCAGCCAGTCGCCTTCAACTCGGACGTGGGCATCGCCATCAGCGGCTTCGCGGCGGCGATCTTCGGCGGGCTACTGCGGCCTGGCGCCGCGCTGGCTGGCGCGCTGGTGCTCGGCGTGGCCGAAGCCCTGGTGGCCGGCTACGGTCAAGCCTCGCTTCAGAGTGGCGTGGCGCTGGTGATCATGCTCGGCATCATGATCTGGCGGGCCGGCCGCCGGCCGCTCTCAGCGGATGAGGACGCGGCGTGAGCAGTACACGCCCCAGTGGGAACCCAATCTGGCTGAGGAGGAGGTGCAGTTTTCGAATGCCAATCCGTAAGGGGGCGAGTTGCGAAACGGCTGCCGCGCTCGTTCGAGGGCGAAACGCGAAAAATCCCACAGAGTGGGTTGGTTTACTCGCCCGCGACTCGGGTCGGAACTGCCAATGAGAATCGCGCGCTCGATTGGACCGGCAACGGTCGCCACGGTCGTCATCCTGCTGCTGCCGCTGGCGCTGCCGGAGGCGCTGCTGACGATCTACATCTTCATTGGGCTGTCGACGATGGTCGTCTCGGGCCTGTCGCTGCTGATGGGCTTCGCTGGCCAGGTCTCGCTCGGCCAGGCGGCGTTCTATGCCATCGGCGCGTACAGCGCGGGACTGCTCGCCCGCGATCTCAAGCTGCCATCGCTGCTCAGCCTGGCGATTGCGCCAGCCGCCGCCGCGGCGATCGCGTACGTGGTTGGCCTGCCGCTGCTGCGCTTGCGAGGTCACTACCTCGCCTTCGGCACGCTGGCCTTTCAACTGATCACGCTGTCGTTGATCGGCGAAGCCAGGGACATTACCGGCGGTGATACCGGGCTCACCGCGATCCCGCCGCTCGGCATCGGTCCGCTGCTCGTCGAGGGCCCCTTCAAGTCCATCGTGTTCGGTTATCTTGCCTGGGGGCTGGCCCTGCTCAGCCTGCTGTTCAACGCGCGCCTGGTGCGATCGCGGCCCGGCCGTGCCCTGCGCGCGCTGGCCACCAGCGAGGCCGGCGCGCTGGCTTCGGGCGTGCCAGTCGGGCGCTACAAGCTGCAGGTGTTTGCGCTCTCGGCGGCGTACGCCGGCCTGGCGGGTGGGGTGTACGCCTTCTACGTCACGTACATCGCGCCCGGCTCCTTTCCGCTGGTGCGCTCGATCGAGTTCCTGATCATGGCCACCGTCGGCGGCCTCGGCTCGGTATGGGGTTCCGCGGTGGGCGCCAGCGTGGTCTTCCTGGTTGTGCAGATCCTTCAGAGCCTGGGTACCGTCCCGGGCATGCCGTTGCGTGCCCCGGCCGTCTTCTCCTACGCGGTGTACGGCTCGATCCTGATCGGCATGATGCTGTTGCTGCCGCAAGGCGTCATCCCAGCGTTACGTTCCGCGTTCCGCGTTCCGAGTTCCGGGTCGGCCAAAAACGCGGAACCCGGAACCCGGAACACGGAACCTGTCTAAGAGCCTCACCGAGGACGTCCGCGCTGGCTTGCGTCGTGCGTGCCGCATCGGCCATCTCGGGTCGTTGAACGAGCTGGAAGTGCTCGGCACGATCGGCGGCATCGAGCTGGCCTTCGCCGACCTCGGCTACGGCGTGGAGACGGGGAGTTTAGGATTGGCGGGCCGCGGTGAAGGCGAGCTCCAGCGTCAGGCCGTCTTCGATGCTCAGGACGGGGCCGGCCTTGGGCGGCGACATGCCGAACTCGGTGATGTTGATCGCGCTGGTCGCGTCGCCAGTGACGGTCGAGTCGCCGAACTGAGCGGTCACCTGCCAGGTGACCGGCTTCGTCACTCCGTGGACGGTCAGATCGCCGAGCAGCTGGAACGTGACCTGACCTGAAGTCGGGAGCGGACTGGGCAAGCCCTGGACCGCGGTCGGCACAAAGGTGGCCATTGGATAGCGACTGGTCTGTAGCGTGTTGCCCTTGATGAAGTTATCGCGCCGGCTTTCGTCGCTCTGGAGCTTGCTCAGGTCGACGCTGATCTTCGACTGATCGGCCACGATCGTCCCGTCAGCGGCGAAGGCGAGTGAGCCGCTGACGCCGGCGGTGGTGCCCACGGCTTCGCTCGGCAGCGTGCGGCCGACGAGTTGTTCATGGGCGTGGTAGCTGGCTGTGCTGGCGGCGGGATCGACTACCAGCGTGACCGCGCTTGCGTTCACGGTAGGTGCCGTCGTCGATGATGATGTGGTCGCAACCGAGGCGGGCGCGGAGCTCGGCGAGGCCACCGAAGTCGGCGCCGAGGTGGCCACAGAGCTTTGGGCGGCGATCGGCGTGGCCACCGCTGCGGTCGTGGGCGTTGGCACGGCCGGCGTGCTGATGGCGGCTGATCCACACGCGGCGACGAAAACAGACAGGGAGGCGGCGGCTACTACGCCCACTCGGCTCATCAAGAACATAAGCATGTCACCCCTTGTATCGGTCCAACCTTGGAACAAGCTGAGACCGAAGCTCGTCCAACGGAAGCGTGTTCAACACGTGTCGCGGTTCGAGCCAGCCGCGGCGGGCGCTGCCGATGCCCAGCCAGATGTTGTCGTAATCGAGCGTGGAGTGTGCGTCGGAGCTGACAGTGCAGCGGCCGCAAGCAGTCCGAACCCGCCGCGCCCAGTCGCCGTCGAGGTCCATGCGCGCTGGATCGGCGCTGACTTCCAGAGCGCAGCCAGCCGCGGCGGCCACCTCGACCACGCGCTGCAGGTCGACAGCGTACGCCGGCCGCGCGCCGAGCAGACGCCCGCGTGGATGATTGAGCGCGTGCACCAGCGGGTGCGTGACGGCGCGAATGATGCGCTCGGTCATCTGCGCCTCGGGTTGCTTGAAGCGACTGTGGACTGAGGCAGAGACGTAGTCGAGCGTGGCTAGCGTCTCGTCGGGGTAGTCGAGCGTGCCATCCTGCAGGATGTCCATCTCGGTGCCGAGCAGAATCACGAACGGCGCAAGCTGGTGGTTCAGGCGACCCACCTCTCGACGAGCCTCTTCGAGCCGCTCCAGGCTGAGGCCATTGGTGATGGTCAGCGAGCGACTGTGGTCGGTGAGCGCCATGTACGCGTAGCCGCGAGCCCGGGCGGCGATGGCCATGCTCTCCAGGCTGGCCGTGCCATCCGTCCACTCAGTGTGGCAGTGGAGGTCGCCCTTCAGGTCGTCGATGTTGATCAGTCTCGGCAGACTGCCCGTCTGCGCCGCCTCGATCTCACCGCTGTCCTCGCGTAGCTCGGGTGCGACCCACGGAAGGTCCAGCGCGGCGTAGATGTCGGACTCCTCGGCGGCGGTCAGCAGGCGAGTGTCGCCGATGAGTCCAGCGGGCGTGAGCTCGTAGCCGCGCGCGATCGCCAACCGTCGCAGCCGCTCAAGGTGCGCTGGCGACCCGGTATGCCAGAGCAGCGCCGCGCCGAAGCAGTGAGACTCGGCCAGGTGCACGCGAACCTCGACGGCATCGTAGAGCCGCACCCGGGCACTGGCTTCACCCCGATCCACCACCTGCACCACGCTGGGCAACCGCTCGACCAGATCGAGCAGCCGTGACCCGCGGCCAGGACTGGGCACGGCGACGAAGTCCAGCCCGCCGACAACCGTGTCGAGCATGCGCCGGGCCGCGCCTGCGACCTCGAGCCGGAGCGGCCGCGAACCCGGCTCATTCAGCAGCTGGACCACCAGCCAGGCGGTTTCCCAGGCGGACTTGAGGCGCATTGGACGCACGGGATGACGCAAGTCCGGCAGCTCGGCCAACAGCGCTGCGGCCCGCCGCGGCCCAACTGCCTGCGCCAGCCGTCCCTCGCGGCCCGCCTGCTCGACGCCGTCGAGATCGGTCGCGCCGAGCGCGGCGTGCAGCGCCTGAACGCCGGCCGGTCCGAAACCGCGAGCACGCAGCAACGGCGCCAGCCCCGGCGGGTGCTCGTCCACCAGCCGCTGGTGCGTACGCATGCCGCCCGTTTCCAGGAACTCGGCGATCAGCGCCGCCAGTGACGCACCGACGCCGTGGATCTCGCGCAGGCGACCCTCGGCGGCCAGCTGCTCGAGTGGCTCGGGAGTCGCGGCGACGCCGCGCGCCGCGCGACGGTACGCACGCAAGCGGTGGCCCTGTTCGCCCGCCACCTCGAGACTCTGGGCGATCTCTTCGAACAGGCGCGCCACGGCCAGGTTGCTGTCGCGAGGGGTCATGTGTACGGGAGCCGGTCCAGATCCTCCTTGCGTGCTGTCATCCTGAGCTTGCGAAGGATCCGCTACTCCGACGCATGCAACGAGAAGCGGATCCTTCGTCGCCTGCCCTGCGCGAAGCGAGCCTGCAAGCGCAGCCCACGGGTTCCTCGCTCAGGATGACACGCAGCCTTTCTGGGTGGATTGGGCCGTTGGGCTTGACTGGCACTGCCGGCCGCCTGGCAGAATATTCAACCGGATGGTTGAGCGTGTGCTGGACGCCACCTTTGGCGCGCTTGCCGACCCCTCGCGCCGCGCTATCCTGCACGACCTCCGCCGCGGCGAGCGGCGTATCACCGAGTTGGCTCGCCCCTTTCCCGTCTCGCTGAACGCGGTCTCGAAACACGTCAAGGTGCTCGAACGAGCCGGGCTGGTGCGCCGCCGCGTCGTCGGCCGCGACCACTTCATCGCCCTCGTGCCAACCCACCTGCGCGACGCCTCGCGCTGGATCGATGACTACCGCGCGTTCTGGGAGCCGCGCCTGCACGCGCTGGAGGCCATCTTGCGCGATGGCTGATCGGCTGGAGCTGCGCCGCCGCCTGACAGCGTCGCCCGAACGGGTCTTCGCGGCGTGGACCGATCCGGCCTTGCTCGCGCGCTGGATGTCGACGTTCGCCGAGGCCGAGGCGAGCGTCGACGTCCGCGTCGGCGGTACGTTCGCCATCGTCATGCGCGGGCAGGATCAGGAGATCCGCCACACCGGCACCTATCTCGAAGTGGATCCGCCACATCGCAGACGGCCACCACTGGACGTCACGGCTAGCGCGAGACCGACTCACGACTCACGACTTTTCCGCGCCGGCCAGAATGGTACGCTCGCCCGCGATGGGACGACTCGATGGGCGAGTGGCTTTGCTGACCGGTGCCGGGCGCGGAATTGGGGCGGCCACCGCTGCCAGGCTGGCGGCCGACGGCGCCGCGGTGGCAGTCATCGACCTGGATGTCGCACCGGCCGAGGAAACTGCCGACCAGATCCGCTCGGCAGGTGGCCGTGCGGTTGCCATGCCCGTCGACGTGACGAACCCCGAGCAGATGGAAGCCGCCGCCGCGCGCACGGCGCAGGAGCTCGGTCGTCTCGACATCCTGGTCGCCGTGGCTGGCATTACGCGGGACAACCTGCTCTTCAAAATGTCCGACGAGGACTGGGATGGCGTGATCAACACCCATCTGAAGGGCAGCTTTCTGGCTGCTCGCGCGGCGCAGAAGTACATGGTCGAGCAGCGCTACGGCAAGATGATTTTCACCTCGTCGGCGGCGGCGCTCGGCAACCGCGGTCAGGCCAACTACTCGACCGCCAAAGCCGGATTACAGGGCTTGACGCGCACGTTGGCGATCGAGCTCGGGCCGTTCAATATCAACGTCAATGCCGTTGCGCCCGGCTTCATCGAGACGCGCATGACCCAGCAGACGGCCGAACGGATGGGCCTGGACTGGGAGCAATTCAAAAAGGATGCGGCGGCGCGTACCCCGCTCCGCCGCACCGGCAAGCCCGAGGACGTGGCCAGCGTCATCAGTTTTCTGGTCAGCGACGAATCGAGCTTTGTGAGCGCACAGGTGATCTACGTAGCCGGTGGGCGGGGGATAGGATAGGAGCGCCCCCGCGACCAGCGTGGGTCGCGGGTCGGCTGAGGAGGGTGGATTGGCCGTGCGAGACGCCGCGGATGCATCCCCGACACCGGTTCGTCGCCGTTGGAGTCGACGCGGGTTCCTGATCTCCTGGGGCGTCGCCGGACTCGGCGCTTCGCTGCTGAGCGCATGCGGGCCAGCCGCTGTGCCGCCCGCCCCGGCCCCAACCAGCGCGCCCGTCGCGCCCACCGCTGCGCCGCCGCCACCAGCGCCGACCGCCGCCCCAGCCGCGAAGCCGGCCGCGGCGCCCACGGCCGCGGCGCAACCTGCCGGCCAGACTGCCCGCGATGGCGGCACGTTCCGCTTCAACTTGTGGACCGAAGACCCGCCCAGCCTGGACCCCTACCTCAACGTCAGTTTCCGCGTCCAGGAGTTCGCGGCGTTCTTCTATAGCCGGCTGCTCATGTCGAAGAAGGCGCCAGGACTCGCCGCCCAGGCCTACATCATGGATGGCGACCTGGCCGAGTCGTGGAAGCCCAGCGAAGACGGCAAGACCTGGACATTCACGCTGCGGCCTGACGTCAAGTGGCAGAACCTGCCGCCGATGAACGGTCGCCCGCTCACGGCCCAGGACGTGGCGTGGTCGTTCGACCACTTCATGCAGGTCTCGCCGCAGAAGACGACGTTCAACCAGGTCGCCAGCGTGAGTGCGACCGACCCCCGCACGGTGCAGTTCACGCTGAAAGACGTCTACGCGCCGTTCGAGGCCCAGATCGGCAGCCCGATCCTGTGGATCCTGCCGAAGGAGGTCGTGGATCAGGACGGCGACGTCACCCGTCGCGTGGTCGGCAGCGGACCCTTCATCTTTGACAAACTCGACCGTGGTGTCTCGTTCACCGGCAAGAAGAACCCGAACTACTACCGCAAGGGCGAGCCACACATCGATGACTTCGTCGGCCTGATCATTCCTGACGTTGCCACGGAGATGGCCGGGCTGCGGGCGCACGAGCTCGACTTTTTGCAGGTGCCCGATCAGGAGCTACCCGGACTGAAGCAGAGCAATCCCGAGATTCAGTACCTCGAGTGGGAGTTCAACCTGATCCCGTTCGTGTACTGGAAGCTCGACAAGCCGCCGTTCAACGATCCTCGGGTACGCCAGGCGGTGTCGATGTCGATCAACCGCGACAACATCATCAAGGTGATCTACAACGGCCGCGGGAACTGGAACAACTTCATCCCCTGGGCGCTTTCGGAGTGGTGGCTGGACCCGCGCGGAACGGATCAGGGCGCCACCGCCAGGTACTTCAAGTACGACCCGGCCGCGGCCAGGCAGTTGCTGGCTGCGGCGGGGTATCCCGACGGCCTGCAGGTGACCATGCTGAGCACGCCCGGCTACGGCGACGTCTGGGTGCAAGCCGTCGAGCTTGTCCAGCAGGACCTGAAGTCAGGTGGCATCGACGCCACCATCCAGATGCAGGAGTACGCCAACTACATCTCCACCACGTTTGCCGGCAAGTTCGACGGCGGAAATCAGCTGGTGTTCGGGTTGGAGACGCCGTTCACCGAGCCGCACGACTTCCTGTTCAACATGTATCACCCCAGCGGGACCCGAAATCACGCCGGCGTCAACGACGAGAAGTTGACGGCCATGATCGAGCAGCAGATGCGCACGCTCGACCGTGCCGAGCGCAAGAAGCAGATCTACGACGTCCAGCGCTATCTGGCTGACCAGATGTACTACCCGACCGGCGTGGCGCCCTACCGCACCGCCGGTCTCACCCCGCAGGTGCGCGACTTCTACCCGCGCTCCGACTACGGCTTCGGCGCCGAGCTCGTGCCCAAACTCTGGCTCGCCACGGCGTGAGTTGCGTTCCGCGTTCCGGGTTCCGCGTTCCGTGTTCGCATGCGGTGGAGATGGCGCTACATGCCGACCGGCGGACCCGTCCCCGGGAGCGCGACTCGGGCGCATGTAGTTCACTGCAAAGCCGCGCGAGCAAACCCCGAACCCGGAACGCGGAACTCGGAACGCGGAACGCGGAACCCGGAACGCCCTAACGATGTCGCACTACGTAG
>VBGG01000264.1:3075-4886 GCA_005883405.1 Chloroflexota bacterium | reverse complement strand
CGTGACCAGGTTGCCGTGCACCAGCAGCAGCGGCTGCCCATCGTCTGGGCCCTGCACCCAGCAGTGGGTTTGGAGTCGCGCCGTCTGAAGCGTGACGGTGTGCATGCCTCAGCCCCAGATCTCGCGGGCGGTGTTGACGACGAGGCTCAGCTTGCGCCACTGGTCATCTTCGGACAGCGCATTGCCGGCGGCGACGGACGCGAAGCCGCATTGCGGACTCAGCGCGAGTTGCTCGAGCGGGACGACCTTAGCGGCAGCGTCGACGCGACGGCGAAGGTTGCCGACGGATTCCAGCCCCGGCTCTTTGGACGTGACCAGTCCCAGCACGGCGAGCTTGCCCTTCGGCAGGAAGCGGAGTGGCTCGAAACCGCCGTCGCGCGACGAGTCGTACTCGAGCAGGAAGGCGTCGACGCCCAGTTGGCCGAACAGGGCTTCGGCGATCGGGTCGTAGGCGCCCTCGTACAGCCAGCGGCTGCGCGAGTTGCCGCGACAGATGTGCAGCCCGAGCGTCAAACCTGCGCGGGCCAGACCCTTGACAGCGGCGTCGTCGGCGGCGACCACCTCCTCCAGGGCCCGATCGGGATCGATGCCCGCGTGCCGCAACGTCGCTCGATGCTGCTCGTCGATGAACACGCCGTAGAAGGGCGCATCCATCTGGATGTAGTCGACCCCGTCGTCAATAAGCGCCTCGATCTCGTCGCGCACGATCCGTGCTACGTCTTGCAACATCTCTGACCGCGAAGCATAGGCAGCGTTGCTCACGCCCTCCTTCCAACTGACCACCCAGAAATTGGACGGGGCTGGGAGGGTCATCTTGATCGGCCCGGGCGCGTGCTGCTTGAGGAACGCGGTCTCGGCGCCGGTCAAACGCTGCCGCGGCCGCAGGCGGGCGCCGACGACCCTGGACGTGCTGGCTTCGGGCTGGTTCGAACCGTCAAGCGTGCGCCACTCGACGGTGCGGCTCTGCGGCACGAAGCCCTCGACCGCATCCGCCATGTCGGTGATCCAGGACGCGCGTCGAAACTCGCCGTCGGTGAAGATCTCGAGGCCAATTTCCCGCTGTCGACCGAGAACCTCCAGGATGGCCGCGTCCTCGAGCTCACGCAGCTGCTCCTTCGGCAGTTCGCCGCTAGCCGCCAGCTGGCGGGCGCGGAGCAGCTTGTCTGGGCGAAGCAGACTCCCAACCTGGTCCGCGCGGATTGGGCTCAACATTGACGCAATGGTACTCGCCAAGCTACACGAAACAAGTTCTTTGGCAATCGTGTGCTACTCGCCGCACACGACTCTACAAAACAGACTCCTCGTACCATTCTTACGGTTATGCCTGGTTTCAATGGCTTGGGGACGGATCTCAGCAATCTCTGGCGGCTCTCGGGTGCGCGGACGCGGTCTATCAGCCCTGAAAACCTTTCGGGCGCTCCGGGCAAGGGCGGGATGGCCACCGAGGGCACTGGCGCTGCGGCGGCGCGGGACCTCGGCCAGGGTTGGAAGGTCTCGCCGTCCGTACAGATCAGCCCGGGTGAGACGTTCGTTCTGGCCGCGATCGACGGCCCGGGCGCCATCCAGAGCATCTGGTGTACGGGCCGCAATCTTGGACGCGACGTCATCTTGCGGATCTATTGGGACAACCAGGCCCAGCCGTCGGTGGAGTGTCCACTCCGAGACTTCTTCGCCTCCGGCTGGGGTCCCTTCGCCCAGCTCAGCTCCATTCCCGTCGCCGTCAATCCAAACAACGGGATGAATTGCTTCTGGGAGATGCCGTTCAAGGTGAGCGCCCGCCTGACCCTCGAGAACCGCGGCCCCGAGGCTGG
>VBGG01000264.1:2504-3066 GCA_005883405.1 Chloroflexota bacterium | reverse complement strand
GTGCCCAACGACGCCGCGTACTTTCATGCGCAGTTCCGGCGGATGAATCCGGTGCCGTACACAGCCGTCTTTACCATGCTGGACGGCGTGCATGGCGCCGGCCAGTATGTCGGGAGCTATCTCGCCGTCGGCGTGACCAACAGCGGCTGGTGGGGCGAGGGCGAGATCAAGTTCTTCCTCGACGGCGATACGGACTTTCCGACAATCTGTGGCACCGGGACCGAAGATTATTTCGGCGGCGCGTACGACTGGGACGTCGACGGCCAGTACGTCACGTACACCGCGCCGTTTCTGGGCATGCATCAGGTGCTTCGCCCAGACGGGCTCTATCAATCCCAGACGCGGTTCGGCATGTACCGCTGGCATATCCCTGACCCGATCCGCTTCGAGCGCGATGTGCGGGTGACGCTGCAAGCGCTCGGCTGGCGCAGCGGCCGTAGGTACTTGCCACTCCAGTGCGATACGGCCTCAGTCGCGTTCTGGTACCAGACCCTCCCGACAGCGCCGTTTCCTGAGCTACCGGATCGGGACTACCTGGAAATCATCTAACTGAAAACGGACG
>VBGG01000264.1:574-2328 GCA_005883405.1 Chloroflexota bacterium | reverse complement strand
CACGTGGTGGTGACGCTGGTCGTGGCGATGGGGCTGTGGGCCAGTGAGTCCGTCCGCCACGCACTGGCCAATGTGGTGGCGGGCTGGCGTGAAGGAGCGGCAAGTGGCGGTAGCGCATGGCAACTCCCGACGAACGCCGCTCTCGTGCGCGCCCGCCAGCGCGCTGGGGTGCGGCTGTTCCGGCTGCTCTTCCACGCGGTTGCCGGCCCCATCGCCACGGCCGAGACCGTCGGGGCGTTCCTGGGCGGACTCCGCCTGATGGCGCTGGATGGCACCACGCTCGATGTGGCCGATACACCCGCCAACGTGCGGGCCTTCGGACGGCCGGGGTCGGGCCGTGGGGTCGCCGCATTCCCGCAGCTCCGCGCGGTGGCCCTGATCGAAACGGGCACCCACGTGCTGTGCGATGTGGTGCTGCGCCCCTCCCGCTGTGGCGAGGTTCCCGCCGCGCTGCGCCTGCTGCGCTCGGTCGGACCCGGCATGCTGTTGTTGTGGGACCGCAACTTCCACTCCTTTGAGATGGTGCGCGCCACGCGCGCGCGGCAGGCGCACTTCCTGGGGCGGACCAAGGTCAACATCGTGCTCAAGCCGACCGAGCTCTTGTCAGATGGGTCCTTCCTGGCACGTATCTATCCGACGCCCACGGCGCGCCGCCGCGACCGTGACGGGATCACGCTGCGAGTGATCGAGTATGCCTTGGACACCCCGGCCGGTCCAGGCCAGGACAAGTACCGGCTGGTGACCTCGTTGCTGGACGAGCGCGCCTTCCCAGCGGAGCAGCTGGCGGCGGCGTATCACGAGCGGTGGGAGATCGAGACCACCCTGGACGAAGTCAAGGTCCACCAGTGGGCGCATCCGCGCCCACTGCGCAGCCAGCACCCACGCGAGGTGGTCCAGGAGGTCTATGGCTTGCTGTTGGCCCACCTGGCCATCCGCACCCTGATGCACCAGGCCGCCCTCCAGCAGGGAACCGACCCCGACCGGCTGAGTTTCACCGGCGCGCTGCGGGTGCTCCGCCGGGCCATCCCCCGCGCTCAGCGCACCTGGCCCGAGGCGTTCCCCTTTTTTGCGACGACCTCCTGAAGGAACTCGGCGCCGAGCAGCTGCCCCCACGGCGCCCGCGCCAGAATCCCCGCGCGGTCAAACGCAAGATGAGCAACTTCCCACGCAAACGGCCGCCCACCACACCTTCGCGGCCGATGCCCGCCGTCGCTCCAACCGTTCGCATCCTCTGGCCTTAAGTCACCGGTATTGAGGCTAGGCGGCCGTCGTCCGTGGCGCGCTTCCTGCATTCCCTCCGGCGGGTCCCTGCTGGGGGAGCTTGAGCCTGGCGCCGAAACGGGACGCTGCGAGCGAATAGCACCTCAGGGAGGGGCACTAGAACCCCGCAGTCTATGAGGTGTTTATGAGTTCTGAACGATATCGTCTGTCACGAGATCCGCGAGCTCAGCTCGCGGCCTCCACGCCCGGATTCGTCGGGCGCGCCGCGGTCATCACCGTTGGTGTATTGATGGCGACGCTGCTTATCCTGCCAGCCACCGCGCTCGGCCAGACGGCCACGCCGGTGTCGACGGCTGTGGCGAGCCCGACAACCGCCGCGGCCGGAAGTCCGACCACCCAGCCGACGACCGCGCCCGCTGCCGCGCCAGCGCTGACGTTGACTCCGTCGTCTGGTCTGGTCAACGCCCCAGTGGCCGCCAATGGCTCCGGCTACAAGCCCACCGAGCTCGTCGAGATGTTCTTCAACGATCAGC
>VBGG01000264.1:0-565 GCA_005883405.1 Chloroflexota bacterium | reverse complement strand
ACGTTCCGGATATGGCACCCGGCCAGTTCACCGTGCGCGCCCATGGCCGCAACAGCGACCTTGCGTCCACGGCCACGTTCACGATCAGCCTGCCCGGCCTGAGCCTGGCGTTCTCGGTCCCGCAAGCTGCACCCGGCACGTCGCTGACCATCATGGCCGCTGGATTCCAGCCAGGTGAGGACGTGGCCGTGTCGTTCAATGGCCCCCAGGTGGGCCTGGCTATGGCCGACACCAGGGGCGAGCTGAGTGTGATCTTCCCCGTTCCGGCGCTGGCTCCGGGCGCATACGTCGTCGAGGCCACGGGTCAGACGAGCAAGCTGGACATAACGGCCAATTACACGGTCATCGCCGGCACTGCGCCCGTGGCAACCGCCGCGCCGACTGCCGCTGCCACGCCTGTGCCCGCCCCAGCCCCAGCGGGAGCGACTGCCCCGGCCATCGTTCACGACGATCGCTACTTCGGTCAGACGGGGTACCGCATCGACGACGACAACGTGTGGGGCTTCTTCAACCAGTACGGTGGGCTGAGCACGTTCGGGTACCCGGTGTCGCGCATGATGTCGTT
>VBGG01000266.1 GCA_005883405.1 Chloroflexota bacterium | reverse complement strand
GCCTTTGACCTGGGCATCGATGGCACGCTGGTGAACCCGTCGAGCGGTCTGCACGTCATGGGCTGGCAGGCCAACCCGCTGACCGGCAAGATCGACACCACCGTCCCGGCCACCAACATCACCATTCCGATCGGGGCCGGCATGACCGGCAAGGCATCCACGTCGCTGACCGCCGATGGCAACCTGGACGCGAACAACGCGGGCGGGGCGCTCAACGCGGTCAACCTGAGCTCGACGGTGTATGACTCGCAGGGCAATGCCATTCCGCTGACGTTGACGTTCACCAAGTCGGCCGCCAACACGTGGAGCGTGGCCCCGAGCACCACCGACCCGGGTGTCACCGTCACCGGCACCAGCACTATCGTCTTCAACGGCTCGGGCAAGGTCGCTACTGGCGGCACTGGCACGCTCAGCCTGACGCTGACCAACGGCTCGACCTCGCCTCAGTCGGTCACGCTCGACATGTCGCAGATCACGCAGCTGGCCTCGACACCGTCCTCGCTGAGCTCGAGCACTGACGGTGCCTCGGCTGGCTCGCTGACCACCTTTACGGTTGGCCAGGCAGGCGACATCACGGGTGTCTACTCCAACGGCTACAAGCAGCCGCTGGGTCAGATCGCGCTGGCCAGCTTCTCGAACCCGAGTGGTCTGTCGAAGGCGGGTGGCAACCTGTTCGCGGCGTCGGCCAACTCGGGCACCCCAAACATCGGCACGCCAGACGCGGGCGGCCGCGGCCAGATCGCCACCGGCTTTCTAGAGGGCTCGAATGTCGATCTCGCCCAGCAGTTCACCAACATGATCATGGCCGAGCGCGGCTTCCAGGCCAACTCGCGCGTGATCACCACCAGCGACGAGATCCTCCAGGACCTCGTCAACCTCAAGCACTAACCCTGATCGCCTGACCGCGCGCCCTCCCTCTCCCTCTGGGAGAGGGCTGGGGTGAGGGTGCCGGATCGCCGACACGCTGTAGCGCTACTCGCTCCGCCCCTCGCCTCCCGCGCCGCAAGCGCCAGATGGGTCCCCTCCGGGGGAGCGCAGTCGGGCGTTTGTTATACCTTCGTTACCCACGCTAAGGCGCGCTGCTATTCGGCCTGTACGGGGAAATCGGCATAGTACGTCCGCACCGAATCGGCCAGCCGAGCCGACCACAGACGCCAGACGCACAGCCTGACGAGAGGACCTTCCAACCGTGTTCAGCCACGAACGTGAGACGCCCCGCAGTAGCTCCAACGACATTCGTGTCGTACTTGCCGACGACCACCAGCTGTTTCGCCAGGGGCTCAAGGCGCTCCTGGAGCTCGAACGCGGCATCACCATCGTCGGCGAAGCCAGCGATGGCCTCGAGGTTCAGCGCATCAGCCTCGAGCAGAACGCCAATGTCGTCCTCATGGACATCAACATGCCCATCGTCGACGGCCTGTCGGCGACGCGCGAGCTCCTGCGCGCCAACCCCGACATCGGCGTGATCATCCTGAGCATGCACCACGAAGAGGGCCACGTCTTCCAGGCGCTGCGCGCTGGCGCCCGTGGCTACCTGCTGAAGACCAGCCGCGTCTCCGAAGTGGCCGGCGCCGTGCGCGCGGTCGCCAGCGGCCTGTCGCTGCTCGACCCGACCGTCACCAGCTCGGTCGTCTCCGAGTTCAAGCGTATGAGCAGCAAGCAGACCCCCGAGGACGGCCTTGGTCAGCTGAGCGAAACCGAGATCAAGATCCTCCAGCACGTCTCGGCCGGCATGTCGAACAAGGAGATCGCCAACAAGCTGTCACTGGCCGAGAGCACGGTCAAGAACCGCCTGTCTGTCCTGTTCGAGAAGATCGGCGTGCTCGATCGCACTCAGGCGGCGATCTACGCGATCACGCATGGCATCGCCCCGACGGCGGTCCAGTCGAGGTAGGCGTGCCTGCTCCTCATCCTCTGGCGCGGCGCATCCACGACCGGGTACTCGGCCTGCTCGGCACCGCTCTCGTGAAAACGGAGATGTGCGAGACCCTCGGGAATCTCGGCCGCCAGGACGAGATTCCGGCCACCCTGGCGGAGCTGCGTTCGGCGCTCGAAGAGACCATCGTCGAGCTCCGCGCGATCATGGCCGAGCTGCGCACAGCGCCGGCCGACGAAGACGCGCTCAAGAATAGCGCCGTCTAGCCGATACCTGAATCGCCGGTGTCAGCAGTACCGGGGTCTGGAGAGGCTATGCACAGCGCAACGCGAGCGGAACAAACGGTGGAGCCGACGGGCATGAGTGAGGAGCAGCAGCTCGTCGTGTTCCAGCTTGGCGCCGAGCTCTACGGCGTGGAGATCTCGCGCGTTCACGAGATCATCCGCTTGCAGAGCATCACTCGCGTGCCACGTGCGCCGGCGTTTGTCGAGGGCGTCATCAACCTGCGCGGCAAGGTGATTCCCGTGGTCGACCTGCGCCGCCGCTTCGGTCTGCCCACGGCCGATCACACCCGCGCCAGCCGCATCGTCGTCGTCGAGATCGGCGATCAGGTGGTGGGCATCATCGTCGATGGCGTCAGCGAAGTGCTACGCGTCAATCCCTCGATTGTTGAGCCACCGAGCCCGGTCGTTGCGGGTATCGACTCCGAATACCTTCACGGCATCGCCAAGCTGCCCGAGCGACTCGTTATTCTGCTTGATCTGGACCGCGTTCTGGCTCGAGACGAGCGCCGCGCGCTCGAGGTTGCCACTTAGCCGCCGAGTGTACGTGGCAGAGGATCTGGACCCGCGGCTGGAGCTCGAGCGTAATCGCGTCGTCGCCCAGCTCGCCGGGGCCGTCGCGCACAAGCTGAAGCAGCCGCTGGCCGTCGCCTGGGGCTATCTCGAGTTGTTGCTCGACGATCCTGAGCTGGACCTCGCCCCGTCGACCGTGCGCTACCTTCATGAGATACGCGACGCGCTGGGTACGATGGACGGGGTGATCAATCACCTGCAGCAAGCCACGACCTACCAGACTCGGCCCTACGCCGGCGGCCTCGAGATCCTCGACCTGGACAAAAGGTAGCGTTCCACAGGTGACAGTCGAGCAATCGCCTGCACTGCTGCTGCGCGCCCTGACTCGTGCGAGCGCACTCCTGGCGGAGGGTCTGTCCGAGGAGCGGCTGGTCCCGCCACTGACCCGCTGCGCCGCCGAGGCGCTGAATGCCGACTTTGCAGGCGTGTATCTGCTGCCAGAGCAGCCCGCCAATGCCACGACCTGGCGGCTGGCTGGTCAGTGCGGGGTCGATTCGGAGATCCTGGCGGGCTTGCCGACCAAGTTCGGCAGCGGCGCGGGCGTCCTGGCGCCGCTGTTCCAGAGCACCCGCGAGATCAACGAGCCAGACCTCCTGGGAGGCGGCGCGGGAGCCAACCTCCCGCCCCAGCTTCCCGCGCGCAGCGTGACGGGTGTCCCGGTCCGTCGCCGCGACAGCCGCCCGATCGGCGTGCTCCTGGTTGGCGCGACGCGCCCGAACGCCTTCGATGCCGAGACTCTCGGCGTGCTGCGCTCGATCGCTCAGATGATCGGCGTTGGGATCGACAATGCCCGTCTGGCTGCCGGGCAGCAGCGCGTGCGGCGCCTGGTGGTCGAGTCGCAGGCGACGCTCGGCACCGTGCTCGACAAGTTCGGCAGCGGCGCGGGCGTCCTGGCGCCGCTGTTCCAGAGCACCCGCGAGATCAACGAGCCAGACCTCCTGGGAGGCGGCGCGGGAGCCAACCTCCCGCCCCAGCTTCCCGCGCGCAGCGTGACGGGTGTCCCGGTCCGTCGCCGCGATAGCCGCCCGATCGGCGTGCTCCTGGTTGGCGCGACGCGCCCGAACGCCTTCGATGCCGAGACTCTCGGCGTGCTGCGCTCGATCGCTCAGATGATCGGCGTTGGGATCGACAATGCCCGTCTGGCTGCCGGGCAGCAGCGCGTGCGGCGCCTGGTGGTCGAGTCGCAGGCGACGCTCGGCACCGTGCTCGAGTCTGTCGGCAGCGGTGTGTGTGTCGTGGAGCTGGATGGCACGGTACGCGTCGCCAACAAAGCCCTGGAGGACCTGTTTGGACTGCCCAGCCGCAGCGCGGGTACGCCCCAGGAGGAGCTTTTCGCGGCGGCCTCGATCAAGCCTCGCGAATCAGAGGCCTTCCTGGCCCGTCTACGCCAGCTGATCTCTCGGCCGGCTGAGGTCGACGAGAGCGAATGGGAGCTGGCAACCGACCCGCCGCGCATCGTCCAGCGCTACTCGGCGCCGATGCGCAGTCTGGTCGGCGAGGTGGTCGGGCGCGTCGACGTCTACACCGAGATCACCGAGTCGCGGCGGTTGTACACGCAGCTGTTGAACTCGGAGAAGCTGCGCGCCATCGGCGAGATGGCGTCTGGCGTAGCGCACGATTTCAACAACCTGCTTGCCTCCATCCTGGGTCAGGTCGAGCTGCTGCATCCCGATGAGCTGAAGCCGCCGACGCGCGAGGCCATCGCCACCATTCGTCAATCGGCGCTGGACGGCGCTCGCATCGTCCGCAACCTGCAGGGTCTGTCGAGGCCGCGCGTCGAGACGCCGTCCACCACCGCTGACCTGAACGAGGCGGTGCGATCCGCGGTCGAGATGGCGCGGCCGCGCTGGGCAGGCGCAGCCCTGCATGGTGGCGGCGCGATCGAGCTGTCGCTGAATCTGACCGACAGTGCGCTCCTGTCGCGGGTCGCGATCGATCCCGCCGAGCTGCGCGAGGTGCTGCTCAACCTGCTCTTCAACGCCGCCGACGCCATGCCCGATGGGGGCCGCATCGAGATCACCACACGCCCGAGCGCGCACCCCAAGGCCGCCGACTTGGAAGTGCGCGATACGGGCCACGGCATGCCCGAGTCCGTTCGCGCTCGCATCTTCGAGCCCTTCTTCTCTACCAAAGGTCCGAAGGGCAGCGGCCTGGGGCTGGCGGTCGCCTACAGCATCATCACCCGCCGCGGCGGTCAGATCAGCGTTGAATCGACGACTGGCGCAGGCACGACGTTCAACCTGAACCTGCCGTATGTGCCGATCGGCGCGCCATCCCCGGCTGGCCAGCCTGCGCAGCGGCCCGAAGCTCCGGCGGCGCGACCGGCGCAGCCGGCTCCGAGTCTCACGGGCGCGCGCATCCTGGTCGCCGACGACGAACCCGGTCTGGTGGCGATTGTGCGACAGCTGATGGAGCGCTCGGGTGCCGCCGTGTCCATTGCCCACGGCGGCACGGCTGCTCTCGAATCGCTGCGATCGCCCGGCGCCAGATTCGACGTCGTCATCACCGATCTCGATATGCCCGAGGTGGACGGTTGGGCCGTCGCCTCGGCCGTGAAGACACACGCCCCTGGCACGCACGTGGTGATGCTGACCGGTTGGGCCGGCGAGATTGCGCCCGAAGACTTCAAGCAGCGCGGCGTGGACGTCATGCTCGCGAAGCCGTGTAGCCGCGCCGAGCTGGAATCAGCCATCGCCGGCCTGCTGGCGGCGAAGCCCTCAACGGGCCTGGACGTCCTGCTGGTTGACGACGAGCCCGTGTTTGCGCGGGCAGTTCGCGACCTGCTCGGTCTGCAGGGTCACCAGGTGACTGTGGTCGATTCGGTGGCCGCCGCGATGGTACTGATCCATTCGCACAGCTTCGACGTCGTGCTCACCGATTACAGCCTCGGCGAGGTGAGCGGCGCGGAGCTCGCCGAGCGTCTGGCCGACCTGCCCGTCTCGCCGTTCGTGGTGCTGATCACTGGCTACGCGACCGAGATCGACGACGCCAGCCTGATGACCCGCGGCGTCGACGCCGTCCTGCCCAAACCCTGCCGCGGCGACGACCTGCGCCAGGTCCTCTCTCGCTTATCTACCCCGACGGCGCAACCGCGCTGACCGAAGCCACCACCTCCAACAGCTCCTCCATCTCAAACGGCTTCGGCAAGAGCCCGAGGTGCTGGTCGGGTCCCTTCAGCTCGGCCAGGCGTCCCATCGCCTCCGCGACGTACGCGGTGCACACGATCACCGGCGTGAGCCTGAAGGCCGGATCCTGGCGCAGCTCAGCCAGCACTTCCCATCCGCTCACCTCAGGCATGACCACGTCGAGCATGACCACATCAGGCCGCTGCTCCTGGGCCATCGCGACCGCGTACCTCGATTCGAGGCACGTCCTCACCTGATAACCCTCTTCCTCCAGGCAGGTGCGGACTACGTCAAGCAGCGCGGGCGTGTCGTCGACGACGAGGATCCGTGGCGCGGCTGTAACGGTCACGCGCGGCTAGAAGCTCGGCCGACAAGCCGGTTTTCGGCGCAAGTCGCAGTCGGCCGAACTTCGATCAACAGATTGGCCGGGAGGGGCGGTCAAAGCCAGAAGACCTTTTCGGCTGCCCCTCCAGGGCCATAGTATGCTGGCCGAACCGCGGCCCACACGGCACTGCGAATGTCGAATTGGCATCATTCCTTCCGGCTGTTGCCCATCGCGGCGCTCGTTGCATCAAGCTTTGTCTCGCCAGTTTCTGCCCAACCAGAGCCCCCGCCGCAAGCGCGTGCTGCAAGTCCCTTGCCAGCCGAACCGGTCTGGGTCGTCAATCTCGAAGCCACGCCGCAGCGCAGCACCCCGGACGAAGAGGGCGAGCCGATTGCCAATCTGCGCCAGTTCACCTACCTCGAAGTGACTGGCTATCAGGGTGAGTGGGCCGAGGTCCTGAACCCACGTACGCGCCAGACTGGCTTCGTGCCCAGCGATGCGATCGGTCCGACCGATCCGCCGCCCGCCTACCTCACCGCGGACCCACCGCCCGGCGTGGACGAGATCGACATGGTCGGGCGCTCAATCCGTGGCGCACCGCTTTCGTTCTATCCCACGCCAGACCCGGACGCGCAGCTCGAGACGCTGACGCTGAATAGTCCCGTGAAGATCGCCGATACCGTCGAAGGCGATGATGGTGAGACGTGGTACCGCACTGCCGGCGGCGATTACCTGCCCCAGACGTCGGTACGATTGCCGCGCCCACCGCCGCGGAGGTTCCCTGGCCGCTGGATCGACGTCGATCTCAGAGAACCGGCCATGCTGGTCGCGTATGAAGGCGCCACGCCGGTGCTCACCACCTTGACCATCCACGGCGCTGGACCGCGCCCCACGCCACTGGGCGTCTTCACCATCATCCGTCGGGTCGCCAACGAGACGATGAACAGCGACACGATCGGCATCCCACGCTTCGGCCCAGGCGGCTACTACCTGACCAACGTACTCTTCACCCAGTACTTCACAGGCGACGGCGCCAGCCTTCACTACAACTACTGGAGTGGCAACTGGGGCTACGCCGCCTCTCACGGCTGCCTGGGCCTGACCTACGCCGACAGCGCCGTTCTGTGGTCCTGGGCCGGCCTCGGCACCCCCATCTCCATACATTACTGACAAGCTGCGCGCCCGAGACGGCACGACTCCTGCATCTAGACGACCCGACGGAGACTGACACCACACTCCCATGGAACTGCCCCTCATCTTCTCGCTCTTTGGTGCGTTAGCGCTCACGCTGGTCGTGCCTGCCATCCGAGGGATGCTCAGCCGCCGCTAGAAGTTTGGCCGACAAGCCGACTACCTTTTCGGCCGCGGTCCTAGGCCCCGACCAATTCTTTTCGTCGCACTGAGCGACGTCCCCTGGTTAGCATTCTGCGTCGCCGTGCGCACCACTTCTTCTCTGCGCTCCCTGGTTCTGGCCGCGCTCGTCGTGGGCCTCATGGCAATGCCCAGCCGCGGCCGAGCCCAGGACGCGGTCACTCCCTGCGGCGATGCAACGGCGCCCTACGCCGAGGTCCAGATCGATACCTACCCGCGCTTGGACCTCGAGCTTGCCCGCACCCCGCAGGAGCACGAAGTCGGCCTGATGTACCGCGACTCGCTGCCGACCGACAGCGGCATGTTGTTCGTGTATCAATCCGAATCGCGCGAGGGCTACTGGATGTACCACACGCTGATCCCGCTCTCGATCGCGTGGATCGATCGTTTCGGAACGATCGTGGACATTCAGGACATGCCGCGTTTGATCGATCCGAACGATCAGCAGGAGGCCGCGCGGACTGTCTACAACCCGGCCGCGGCGTACTGGTATGCGCTAGAGGCCAACGAAGGCTGGTTCGTCCAGCACGGCGTCGGCGTCGGCCAGCAGATCATGTTCTGCATGGGCGCCTGAGAGCGGTGGTGTCCCGAACGAAACCGCGGCCTGGAGCACGCTGAGCAGGTCGCGCGGCGAGGTCCCCATCTGTACATAGCTCTGCGCGCCCACCAGCTGCGCGAGGCGGCTATCAGCGCGACGCCCCAGCGCGACGACGACGCAAGCCAGCTGCTCAGCCTGAATGCGCTGGATCGCCCACCAGCCACCACAGTCCGACAGCTCCGGCTCGACGAGCGCCAGGCATGGCCGCTGGCGGCGAGCCGCCTCCAGGGCTGATGCGTCGGTATCTACCTCGGCGACGACGCGGAAGCCGTCGATCGCGCCCAGCATTGCCACGAGCGCCTCACGCACCTGAGTCGATTGCACGGCCACAAGGACCGTGGTTTCGGGACCTTCCCGACCTGGTACATCACTCGACGGGTGCAGGCCCGGCTTGCTGGGATTCACTCTCGAATTCTGAGCGTCAGCTTGAAATCCTAGACCGTTCGCCCGCACCTGCCGGCCCCGTACGTTCGGACGGGTTGACGTGAGGGTGAAAGCCTCCTCTCCCTCAGCGAACGCTACACTCTGCCCACCCACCCGTGCCCGTTCAGACCGAAGCCGATCTCGCCGCGCTGCGGGACGAGAACCGCCGCCTGCGCGCCCTCGTCGACTTCAGTCGACAGCTCACCGCGGAGCGCGACCTTCGCGCTCAGCTGCGGCTGCTGTGCACCGAGCTGCGCAGGGCAACGGGCTGCTCCGCCTCCGCGGTCATGTTGCGTGATGCGGACGGCGGCCGGGTCGATTCCATCGAAACCTGCGGCCTCCCCCTGGACACGGACGCCAGCTGGCAACATGCAGTCCGCGCAGCGCCCGCCGGCGCCGAGCACGACATTGCCCCCGATGGCCTCCAGCTTCAGTGCCTGGTGCCACTGGTGGTCGGCGACGACCGTCTTGGCGTCGCCCTGCTCTTCGACGAGCATGCGCGTGACTTCGCCGACGAGGAGCTTGGTTACCTCACGCGGCTCGCCGACGCCGCCGCGATGTCGATCCTCAACGTGCGACTGTACGCCCAGACCCACCTCGAGCTGCGCCGCCGCGACGCGCTCCGCAAGGTCGTCGCCTCGATCTCATCCGAGCTCGATCTGGACAGTCTGTTTGGCCGCGTGATCGCCAGTGCCGTCGAGCTGCTCGATGCCGATGACGGCGTCATCTGCGTCATCGACCGCGACGGCGCCGCCCGTGTGCGTGCTGCCCACAACCTGCCGCCGAGCATCGTAGGTATGGTCATTCCAGCCGGTGTTGGAATGACGGGACGGGTGCTGCTCACGCGTGAAGCGATGATCGCCGAGCGTTACCTCGAGGACGTGCCGATGCCGCTGCCAGAGGCCACGATGGTGCAATCCGGCGTCGCCGTTCCGGTCTGGTGGCAGGGTCGCATGGTGGGTGTGTTCTGCGTCATGGCCAGGGACCCATCCCGCGTCTTCAAGATTCAGGATCGCGAGGTCATGGAGCTGCTGGCCAATCACGTGGCGATCGCGCTCGAGAACGCGCGGCTGTACGGCGAGGTGCGCGATCGGCTCGCCGAGGTCACCGGTCTGCAGGCTGCCAGCACTGCGCTCGCCGAAGAGCTGCACCCCGAGGGGGCTCTGCGCGTCCTCGCCCAGCAAGCGCTTTCGCTGTCAGGCGTCGCCACCGTGTCGATCGAGCTCCTGCGTGCTGGCGCCCGCGAGCTGGAAGTCCAGGTGGCAGTAGGCGAGCACGCCGTCGACCTTGACGCGATGCGCGTGCCCGTCGAGGGCTCGCTTGCGGGCGCGGCAGTTTCGAGCGGACGCCCACAAATCCTGCGTGCGCCGCTCTCGTCCAAGTCGGTACTCACACGTCGCGACACGGGAGAAGGCGTCGATGACCCCGAGCAGCAGCACCAGCAGAGTCTGCTGGTGTTGCCGCTGCGTGCCCGGGGACGCACCCTCGGCACCCTCTCGGCGTATACCCACCACCCGGAGGCGTTCCACGCGCGCCAGGTCGAGCTGCTTTCGACGTTCGCCAGCCAGGCGGCGATCAGCCTCGACAATGCGCGGCTGTACGCCGAGCTGCACACCCGCCTCGAGGAGATGGTTGGCCTCCAGCGCCTGGGGACGTTGCTGCTCGAGGAGCACGACTTCGATCGAGTGCTGCAATCGATCTGTCAACAGCTCCAGCGGCTGACGGACGCGGGTGGCGTCGGGCTGGCGTTGCTGGAGGAGGACCCGCGCTTCCTCGAGATGCGCACCGTGGTCGGGCCGTCGTCCGACGTCCTGCGCGGCGTTCGCATCCCGACCGAAGGCTCGTTCGCGGCCGAGGCGCTGCGTTCCAACCGTCCCCAGCGCAGCGACGATGCCCAGAACGATCCGCGTGGCTACAAAACGAGCCTGGTGCTCGGCAACACGCGCACGATCCTGTCGGTGCCGATGAAGACGCGCCAGCGCACGGTCGGCGTCCTCAGCGTCTACAACAAGGACGGCGAGGGCGGCTTTACCGACCGCGACGCCGACCTGGCCACGTTCTTCGCCAACCAGGCAGCCGCGGCCATCGAGAATGCCCGCCTCTACGAGCAGACGCGTGAGTACGCCGTGGTCGAGGAGCGCAATCGGCTGGCGCGTGAACTGCACGACTCGGTCACCCAGAGCCTGTTCAGCGTGACGCTGCTATGTGAGGCTGCGCTGAGTCTGCTTGATCGCGATCCACCCAAGGCTCGCGAGCGGCTGGAGCGCGCCAACGATCTCGCCCAGGGCGCGCTGGCCGAGATGCGCGCATTGATTTTCCAACTCCGACCGGTCACCCTCCAGGAGGAGGGTTTGTTGTCCGCGTTGAAGAAGCACCTCAGCGCGGTGCTCAGCCGCCACGGACGCGTCGTCGAGCTGCAGGTGACGGGGTCGGAACGCCGCTTACCCGCGCCGATCGAAGATGCGGCGTTTCGCATCGTGCAGGAGAGTCTCAACAACGTCGTCAAACATGCCGGAACGGCGCGGGCCCGGGTCCACCTGGAGTTCGAGGCACACTGCTTGCGCGTTACCACGAGGGACGATGGCCTGGGTTTCGATCCTTCCGCGCCGCGTCCGACGAATACCCTCGGCATGACCAGCATGCGCGAGCGGGCCGAGGGCAGCGGCGGCCGACTGATCGTCGAGAGCGCGCCCGGTCGAGGCACGCGCGTGAGCGCCGAGCTGCCGATTCCACATGGCGAGTAGCACCGCCGCGAGTCGCATCCGGGTGCTGATCGTCGACGATCACGGCGTCGTCCGCGAGGGTCTGCGCGCCTATCTCGAGCTCGAACCAGATATCGAAGTGGTCGGTGAAGCCAGGGACGGCCAGGAGGGCGTGCGACGGGCGCAGGAGCTCCGCCCTGACGTGGTGCTCATGGATCTGGTCATGCCGACGATGGACGGTGTCGACGCGACGGCGCGCATCAAGCAACAGCAGCCCGAAACCCACGTGATCGTGCTCACGTCGTTCCTGGACGACGAGCGGGTGGTGCCCGCGATCAAGGCTGGCGCGACGAGTTATCTGCTCAAGGATGTGGCCGCCGCCGACCTGGCGCGAGCGATTCGAGGTGCGCGTGCTGGCCAGGCCCAGCTGCATCCGGAGGTAGCGCGGCGGCTGATGCAACAGGTCACTACGCCGCGCAAAGTCGAAGCCAGTGCGCAGCTCACCGACCGTGAACGAGAAGTCCTGCGGCTACTGGCGGAGGGCCGCAGCAACAAGGAGATCGCGCGTTCGCTGGTGGTCAGCGAACGTACCGTGAAAGGCCACGTGTCGAATATTCTTGGCAAGCTCGGCCTGCAGGACCGTACCCAGGCCGCGCTGTACGCCGTCCGCCACGGTCTCGCGTCCGAATCCTGACTGCCTCTGGGCTTTCTTAACTGAATGCTTCCCGTTGAGCGGTGCGTGTCATCCTGAGGAGGCACGACGAAGGATCCGCTTCTCGTTGCGAGCGTCGGAGTCGCGGATCCTTCGCAGGCTCAGGATGACACTGCATACAAGAATCCTGGAAAGCATCTAGCGCGAGAGAAGATTCCGCCCCGTCATCTCTCGCGGCGGCCTCAGCCCCAGCAAGTCCAGCATGGTGGGCGCCACGTCCGCAAAGATCCCATCCTCCAGCCGCGCCCTCCGCCGCTTGTCGTCCACCAGGATCAAGTGGACTGGATTCAAGGTGTGCGCGGTGAGTGGTCCGCCGTCTTCGTCGATCATCTGCTCCGCATTGCCATGATCGGCGGTGACCAGCGTGATCCCGCCGAGCTCCTTCACCCGCTCCACGATGCGGCCGACGCACGCGTCCACCACTTCGAGCGCCTTGATGGTTGCGGGTAGCACACCGGTATGTCCCACCATGTCCGCGTTGGCGAAGTTGAGCACCACCAGGTCGTACGGCGACTCACTGCCGGTGATCATCGCCGGCTGCAGATCGTAGGTAGCCACCTTGGGTGATGGGATCAGCGCGCGCTCCTCGTGCTCGAACGCGACCTCTCGCCCGCCATTGAAGAAGTACGTGACGTGCGCGTACTTCTCCGTTTCGGCGATGCGGAGCTGGCGCATGCCTGCCCGTGCCACCACTTCGCCGACCGGATTCTCGACCACATCCGGTGGGTAAGCAACCGGTGCGCGAATCGTTGCGTCGTACTCCGTCATGCACACGAAGTGCACGTCAACCGGTGGCTGTGCCGCGCCCTCCGGCGCGGAGTGCGTGAAAGCGCGGGTGATCTGGCGCGCGCGATCGGGCCGGAAGTTGAAGAAGATGATTCCGTCGCGGTCCTCCACCCGACCCAGCGGTGATCCGTCCTCGCCGACAATCACCGTCGGCTCCACGAACTCGTCGCCGCGGCCCGCCGCGTAGCTGGCGCGGATGGCTTCCGCCGCGCTGGCCGCGGTGTGTCCTTTGCCCAGGACGTACGCTTCATAGGCGCGATTGGTCCGCTCCCAGCGATTGTCGCGGTCCATCGCGTAGTAGCGGCCCATCACGGTGCCGATGCGGCCGATGCCGATGCCTGCGATCGCCTGCTCGAGCTGCTCCAGATAGCCAGCTCCGCTGCGCGGCGGGGTATCTCGTCCGTCGAGGATCGCGTGCACGATGACCTGCTCCGGCTTGAGCTGCTGCTGCTTTGCCATCTCCAGCAGTGCGAACAGGTGCGTGATGTGGCTGTGGACGCCGCCGTCGGAGACCAGCCCCATGAGGTGCAGACGCTTGCCGGTCCGCCGCACTTCGCCCATGACTTTCAGCAGCACCGGGTTGCGGAAGAAGCTGCCGTCGCGGACAGCGAGCGAGATGCGCATGAAGTCCTGGTAGGTCACGCGTCCGGCGCCAAGGTTCTGGTGGCCGACTTCGCTGTTGCCCATCTGTCCGGGTGGCAAGCCGACCGCTTCGCCCGATGCCTGCAGCAGCGCGTGCGGATACGCGCCCAGGAGTTGATCGAGCACCGGCAGGTCCGCCAGCAGGACCGCGTTGCCATGGCTCTCGGCGCTCTCGGGGTCTTCATCGCAGACGCCCCAGCCGTCGCGGATGATCAGGACAAGCGGTTTCACCTGTTAAGCGTACGCGGCCGCAAACGCTTGTGCGTCCGCAGCGTCAGCACCCGGCTGCCGAGCATTACGGCGTCCGCCCATAGGAAGCCCGCCAGGTAGCCGGCGATCACGTCGCTCAGATAGTGCGCTTCGAGGTAGATGCGCGCGATGCCGATGAGCAGCACCAGTACCACCAGGGCCACGACCAGCACGCCTCGCCACCAGCCGTGCACCAGACGAAGACGCCAGGCGAGAAACGCAATGTAAAGGTAGAACGCCGCCGCGACCATGGCGTGGCCCGATGGGAAGGAGAACTGCTGCGCGTCGAGGAAGCCAGTGACGGGAGCGGGCCGTGTGCGGTGGAACAGCTCCTTCAGGATGTCGTTCAGGATCTGGGCGCCGGCGGTGACCAGCACAAGCATGACCGCTGCACCCCAGCGACGCTGCCATCCAAGTACCGCCAGCAGGATGGCGCCGATGACCACCACCGCCTCCGAGCCCATCAGCGAGATGAGTTGTGCCGTGGTGGTGAGCTGGGGAGAGGCGAACTGCTGCAAAAACTGAAGCGCCGCCGCATCCATGGCTGTGGTCTCCTGCTCCAGGACCTCGTTCGCTAGCCTGGCGAAGGCATACAGCAGCACCACCGCGGCCGCGAATCCCGCCACGATGATCCCGCCGAACTCGGCCAGCCGCTCCGTCTGATAATTCCCATCCTCGGCTGGCGGGTCCACGCCGTCGGGGTGCTTCTCTCGCGTCGTCGCCATCGCCCGATCCCTCAGCGCACGACGCATGCCCTTACCCCTCACTCGCCCAGCCGACCCCACGTGCTGACTGAGACGATGTCCGCGGCGATCATCGGCCGTTCCTCCAGGGCCATGCTCTGATACTGCGGGTACTTATCGCGCAAAGCCGCGACCGCCCGGGCGTGCTCCTCGTCTCCCTCAGACAGGATGCGCGCCGAGCCGTGGGCCAGCACGAACCCCAGCTTCGTCCAGTCGGGCTCGTAGTGGTCGGCTACCACCGCCACGCGCGGGTTTTCGGCGATATTTCGCAGCCGGCGCAGTCGGCGAAAGTCACCACGCTTTGGCTTTTCGTCGATCGCCACGTACAGCGTCTGGCCAATGAGCGCGAAGCAGATTGGCACAACGTGCGGCACGCCGGTCGCGTCTGCCGTGGCGAGATGCGCCACGCTCTGCGTCTCTAGAAACCGTCGCGTCGGCTCGTCCATACTCGCGCTCCGAGCGTGTCATGCTATGCGTATGATGACCATCGTCACCCACGTCAGTCTGAAGCAAGGCACTGAACCCGATTGGGACGCTGCCATGCGCGAGCGTCTCGCCGCGGCGGCCGAGCGGCCCGGCTGGGTCGGCGGACAGCTGCTCATGCCGCTCGATCGACTGAACCGTCGCGTCATCGTCGGCACGTGGCACACGCGTGGCGATTGGGAGGCCTGGCACCGCGATCCCGCGTTCGAGCACACGCGCCAGCTGCTAGAGGGCCTCGAAGACGGCGAGCCCGAGAACTGGTGGCACGAAGTGCTCGAGGACATCCGCCACGCGTGACGCCGGCGTGGCTGCCGAGATCACGGCGTCAGGGCGCGTTAGCTAGCTGCGAAAGCGCGGCATTCAGCCCGGCCAGATTGCGCTCGATCTCGGTGCTCCGTGACGTGCTCAGCTCCACTAGGATCGCCGGGATGCCCTGCTCGCGCAGCCACACATTCATGCTCCCGCTCGCCTGATAGCCCAGCGGACTTCGCTGCCCGCCCACGCCCGGTGACGGCCACGAGTATCCAGAAGCGTCCGCGTACGCACCCGAGAGATCACTCGCAAGCCCACCGCGGGCTCCGAACATGAACCCTCCGGCGCTGTGGTAGTTCACCACCAATGCGGGTCGGGTTCCCAGAATCCAGTCCGCCAGTGTCCTGGTTTCCGGCTCAGAGAACGGCTCGGGCCCACCGAGCCCCACGCGAAACACGGCATTGGAGTCGAACGCGTCCGCTCGCCAGTCGCTGCCGCCCCAGTTGCGGTTCGGGTCGACACCGCTCGAGAACTGCCGAATTCCGGCCGCCATACCATCCGGATTCGCGACCGGAAGCACATCCAGCACGATCCCTGGTGGAACCTCCTGGGGGTTGGCCAGGAAATAGTCGAGCAACCCGTTCACCAGCTCGACGGTATTGGCCTCGGGCGCGCCGTGCTGGCCACCGAGGATCAGGACGCGCCGCGGCCCGTTTCCGAGCTCGTACAGCAGCAACGGCGACCCCGCTTGCGACACGCCGAGGATGCTCGAACGCGGCTCTGCCATGGCTGGCTGGACCGCGAGGAGCGCGGCGACGGCCGCAACGAGCACCACCCGCACACAAGAAGCTTACGCTG
>VBGG01000265.1 GCA_005883405.1 Chloroflexota bacterium | reverse complement strand
CAGACCTCAGGCTATCGGGGCCGTTTGTTTCGCCCTGGCGCTCCTGGTGAGTGCACAGCCAACCGCCGCGGCAAAACCAACCGTGACTGGCCAGATCCAGCCCGATTTCTCAGTCGAAGTGAAATACGGCGTTCTGGTCGGGCTCACCGGTGACGCCGCCGCCGGCGGTCAGGCGTGGGATCAGGCCGTCAGAGTGGCCGTCGACTACATTAATCAGACCCTGCAGCAGAACGGCTACTCCAATCAGCTTGCAGCCACGCTTGTCGACTCGCAGGACAGTGAAGGCAATGCTCAGCGCGGCGTCGAAGCTGCCCAGAAGCTGGTGTCGATCGACAACGTGAATGTTGTCGTTGGCGATCTGTTCAGTTCCGTCACAAGCGCGGTGGCACCCGCGGTGATCATCCCCAACAATGTGCTCGAGTTCACCGGTGGCACGAACCCCTCGCTTACCCAGTTGAACCCCGCGGGCGGTCCGACGCTGCTGTGGCAGCCCGTGGCAGCCGATGACCTGCAGGGACGGGTCCTGGCGAAGCTCATGGGCGATGCCTTTGGCACATCCGCCACGGTGAACATCGGCGTGCGTAACGACGCGTATGGCACTGGCCTGAGTGACGTATTCAAGACCGCGTGGACCGCCCAGGGCGGCACGGTTGGCAAAGTCGTCACCTATAACCCGACGCAGCCGACGTTTGATACCGAAGCCCAGCAACTGGTCGACGGCAATCCCGACGCCTGGCTGTTCACCGACTTCTGCCAGACGTTCGCGAAGCTGGTTGGGCCGCTGCAGCGGACTGGCAAGTGGGATGGCGCCCGAACGTGGGGCGGTGACGCGCTCACGAATTGCGGTACGTCCGTACCCGACGCGGCCATTCCGGGCATGCGATCGGTCCAGGCCAACGCCTCGGCGGGCTCGTCGTTCGCCGATTATCAGCAGTTGTTTCAGGCCAACGCGCAGACCGGCGTGACGTTCTCGGCCTTCACTGCCGAGGCGTTCGACAGCGTCTTCATCGCGTTTCTGGGTGCCGTCGCCGCCAGATCCTCAGACCCGGCGGCGATCAGCGCCAAGATCACCGACATCACGAATCCACCGGGCCAGGACTACACGTTCCTGCAGTTGAACGACGCAATTCAGGCGCTCTTGGCCGGCCAGCAGATCCACTTCAATGGTGCCTCCGGAGCGTTGAACTTCGCGCCCGGCGGACGGGTGACCGCCACTGCCTATGACGTGTGGCAGGTCGCTCCGGATAAGAGCGCATCCATTGCGCAGACGGTCAACTTCGCGCCCTGAGCGGCTACGCGGCGGCGGCCGCACCCCTGTGGACTCGACGGACGTACTGATCGTCGGCGGTGGCGTCCTGGGCTGCGCTACTGCCTATTGCCTGGCCTGCCGCGGCGTGGACGTGCTGCTGATCGAACGCGGCGCGCTCAATCGCGAAGCATCCGGTGCCAACGCCGGGACGTTGCACATGCAGATCCCCGCGTTTCACTTCCGCTCCCAGTATCTGGAGAGTTCGATTTTCGCTCAGCGGCAGGGAGACTTTCGCACCACCATTCGCGCCAAACGCATCGTGGTCGTTGCCGGCGCGCAGACGCGGCAGGTGATGGGCCTGTTCGGACTGGACCTACCGATCCTGCCGCATCCGCTACAGGTCATGGTGACCGTGCCGCAGGCGCCTCTGCTCCGCCATCTCTTGCAGCACGCCGGCAGTCGCCACCTGTCGCTGCGACAGACGCAAAGCGGGACGTTTCTTCTGATTGGAGGCGGCTGGCCGGGCTTCGAGCCAGCGGATCGCCGCTCGAGCTCTCGCGTGGAGGTGACGTATCGATCGCTACTTGCCAATGCGGCGGTGGCGATCGACGTCGTGCCTGCGCTGAGCGACGTTCCGCTGATCCGCGCGTGGGCTGGCATGACCTCCTCAACCGGCCGCTGGAACAGGGTCGGCTTCATCGGTGAGGACCGACGCGCCGGCCAGCGCAAGCTGTTTGTGGTTGTCGCCGGCGGGTGGGGCTTCACTCTCTCACCCGTGCTCGGGCGCCTGGCGGCGGAGCTGGTTGTCGAAGGCTCCGCGAGTCTGGATATCGAGCCATTCAGTCTGGAGCGCGCGGTTGCGCGCATGTAAGCTTGCCTTACCCCCACTATGACTGCGTTACTCGAGCAGCTCGTCCAGCTCGCCGTGAACGGCTTGATCACCGGCTCGATCCTGGCGCTCACTGGCGTCGGTGCATCGTTGGTTTTCGGCATCCAGCGCGTTGCCAACTTCGCGCATGGCGACTACCTGACCATCGGCGCGTACGTCGCGCTGATCGTCAATATCGGCTTCCACCAGAACCTGATCGTCGCTGCCTTGTGCGGCATGCTCGCGACGGCGCTCTTCGCGGTTGTGGCGCATTTCGGACTGTTCCGCCCGCTCCGCGCCCGCGGCACGATCGCTGTGTCGCTGATCACCGTCGGCCTCGGCCTGGTCATCCGCGACAGCATCTTTCTCGTCGCTGGATCACAGGTCCGCGCGTATGCCGTCAGCCAGTCGGATGTGATCCAGATCGGCTTCGTACGCCTGTCGCCGGGTCAGACGGTGGCGATCGCGGTGGCTCTGGTGGTAGCCCCCGCCACAACCCTGTTCCTCGCGCGCACGCGGCTCGGCAAGTCAATGCGCGCGGTCGCTGACAATCGCGACCTCGCGGCCGTGGCCGGCATCGACGTGGAGCGTATCGCCGTATACGTTTGGATCCTCGCCGGCGGACTCGCGGGGCTCGGTGGCGTCATGCTGGCGTTGGGCCAGGGTGCATTCGATCCGAACCTCGGCGTCGCGCCACTCTTTCTGATTTTCACGACCGTGGTGCTGGGCGGCATCGGCAGCGCGTTCGGTGCGCTCGCCGCCGGACTGGCGCTCGGGCTGGCGATGGAAATGTCGACCTGGTCAGGACTGTTCGGCGGTGTCGACTCCAGGTACAAGCCGGTGCTTGCGTTTCTCGTGTTGATCCTGCTGTTGCTGTATCGTCCACAGGGTCTGTTCGGTCGGGCGCGAGTGCTGTAAGCGTGGCGATTTTCAATGCGCCGTTCTGGACCTTTGTCGGCGTCATCGCCGGCATCTACACCATTCTCTCATTGGGGCTGTACCTCCAGTACGCCATGGCGGGACTGCCCAACTTCGGCCACGTCGCGTTCATGGCGCTCGCCGCGTACACGATGGCGTTTCTGGTCATCCGCTTCGGCGCCCCGATGCCGGTCGCCATCCTGGCTGGACTAACCGCCGCGGTACTTTTCAGCTTGCTTCTCGGCCTACCGTCCCTCAGGCTGCGCGCCGATTACCTCGCCATCGTAACGGTCGCCGGCGGCGAGGTCGTCCGCTATCTCGCATTGAACCTCCAGGACATCACCGGTGGCGCAATCGGCTCGATTGGCATGCTCGGACCGTCCAGACTGGCGCAGTACAACACCGGTTGGGACGCCATGCTTGCCGGGCTCAGCCGCGTGCTGCGCCCACTATTCGGCGCTCTCGCCAGTCGCGATTTCGCCATGCTCTTGATTGTCTGGGCGATCGCGCTGGTCCTGCTGGGTCTGTGCTGGGTCATGGTGCGCTCGCCCTGGGGCCGCGTGCTGCGCTCGATCCGTGAAGACGAAAACGCCGCAGCAGCTGTCGGCAAGAAC
>VBGG01000259.1 GCA_005883405.1 Chloroflexota bacterium | reverse complement strand
AGGCGCACCAGTGCGTGCTGACGTCGCGCGCGGACCATCAGCAGCAGGATAACGAGGCAAAACAGCGCCACGGTGAGCACGGATGGCTTGACGTTGGGGATGAGCTGGCCAAGGGCGTTGAACTCGCCGACGAGCAGCGCGACGATGGCCGCGCCGCGGAAATTGCCGAGTCCACCGGCGACGACGATGATGAACGCGTTCTGGATCACGTCGCTGCCGATAGTCGGGTAGACCGACTGCAAGGGCAGCAGCAGGCCGCCAGCCATGGCCGCCAAGCCGGCGCTGAGCATGAAGGCGAGCACATAGACGCGCGGCACGGGCACGCCCAGCGCGGCTGCCATCGGTCGGTTCTGGGCGACGGCGCGCAGCCAGATGCCGTAGCGCGTGTACTGGAGCGCGAAGTAGCCGATTCCCAGGATGCCCATGCCGACAGCGATCACCACCAGGTCGTAGGACGGGTAGAGGATCGGGCCGATTGGCACCGCCACGGTGAGCGGTGGGGGAACGAGCTTGGTGTCGCCTCCGAGAATATTCGTGGCCAGCTGTTGCAGGATCAGGCTCAGGCCGAGGGTGGCCAGCAGGACCAGGACCTGGGAGCGCTGCAGCAGCGGCCAGATCACGGCGGTCAATAACAGTCCGCCGCCGATGGCGACCAGAACGGTGCCGACCAGCATGGCCAGCACGTAGTTGTGGGTCAGGTTGAGGGCGAACCAGACGGCGTAGCCGCCCATCATGAAGAAGTCGCCCTGGGCGAAGTTGATGATGTGCAGCACCCCGAAAAGCAGCGCCAACCCCGCCGCCACCAGGGCCAGCGACGAGCCAACGACCAGGCCATTGAGCAGCTGCAGGAGGATCTGGTTCAGCATCTCGCGCTAGTTCCCCAGAGGGGACCCCATCAGGAAGGGCGATGGGCCGCGCACGTGCGGCGAGCCATTCGCGGGCGAGATCGGATGGGTGATGAGATGGCGCCTGCCACTGCCTAGTGGCGCACCGCGCCCGCGCCAGTGGCTGCGCGAGGCGCGAGGTCGCCGACGGGCAGATTGCCATTCCATCAGCGGGAGCTCGCGCCACAAAGGCGGTCGGCCGCGGACGTGCGGGGAGCCATTCGCGGGCGAGATCGGATTAGTGATTGAGATGGTGACCGCCACGCCAGGGTGGCCGCCCGCGTCGGCGCCAGCGGCCGCACGAAGCGCAACGCCGCGGACGGGCGGAGAGCCAGTCGCGGCGAGATCGGATGAGTGATGAGATGCCGCGCCACTGCAGTATGGGTGCCCGCGCCGGCGCCAGTGGCCGCGCGAGGCGCGACGACGCCGGACGGGCCGCGAACCTGTCGCGCACGGGATCGGATCGATGATGCGATGACAGTGGCCACTGGAGCGAAGCGACATCGCGTTAGCGGCGGGACTCGCCGAGCATGGTGGCGGCTAGGTCGTCGGGGCTGCTGAAGTCGGCGGGCCGGTAGGTACCGATCAGGACGCCGCGGTCCATGGCATATAGCCGCGCGCACAGCGTGCGTAGCAGGTCGAACGACGAATCAACCACCAGCACCGTCATGCCGCTCTGGGTGGCGCTGACCAGCGCGTTGGTGATCAACTCCACGTTGGCCGGCATCAGGCCCTCGGTCGGCTCGTCAACCAGGAGCAGCCGAGGCTGCAAGGCGATCCCGCGCGCCAGCGCCAGCATCTTTTGCTGTCCGCCGCTGAGCGTGCCCGCCATCTGCTGTCGCCGTTCGCGCAGGATCGGAAACAACGCGTACGCGCGGTCCAGCACACCCCGCTGATCCGGCGCGCGGTGCAGCAGCGAGCCAATGCGAATGTTCTCCTCGACGGTCATCTGCGGAAAGACCGCCCGTTCCTCGGGTACGTACCCGAGCCCCTTGCGAGCCCGCGCGTGCGATGCCATACCCATGAGCGGCGTGCCCGCGAAGCGCACAGTTCCGCGCGTGCGGGTCTCCATGCCCATGAGTGACTTGAGCGTGCTCGTCTTGCCCACGCCGTTGCGGCCCACCAGCGCCACTGCTTCACCCGTGGCGATCGAAAACGAGACCCCCTGCACCACGTGGCTGGCGCCGTAAAACGCGTGCAGGTCGTCGACGTCGAGCAAAGAGCTCACGCGTCGCGCCTGCCGCGCAGGAACACGCGCTTCACGTCCCCCGATTCGAACACCTCGTCGGCGCTGCCCTCGGCGATCTTCTTGCCCTCGGCGAAGGCCGTCACACGGCTGGCGACGCTGCGCACAACGTGCACGTCGTGCTCGGCCATGACCACCGTCGCCGTATTGACGACGCGCTTGAGCAGCTCGCCCAGGCCCGCCCGCTCGTGGGCGCTCATGCCCGACGACGGCTCGTCGAGCAGAAGCAAGCGCGGCCGCCCACCCAGCGCGACGGCGATCTCGAGCTGCCGCTGTTGGCCGTGCGAGAGCAGCTCGGCGGGCACTCCACGTCTTCGGCGCGGCTGTGCAGGCGCAGCAAGCTGAACAGGCCGCGGTGCGCCTGCACGGCGAGCACCACGTTCTCCAGACACGAGAAGCCGGGAATGATGCTGGTCAGCTGAAACGAACGACCGATGCCCGCGCGCGCTCGCCAGCTCGGCGTGGTGGTGCCGAGCGACCGGCCATTGAAGTAGACCTCGCCGGCGGTGGGCAGGATCTGGCCACCCAGGAGATTGAGGACGGTCGACTTCCCGGCGCCGTTGGGTCCAATGAAGACGTGGATGTCGTGTTCGAGGATGTCGAGGTCGACCGCGTCGACGGCCTTGAACGGGCCGTAGGACTTGCTCAGCCCGCGAGTGGAGATCAGGACGCCGCCGTTACCGGTCTGGGCCACCATAGCTTCGCCCTCAGAGCGGGTTGGCCGTCAATCTGCTCGATGGCTTCGACCCCGTCTCAGCGCGGGGCGACTGCCGTCGCGGTTGTTCGCGCGCCGAGCACCCCGCCCGGGTTGTCGCGGACCATCACACGCACCTCTTGCTCGCTGAACCCATTGTCGAGCAGCCTGCCGATGAACATGCCGAGGCCCTCATCCGGATAGGGCGCGGTCGTCTGGCCGAGGTCCGTCGCCAGGATCGTGCTCGCCGGACCCACCTCGCGGATGTTGAGGTAGACCTGCTCCCAGGCGATCTTGCCGGTGTTCGGCGTGGTGAAGCAGCGCTCGAAAAACGCGCCGAGGCGGGCAAGCTCCTTCTGCTGGTCGATCGACAGCAGCGTGGTCGGGAACTCAGGGTGGGTGACAACGATCCGCTTCACGCCGACTTCCTGCGCTGCCTTCACCACCGGCAACACTTCGGCCGGTCGAACGTGGCTGGT
>VBGG01000258.1:10977-11250 GCA_005883405.1 Chloroflexota bacterium | reverse complement strand
GCCCGCTACTCGGAAGCCCGATGCACCTTGCCGCCACCCGCTGAAAGCTGACAGCTGACGGCTCTCTAGCTAGGTAGCGTGAGCGTTCCGTCCATGACGGGCACGACGCCGCCGCCGACTTCGATCTGTCGGGCTCGTCCGTCTTCCAGTCGCAGACGGATGTGGACCTCGCTGGGGCGGCCCATCTTCAGGCCCTGGAGGCTGACGATCTCGAGCGGGTTGGGCATCCGCTCTACCAGGCCTCGTTCGGCCACGTAGGCGCCCAGCGCTCCG
>VBGG01000258.1:0-10901 GCA_005883405.1 Chloroflexota bacterium | reverse complement strand
ATGATTTGCGAACACAAGTGTTGGCCTTTATCGCCTACTTCAACCTAACCATGGCCAAGCCGTTCAAGTGGACCTACCAGGGCAAACCACTCCATGTCTGACTCAACTCCGGCCAGTTCTACGCCGGTCTGTACTAGCAGATCGCCTTCCTCGAGCGCGAGGGCGCGGGCGAAGGCGCCACGGTTGGTCAGCTCGGGCCCGAATTCGGCGTCACGCTGCTTCATCCAGACGCTGCTAGGACTGGTGAGATCGCCTTCGAGCCGCACCGGCACCGGTCCGATGCCCTCCTCCAGGACGACTTCGCGGCTGCCAGCAGGGAGGCGACCCTCGCGGGCAAGCACCCAGGTCGTACCCACCGTCGGGTGGCCGGCGAAGGGCAGCTCGCGCGCCGGGGTGAAGATGCGCACCCGGGCAACGCAGTCCGACTGGGTAGACGCAAAGACGAACGTGATCTCGGCGATGTTCATTTCGCGGGCGATCGCCTGCATCTCGTCGTCAGACGGCCCGTCGGGCGCCAGGAACACCGCCAGCTGGTTCCCGCCGAAGATGTGATCGGTAAAGACGCCGACGCGTACGAACGGATACCTTCGCGGCACCCCGCCAGGCTACAACGAGCTTCGAGCTTCGAGCTATCAGTTGTCAGGTCTCAGCTCTCAGCTCTCAGTCGTGAGTCGGCTGACGGCTGACGACTGCCGGCTGACGGCTGACGGCTGACGGCTGACGGCTGACGGCTGACGGCTGACGGCTGACGGCTATGGTCGGCGGCCCGCCCTCGGCGGCTTGAGCAGAATGAGCATCGCCGCATCCGTGCGCAGCGCTGGGCGGGCCGAGGCGACGGCCGGGTGGCCACGCAATAACTCGCGGATCGCCTCCTTGACGGCACCGGTGCCGTGCCCGGTCACAATACGGACCGAGATCGTTCCGCGCGCCTGCTCGCCGAACAAGAACCCGTTCGTGCGCCTCACCGCCTCCGCTACGCGCAGCCCGTGCAGGTCGAGCACCGGTTCGCCTGGTGTGCCGAGATCAGCGATCGCCGTACTCCGCCACGAATGTTACCGGCGCCTCCTCAACGCGATGTGCTCGATCCGCTGAGGGCCAGCCGCTGGGCTCTCGTCACCAACTGAAAGCTCACAGCTTGACGCATGGAACGCGACGCGCCGCGGCGGTGTATGACACAGTGACGTCGACTCTGTGGAGGGCCGTCCACACGAGTGGAAGGAATCGAAGACACCGCCATACGCGAACACGATGACGTGCTCGTCGAGCAGGCGCGTGGTGGTGACGCCAGCGCCTACGGAAGGCTTGTGGAGCGCTACCAGGAGGTCGCCTTCCGCATCGCCTATCTCATCCTCGGCGACGCGGCAGAGGCGGAGGATGCTGCCCAGGAGGCGTTTATCAAGGCGTACTACGCGCTGCCCGGCTTTCACATCGGCGCTGCGTTCCGTCCCTGGCTGCTACGCATCGTGGCGAACCAGGCCCGCAACCAGCGCCGTGCGGGCGGACGCCGCGGCGCACTTGCACTGCGGGTGTCGGTCGACGAGCGCGCCTCGGGGGGTGCGGCCCCATCCCCCGAGGTCGGCGCTGTGGCCGAAGAACGCCGACAGGCGTTGCTGCAGGCAATCCGTGGCCTGCGCGACGACGACCGGCTGGTGGTGGCGTATCGCTACTTCTTCGATCTCTCGGAGGCCGAGATGGCAGGGGCGCTCGGCTGTGCGAGAGGCACCGTAAAGTCGCGTCTGTCGCGCGCTCTCGGACGCTTGCGCGAAGCCGTCACCAGCCTGGGCATAGCTGAGGCCGACCGCCGCGAGGTGGCTGATGGCTGACCGCCGCGAGGTGGCTGATGGCTGACCGCGTCTTGTTCCCGAGCGAGACCGAGCTCGAACAGGCGCTGACCGACCTGGGCCGGCGTGTGGCCTATCCGCCGACGCCAGATCTGGCGGACAGTGTTCGACGCCACCTCGCGGACGGCAGGCAACCTCGGCAGTCGTTCTGGCATAGCGTGCTAGCGCTTCCGCGGCGCCCGAGGCGACCCGTGCTGCCGCGCCAGCGGCGTCCGCGGCCATTCTGGGAATCGTGGCTACCGCTCCAGCGGCGAGCGGCGCTGGGGCTGGTCGCGCTGCTGGTGATCGTCGGCGCCGTGGTGGCCATCTCGCCAGAGGCGCGCACCGCCGTCGCCGACCGCCTGGGCTTGCGCGGCGTGCAGATCGGCCAGGTTCCGGCCCTGCCTGCCTCAGCCACGCCGACGGTCGCGACGCCGCCTGGTGCTGCCAGCGCAGTTGTCCCGGCGGTGTCCTCCGCGACCACGCCGCTTCCAACCGCCTCCCCACCACCGCCTTCGCCGGGCGTCCGGCTGGGTCTTGGCCAGCGGCTGACGCTCGAGCAGGCCCGCGGTCGCGTCGCGTTTCTGGTGCTCGTGCCGAACGCGCTCGGCGCACCGGACGAAACCTATCTGCTGAGCACGCCGGCCGGTGGCCAGGTCGCGCTGGTCTATTACCCGCGGCCAGATCTGCCCGAGGCCAGCACAACGGGCGTCGGGCTTTTGTTGACCGAGTTCCAGGCGGACATCCACACCGTCGGCCCGATCGCGATCGGTAAGGGCCTGCCACCCGGCACGCGACTCGAGGAGGTCCAGGTCAACGGCGGCCGCGGGTACTGGATCGACGGCGATCCACACGTTTTCTTCTTCCGCGACACCCGCGGACAGCAGCTATCGGAAAACACCCGCCTGGCCAGCAACGTCCTGCTGTGGGAACAGGGCCCGCTGACGCTGCGGCTCGAGTCGTCGTTGCCGAAAGACGCCGCGCTCAGCATCGCCGCCTCGGTCCAATGACTACTCAGCGCACGCGCTCCGCCAGCTCGCTGATAGGCACGACGTCCACCGCTCACGTCCCAGCGTCAGCACCGTGGCTCCGAACGGCGCGGTACCGACGGCCAGATGATGCCGTCTGCATCGTGGTGCTGCTCGACGACCGCCGCCATCAGGCGCCCGACCCTATCCCGTGACACATGTCACCGGATGTGGCGGTGCGGAGATCTGCCAGCCGCGCCTGCGCTGAGGACAGCACGTCGCGCGCGACATCGACGCCACCCAGGTGGATCCGTCGCGGTTGGCGCCGGTGACCATGTTGGTACGCTCTTGGGGCACTGCGTCGACCAGCACCGGCGCGGCGTCGAAGTTCACTGCGCCCAGAGAACCCGGGTGCACTCCCATCAGTCCGAACACTTCGTCGCTTAAAGCTGGTCGGACGCGCGCCGCTCCGGTGGCCTGGTTGAACGTCCGGGTGTATGTACTTTTAGTATACTTTCGTCATAGTATGAGTTGATGGGCGGCCGAGAATATGTCGAAATCACCGAACTCTCGTCAGGAATCGTGTTTCGGTTCTACACGGACCGTGCCGAGCCTCATCGCTTGCATGTCCAGGCGCGCTGGGGCGTTGAGCCCGAAACTGCTGTCCGCGTGTTCTTCGACGAAGGGGCCGAGCGGATCTGGTTGGCTGACAAGCAGTGCTATGAGACGCTCTCACTGACGCACATCCTTGTTTGGCTCGAAATGGAACCTCGTCACATCCTGGTAATCACTTGTGTCCCACGAGCAGCATCGCATCACCCACTACAGAATGAGGACGAATCCGAATGAACACACCACGCCTGAGCAAGCCGGTTACCGGCAAGGCTAGCGAAGCCGAGTCGCGACAGATTACTGAGCTCGAAGATTATTTTGATGACGCGATTTCCGTTGAGGTGGCGGCAGAGCAGACCACGCATACGACCACAGTGCGATGGACCGTTCGCCAACTACGCGCGATCGAACGCGCCGCGGCGATCGTGGGGATGCCCTACCAGACATACGTCAAGGATGCCGCGTTTCGCAGAGCGCTTCAGGATCTGGTAGATGCGCGGCGTGCTGGCGTATAGGACGTGCGCCGCGGGTGTCACGCCGCAGCGGTCATAGCAACTCCGGCGAACCCCGTCGTCCGCTCCGATCTGCCTGCTCATGGCGACGGTTGGAGCCACAACCTCCGCATTTCCTCGCAGCGCACGAGCAGCACCTCCAATGGGCCTTCGTCGATCACCGCGCCGTCCTGCAGCACAAGGATGCGGTCGGCGCGCTCGAGGGCCGCTCGCCGATGAGAAGCGGCGAGAATGGTCGCCGATGGATCGGCGCGGAGCCCCGCCCAGAATGCCGCTTCGGTCGGTCCATCGAGAGAAGACAGATCGTCGAGCACCAGGAGCTCCGGCTGGCGCACGAGCATGCGGGCGGCGGCGGCGCGCTGGAGCTGGCCGCCGGACAGCGCAACACCACGGGGTCCAACCTCGCTCTCGAGACCATCGCGCAAGCCACCAAGATCGGTTTCGAATTGCGAGACCCTGAGCGCTTGTTGCAAGGCCTCCAGCGATTCAGCCGGCTGGAGGTCCAGCAGCAAGTTATTGCGGAGTGTCTCACTGAACAGACGCGGTAGCTGGGGCGTATACGCGCAGCGGGGTGGAATGAGAAAGCTCGCCGGATCATCCACCGGATAACCATTCCAACGAATGACGCCCGCCTGTGGCGGTAAGAGCCCGAGCAGCGCGCGGAGCAGCGTCGTCTTGCCGGCGCCGACGCGCCCGGTGACGATCACGCATTGGCCGCGATCGACGCGCAAGGTCACGTCACGGATTCCGCGGCCAGAGGCGGGGTGCAGGTAGGTGAGATTGCTGACCTCCAGCATGTCGAGAGGCGTCGCGTTTTCTCGCCGAGGCTGCGGTCCAGGCTCGAAAACGGGCTGGTGCTCAACGAGCGCTTGCGGGGATGAGCCCCGCATCAGCTCGCCCATGCGGCCGAATGACACACCGGCCTGGCGATACTTGGCGAGTACCAGGCCGAACATGCCGGTGAACTCGCCCACCCACCCCAGATAGAACACGAACAACGCGAAATCCCCGACGGTAAATGTGCCGGCCTCCATGGCGCGGCTGGCCAACAGCAGAATGACGCCGGTGCCGATGTTGGACGTGTTGCGTGAGACTGACTGCAGCACCTGGTCCAGCAGCCGGTCGCGAATGGCGGTCTGCAGGCGGACGTGGTTGAGCTCCCGAAAGCCAGCGATGACTCCACCCTCCGCGCTGGCGAGCTGGATGGTGTGCGGCGCGCTGAAGACGTCCGCGAGGTAAGCCGTCACCTTGGCGGTAGCGCCACGTACCGCTCGACGATAGGCCTCAATGCGTGTTCGGCCCAGGTGCAGCAGCCCACTGATCGCAACCAGTGGGACGAACACGCCCAGGGTGATGGTTGGACTCACGCTGACCATGAGCACCAGGCCGACCAGCGCGAAGACTGACCACGCCAGCAAGTCGTTGCACGGAATGAGGAAGATCGCGGTCTCTTCCACGTCATCCCTGAAGCGTGACAACGCTTCACCAGACGAATGCGGCAGCGCCCGCGCGCCTGGCAGCTGGAACAGTCGGCGCAGCATGTTGTGTTGCAGAAGGGCCGCGCTGGTATAGATGAACGGCGCGTTGGTCAGCTGACAGCCAACGAGGAATGCGACTTGACCCACGGTTGACAGCGCCAGCAGCGCGAGCACCCACCACAAGGGTACGAGGTGGTGGACGTCGGTGGCCAACCAGTCGAAGAACGTCCGCGATAGCAACCCCGGCACAGTCTCCAGCACGATCAGCAGGATGATCGATGCGAGGTTCGGTCCCCACAGCCAGGGGCGGAAGCAGATCAATCTCGAGAAGTAGCGCCAGGTCGGCCACCCCACGTCGACGCGTTCAGACACCGTGTGGCGCACTCCGCACAATCTTCGGCCGGTAGTCGACCACCCTGCCCGTGTCCAGCACGAGCACCGCGTCCACCTGCTCGAGCGTGGCCGGGCGGTGTGCCACGATCAATCCAGTTCGGCCCCGCAGCAGACGCTCCATCGCGGACGTGACCAGCCGCTCAGTTGCTGGATCCAGGCGCGACGACGGCTCGTCGAGGATTACCAGTCCGGGATCGTGCAGGAATACGCGCGACAGTCCCAACAGCTGCGCTTCACCAGCTGACAATCCCCGCCCACCACTACCGACGAGCGTGCCTAACCCGTTGGGTAGCTGGCGGGCCCAGTCGGCAATTCCCAGCTCCTCAAGCGCATCGAGAACACGCGTTTCGGAGACGCTGGAATCGAACAGCGCAACGTTGTGGTGCACCGATGCCGCGAACACGTGCGGCTCCTGACCGACAACTCCAACACGCCTGCGCAATGACGCACGCTCGAGACCGCGCACATCGATTCCGCCGACGCGGACGCTACCGCTGAGCGTATCCCACTGGCGGACCACCAGGCGAGTGATGGTCGTTTTGCCGCTACCGGTGCGGCCGACGATTCCGAGGCTTGCGCCGGCCGGCAGTGCGAACGAGACGTCGCGCAGGACCGGCTCACCCGCGCGGTAGGCAAAGTCGACGTGCTCCAGATCGATCGAGAGTGGACCGCTGCCGGCGATCGGCAGCGGATGCGGTGGATCCTCGATTTCGCTGCGCCATGCACGGACCTCCTGGATGCGCACGATGCCAGCGCTGGCACGCTGGAATTCCTCCACCTGGTTGCTGATACGGCTCAGCGGCATGACGAGCAACCGCGTGTAGAAGTACAGCGTGAATGCTGCGCCGATGGTCAGCACTCCAGCTCCAACCAGCACGACCGACATTCCGAAGCTCAACCCGATACCCAGAGCAGAGACGACGATCGGCAAAGCGAATGGCACACTCGACATCAGGCGGGCGATGCTCGCCGCGCGCATGCGAGTGTGGGCGTGTTTGCCCAGGCCGTTCACCGCGTGGGCTTCCGCGCCGAGTGCGCGCAGGTCTTCGAGTCCGTTCAGCCGCTCTTCGATAAAGCCGAATAGCCGTGCGCTCGCCTCGCGAAACGTCACCCAGTACGGCACCGCCACTTGCCGCGCCTTCAGCATGACGACCAGCGACACGACCGCAAAGATCGTCAGCACGAAACCAACGCGGGGATCGAACGTCCACAGCATCACCAGGATGCCGACCAGCAGGAGGACGTTGCCGATGACCTGGATGACGAATTGGGAGAAGAAACTGGCGACCGCCGTGACATCACCGTCAATGCGCTCGATCAACTCGCCGGGCGTGTGGTGTTCGTGGAACGCGGCGTCCAGCGTGAGACAGTGCAGAGCAAGATCGGCGCGCAGTCCATTGGTGGCGGTCCATGCGACGCGCTCGCTGAAGTAGGTGGCGCCGACCAGCAGCATCTGCTGTGCGATGGATGCAGCCAGGAACAGCGCCGCGATCAGCAGCAGCTCAGGTTGTGGCGCACCGCGGATGGCGCCATCCACGAACACGCCAATGAGTTGTGGGCTGATCACCTGCACGGCGATGCCCAGCAGGAGCAGGGCTGACAGCCACGCCAACAACCGACGATGCGGCCGTAGATACGTGGTGAGAAGCTGCTTGTACGCATTCAGACCCGGAGCCGCTGCCGTACTCGCCACGCTACGACCGTACCAATTCACTGTCGAAGACGTTTGACGCGACAGGAGTGTTGGCGACCCGGCGGCTTCACGCCTGGCGCTCGATGCCGTCCTGCTAGACTGCGGCTGATGCGCTGGGCGGGCACGGCGACCGTACTGGCTTTCGTTCTCGCCGCGTGCTCGACTCCGCTCGCCGCGCCCGTGCCAACGCCCACCGTTGCGCCTCCGTCCACGCCCACCGTCGCTCCGCCGCCGCCGACACCCACCCCCAAGCCCATCGTGCTCGAGCCGCGCACGCCAACGGGTGAGTTTTTCAAAGGTCGTCCGACTGCGCCGGTCACGATGGACATGTTTGGAGATTTCCAATGCCCGGCTTGCGGTGAGTTCGCCCGTACGATCGAGCCAATGTTCATGCAGAGGTACGTCGATACAGGAAAAGTGGCGTTCGTCTGGCACGATTACACCTGGATTGGCGACGAGTCCGTGACCGCGGCGCAGGCCGCGCGCTGCGCTGGTCGGCAGGGGCAGTTCTGGGCCTATCACGATTACCTGTATGGGCATCAGCGAGGCGAGAATGCCGGTCAGTTCTCTCGGGCGAACCTCGAGGCTTTCGCGGGTGTCCTCGGGCTCGACACAACCGCATTCAACCTCTGTATGGAGCTCGAACCTGATGTCTCTGCCATTCGCGAGTCGCTGAACCGGGGCCTCGCTCGCGGAGTGGAAGTGACCCCGTCGTTTTTGATCAACGGCGATCTGAAGATCGGTGCTCCACCGATCAATCGACTTGCCGCACTCGTGGACGCCTACCTGGCACGATCGCCAGCGCCCTGACGAGCGGGCGGTGGTCGAGGCTTCATTCATCGCTGCCTTCGCGGGTGGCCTGCTCAGTCTTCTGGCGCCGTGCAGCGCGCTGCTGTTACCAGCGTTCTTCGCCTATGCGTTCGCCAATCGCACTGCGCTGCTGCGCGGCACGCTGGTGTTCCTGTGCGGACTGTGCTCGGTTCTGCTTCCGCTCGGACTGGCCGCATCGGTCGCGGGACAACTTTTTGTCGGTGACCGTCAGGTGACGATCATTGTGAGCGGGCTGGTGCTGATTGCGCTCGGCATATGGCAGGCGGTGAGCGGAGGCTTCGCGATCCTGCCACGAGGGATTTCTGGGGTCCTCGCCGCCGGATCCTCCGGTTCGGCCACGTACGTCACCGGTGTGGTGTACGGCCTGACGGGATTTTGCTCTGGACCGCTCCTCGGCAGTGTGCTCACGCTCGCCGCCACCGGCGAGAGCCCGCTTCTGGGGGCCAGCTACTTGCTGGCGTACGCGATCGGCATGGTCGTCCCGCTGTTCGTGCTGGCGGCGGTTTGGGATCGCTACGCGCTTGGACGGCGGCGTTGGCTGCGCGGGAGTGGCATCCGTTTGGGCCGGATTTCGCTGTACTCCACCAATCTGGTCGCAGGCGGTCTGTTCGTGCTGCTCGGCGCGAGCTTCATCGCCTCACAGGGAGGTGCGTTGTTGAGCGCGACGTATGACGACCTTGGCTTGAGTGGCCTGGGTTTCCGCCTCCAGGCCTGGCTGGCCAGCGCACTCTAGGTCCACCTTGCCCTCTTGCCGAGGCCACCCAACCAGAATGGCGCCGAGATTCCGCTGCTGCGCGGCGCCGCCCGAGCGCGACCCTTCACAGCGCGCTGAGCTCCAGCTGGAGCGGCTGAAAGGCGTCCTGGAGGGGCACGGGTTCGGCGCTCAGGATGCCGAACTCCGGGGTTGGGCCGAGGACCATCTGACGCCGCCACAGTGTGCCTCGCGCCGGGCCGAGCACGGCTTGCGTTGCTGCGTAGAACTCGTCGTACGGCATGCCTTTCGGCTTGGCAAGCCAGGTGCTCAGGCGGGCCGCGGCGATGTCGGCCCGCTCGCCGCGCAGCGCGAGGAGACTGCCGACGCCCTTGTCGGCGGCGCGTGCGACCTGGTCGTGCGGCGCCTGGCACGCGCCCGACACGGCGGCCACGTTGAGCGGATCCAGCGCCGCTGAGCCGTCGACCAGATACCAGTCGGCGTACGCGGGCGTCCCGCCGAGCCACGGCGCTTTGCCCGCGACGCGGAACACCACCGAGCCACGAAACCCCGGCGGAGCCGCGTCCCCCAGGGCAGCATGAAACCTCCGCAGCAGGTGCTCGTATTCGCCCGCCTCGACGTTGCTGCTCGGCCAATGCCAGAAGACGTATGCCAGCATGCGCCCAGGACAGCGTAGCGCACCACTGGCCTTCTCTCAGCCTACGCGGCGCGTCCGATCGATGCGACCAACCGACGCCCACCTGCTGAAGCACCTGACGGCGATGCACTGATACGGGGGAGGCACGCTCGCTCTGGCGCGACCTGCGCAGGCTGCCGCCGGCCGTGGGGCAGTGCGAGCGTCGTGGTCCGCCACGGGAAGACCAGCGGCACCAGACCGCTGGCGACGAGATGGGAAGGCGATCGCACGTCCACCTCGGCTCAGGCTTGCTCACGTACGGTTGACAGGCTGATCACGCTCGACGCCGGCGAGGCGCCGGGCGATGCGCGGCGGTACAAGGGCGGTGTCGCGGGCGTGCGAGGCCAGCGGACGGGCGATCAGCAGCCGCTGCGCGGCGGTGCGCGAGCGATACGCGGACGAGCCGTGACCGAGCGCGAAACTTGACGATCCGCACTCGGGCGCATATTATAGAAACGGACCGTTTCGTTCTGTAGTTCACCTGACTGATGCCGACCAACACCTCCCACTGGGCCGCGGAAGACTTCGACCGCGCGCGACAGAGAGCTTTCTGGAGACACATCGCGGCTCGCCTCGCCGGACGCGATGATGCGCTGCTGCCATTTGACGAGGTGCGCAGCCGTCTACGCGCCCAGCCGCAGCACGATGGCGGCCTGCGTCAGGTGCCAATCGACAAGATCGTCGGCAGCGTCAGCCGCTACCGAGACTTCGACCGCGCATTCCTGCCACTGCGGAACACCACCAGGGGCCGCTGGCTGAGCATCGACCGCGCCTACTACGAAGACCTGGACCTGCCGCCGATCGAGGTGTACCAGCTCGGCGAGACGTACTTCGTCAGGGATGGCAATCACCGCGTGTCGGTGGCCCGCGACCGGGGCCAGCTATTCATCGACGCCTGGATCATCGAGGTGCACGCGCCCGTCCCGATCACGTCGCTCGGCGAGCTCGAAGACTGGATCTGCCGTCAGGACGCGGTCGACTTCATGGACCGCACACGGCTGCTGGAGCTACGGCCGGACGCGCGGGTCGAGTTGACCCTGCCGGGCCAATACCAGAAGCTGCTGGAGCATATCCGGGTGCACCGCTGGTTCATGGGCGTCGAGCAGGCCGGACCCGTCACCTGGGAGCAGGCCGTCGCCAGCTGGTACGACCGCGTGTACGCCGATCTCGTGGACGTCATGCGCTCAACCGGCGTGCTTGCCGAGT
>VBGG01000262.1 GCA_005883405.1 Chloroflexota bacterium | reverse complement strand
CTCGTGGCTCCAATCGCGCGCACCCGCTGGTCAACTGAGAGCGTGCGCGAGCAGCGCATCTCGTATCAGCGGTTCCCAGCACCGCAGTCCGGATTCGTCGAGCAGGTGTACGCGCATGACCTGGTGGCTGCCGCGGCTGGCAGCGTATCGGCAGTGCTGGTCAACGAAAAATTGCAGATGGGCCTGCAGCTCGAATGGTCCGTGAACGAGTTTCCGTACTTCTTCGAGTGGCTGCACCTGCGCGAAGGTGCCTATGCTGTAGGACTCGAGCCGTCGACGCATGACGTTGGCGGCGAAGCCGCGGCCCGGGCCAACGGGTCGATGATCTGGCTCGGCGCAGGCGAATCGCGCTCCTATCACACGGTTTTCTCCGTACTGGAGGGTGCCGACTCCCTGGCTGCGGCCATCCAGGCTGTCCGCGGGCGCCAGCTGCAGCCGACGGCAGACGTGCCAGGTTGACCCGTAGTCTGTGGTGGTGCTAGCAGCGGTCGACGCAACAACGCGAAACCTCGTGTACGTTGGGACGTACACACGTTCAGGCAGGTCCCAGGGCATTCACGTCTTCCAGCAGGATCCGCTAAACGGGCAGCTCGTGCTCGCGCAGTCCATCGCCGAAGTCGACCCGTCGTTTCTGACCTTCGATCCGCGGCGCCGATTTCTGTTCGCGGTGAGCGAGGGCTTGGGCCTCGCTGGTGGCGCGGTAGCGTCGTTCAAAGTTGACAGTTCGACGGGCCAGCTCTCGCCGCTGAGTCATCAGCCGAGCCTGGGTGGTGAGCCATGTCACCTGTGCTGCGATCCGACCGGACGCTGGGTACTTGTCGCCAACCACGAACATGGCAGTGTCGTGGTCCTGCCGGTTGACGCTGACGGTCGCCTGGGGCCGGCCTCAGACCTCCAGCAGCATGAGGGGTCCGGGCCGGGTCCGACCCAGGCGGGTCCGCACGCGCACTGGGTGGACTTTGATCTGCCGGGCCGGCGGGTCCTCGTCGCGGATAAGGGCATCGACAAGGTGATGATCTACCGCCTTGACGCGGACACCGGCAGGCTCGTTCCCAACGAGCCGGCGTTCGGGTTGCTGCACGCTGGTGCGGCGCCGCGTCACCTCGCTTTTCACCCGAGCGGTCGGTACGCCTACGTCAACGGCGAGGCTGACATGACCATTACTGCGTTCAGCTACGACGATGAGCGCGGTGCGCTCGGCCAGCTCCAGGTGCTGTCGACCCTACCCGAAGGCGGCCCGCGCGATGGCTGCTCGACCGCTGAGATCGTGGTCGATCCCGCCGGTCGGTTCGTGTATGTCTCCAATCGCGGGCACGACTCCATTGCCATCTTTGGCATTGATCCGGCCACCGGGCTTCTGACCGCCGTGGGCCACACGCCGACTCAGGGCCGCACCCCGCGCAACATCGCTATCGATCCAACGGGCACGTTCCTGTACGCCGCCAACCAGGACAGCGACACGATCGTGCACTTTCGCATCGATCACCAGCGCGGGCAACTCATGCCCACCGGCGACGTCACGCAGGTGGGCGCACCGGTCTGCATCCTGTTTAGCTGACCTTCGCAATCCCTATTCTCAGTCACTGAGTTTCACGGGCCTGCCGGTCTTGCCCGATTCGTAGATCCCCTCGATGATGGCGACGACGCGTCGTCCATCGATGCCGGTTACCGCTGGTGGACGTTTGTCTCGAATCGCGCCGACTACGTCGCGCAACTGGTGGGCGTGAAAATTGGGCAGACCACCGGAACTAAAGTCGATCGCGTCCGCTTTGGTGACCGGCTGCTGCGCCGGGTCGGGAATAGTCCAGATATCGTTGCTACCCACGTCCCATGGGCCGCTCGCTACGCGCCGCTCGGCGTCCTTGACCTGCCAGCAGTCAAAGCTCACCGTGGCGCCCGATTCGCCGACCAGCGTGACGCCGTGGATCCGCCGCTCGGGGTTCATCGATACCGTGCCCTTGAGGATGCCCAGTGCGCCTGAGCGGAAGCGGATGACGGCGACGGCGTTGTCTTCAATCTCGACATACGGGTGGTTGAGGTTGCCCCAATAGCCGAATATCTCTTCAGCCGGCCCCATGAACCACAGCAAGAAATCGATGTTGTGCGGCGCCTGGTTCATCAGCACGCCGCCACCCTCTGTATCCCACCGCCCGCGCCAGGTGTCCCGCGCGTAATACGCCTGGTCGCGCCACATCTCGCAGTACGATTCGCCCAGCAGCGCATGTGCGCCGAGTTTGCCGGTGTCGAGCGCTTGGCGGACCCGCTGGGCGGCCGGAAACCACCGCCGCTGCGACATGGTCGAGACCATCGTCCCGAACCTGGCCGCCGCTTCGAGAACGCGGTCGGCGTCCGCCAGCGTGGCGGTAAACGGTTTTTCCACGACGCCATGGATGCCGCGTTCGGCAGCCAGCACCAGCGGCTCGGCATGCTGAGGATGCGGCGTCGATACGCAAATGACGTCGAGGCTCCCGGCGTCCAGCATGGCGCGAGCTGAATCGTAGTGATGCTGGACGCCCCACCGCTCGGCGAAGTCCGCGGCGCGGTCCGCCGCGATATCGCAGCAGGCAACGATCTCGGCATCTTCCCCGAGGGCGGCCAGGGCCGCAGCGTGAGTGTTGGCGATGCCTCCGGTCCCGACGATGCCGAACCGAATCTTGCTGCCGGTCATGCTTTGAGCTGGCTGACCTTCTTGTTCATGGCCCCAAGGGTAATGCCGCACGTTGTCCTTGAGCCGGAGCCTTGCCCGTGATTTAGCATCCCTGCTTGCGATGATCGCTCTCACTGAGGCACCGGCCGACGCGCCGGAGGTCCTATTCCTTGGGGAGGCGCCCCACAACAGCTACGTCGAGGGCGCCTTGAGCACCGCGTTCCGTCTGACGAAGCTCCATTCGGGTCAACCGCTGGCCGGGAGCGAGCCCGAGCGGCGGCTCGGTGAACACGCCCTGGTCGTGCTGACCGACTATCCGGCTCGCAACCTGCATGCGGCGCACCGGGCGACGATCGCCGCCGCAGTGGAGCGCGGCGGCTGTGGTCTGCTGATGATCGGCGGCCGGGCCTCGTTCGGTGGGCCACGCGGCAGCTACTACGGCTCACTGATAGCCGAACTGCTGCCAGTCGAGATCGGTGTCGAGGATGACCGCGTGAACTCGCCGCTTGGCACTGTGCTAGTCGCCCGCCGCCAGAGTCACCCGGCGATTGTCTCGATCCGCGACCAGGAGCCGTGCGTGGTCGTCGGCTACAACGGCGTACGACAACGGGAGGGCGGCACGGTGCTCGTCGATGGCCACCGCTTGTATGTCGACGCCGAGCTGCGGCCAAGGCTCGAGAAGACAACGACGCCGGTGCTAACTGTATGGCAGCGCGGCGCCGGGCGAGTCGGCGCACTCGCGCCGGACGTGATGCCCCACTGGGCCGGCGGGATTGTCGACTGGGGCGAGAAGCGCGTCAAGCTGCCAACCGGAAACGAAGTCGTCCATTTGTACCCGGCGTTTCTGGTCGACCTGTGTCGTTGGCTGATCAGCACTTCCTAAATTTCGGTGATGGGCGGCAGCAGCATGCGGCCATCCACCAGGAGGCAGGTGCCGGTGACGTACCGGGCATCGTCAGACGCCAGGTACACGGCACCGATGCCGTGGGCGCTGCCGGTGATCAGCGCCACCTTATCCTTCAGCCGCACGTTGCTGTCCTTCTCTTCATTCTTCTAGTGTGCGACGGAGCCGTCTTCTTTGAACCAGCCCCCGATCGTGTGGGGCCGGTACGGGAACTTCGCCAACTTCTCCTCGCGGATCTCCACGCCGATGCCCGGGCGATCCGGCACCACGAGGTCGGCGACCGGATACGCCTCCTGCAAGAAATAGTTCGGGATGGCCGCGTCAACCTGGACGTACGTCGCCATGTTGATCGGGCTGCCCATCAGGTGCGGGAAGATCCCGACGAACGCCGACTCTGCCACCGCCGCGATCTTCTTCACCTGGGTGATGCCGCCGGCCAGCGAGAGGTCCGGACGGACCAGCGCCACCGCACCAGTGTCGATGATCTCTTTGAACTGGAACAGGTTGTACGAGCGCTCACCCGCCGCGATCGGCACGTTGATGTTCGCGGCAACGTAGCGCAGCGAGTCGGTGCTCTCAGGTGCCAGCGGATCCTCGATGTACAGCAGGCGAAAGGGCAGCACCGCATTGCCGAACACCACGATCTCGGCCTTGCTGAAGTTGCGGTGGACCTCAACTCCCAGGTCGATACCGTACCCGACAGCCTCCCGGATCGCCTTGACGATCTCGACAGCGTCGGTGATCGCCTGCGTCGGCGGGCGCTGCTCCCAGCCGTCAAAGAAGGGGATGGTACGCAGCGAGACGTACCCCTGCTGAACAAACTCGGCGGCTTGCTTTGCGCGCTCGTCCAGGGTGGGGCCGCCGACACTGGCGAACACCTTTACCTTGTCGCGCAGCTTGCCGCCCAGCAGTTGGTAGACCGGCTTTCCGAGCGACTTCCCGAGGATGTCCCAGAGCGCAATGTCGATGGAGCTCATGGCGGCGCTCAGCACGGCGCCCTGGAAGTGCGTGTCCCGCGAGACCGTCTGGAAGTGGTGCTCGATGGTGCTCGCGTCCTTGCCAACGTAGTACTCGCTGAGCTGGTTGATGGCCTCGTAGACCAGATTGTGGTGCGCCCACAAACCGGCTTCGCCGGTGCCGACGATGCCGGCGTCCGTGTAGACCCGCACCAGCAGGCACCTGTCGACCAGGAATGGCGTGATCTTCTCAATCTTCATGAGGCTCCAAATCTTAACGGCACCCCATGATGTTGGTCCGCGTGCCGATGCACCGGACCGCGCTAGACAGGGCCGGATTGCGACGGTATACTGCGGCATACAGTCAGGCAGTTCGGGGAGCAGCCATGACCGCTTCCCGGGCACTCAATCCGGGAAGCCTGATCTGCATACGACACTCTCGTCGGAAACAGTGAGAAGCGAGGGAGGTTCGGCATGTCTCTGAGCCGTCGGCGTCTGCTTGGTTCTTTCGCTCTGGGCGCAGGAGCCGTTGTGGCGGCCGCCTGCGGTCAGTCCATCCCGTCTCCGGCCGGCACCAGCGCCCCGGCGACGAGCGCACCTGCCGCCGCCGCGCCCGCCGGCGCCGGCGCTGGACCGGTCACCATCAACGTCATTGCGTGGAACTCCGGCTCGAGCGCCGAGGCGTTCAAGACCGCGATGAGCCAGATCAACG
>VBGG01000261.1 GCA_005883405.1 Chloroflexota bacterium | reverse complement strand
GTGCGCGCTTCACGATACAGACGCGAATTGTCGATGGCGAGCGCGCAGCGGCGGGCGACGTGCTGGGCCAGCTCCAGTTCCTGCACACCGAAGAAGGGTCGATCCCGTGAAGCCAGCCAGGTGAGTACGCCGGTGATGCCAGCCTGGGTGACGAGCGGCACGGCCAGAACACTAGGCTCCAATCGCGGCTGACCGATACGCATGACGGTCGCGGTCAGCGGCTCGGCAACGCTTTCGGAACTCACGTGCAAAATGGCGCCTCCCCTGGAGGACGAGGCGATGCGCCGGGTTGAGCCGTCGGGCTCACGGATGTCCACGAAGCAGGAGTCCGCCATGCCCGAGACGATCAGATCGGCGACGCCTTGCAAGCTCGTCTCGTAATCCAGCGACGCCGCCAGGATCTGGCTCGCCTCGGCCAGGAACCCGAGACGCCGCTGCGCCGCCTCAGCTTCGACCCGTGCCGATTGCTCACGGACGAGCTCCAGGCGTTCGGCTTCGGCACGTCGGCGCAGAATCGCAGCGCCCAGCGTGCCAGCGGCGGTTTTGAGGACCTCGACCGCGCTCGGCGGCCAGATGCGCTCTTCCGCGCAATCGTCGAAGCCCATGAATCCCCACGACGCCGATCCGGCGAAGATGGGCACCACCACCACCGACCACACGCCCTGGGCAGCGAGCGTCACCTGCTCGTCGGACGGAAAGCTGCCCAGCGTGCCTTCGACGATGCCACCCGCCTTCAAGATCGCCTCCCAGCGGCCGAGCCCCAGACCCTCCAGGTAGGATCCGCTCGCGGGCAGGTCAGCACGCGAGGCGACGCCGGATGCGGTCCACTCGTGCGGGCTCGCCTCGCCAGCTCCGGATCGGTTGGCACCCGAGGGCACGATGTACACCCGGCTGACACCTGTGGCAGCGCCGAGTTGGCGGAGCACCGCATCGATGCTCTGCTCCCACTCGGGCGTGCTCAGCAGCTTTTCGGCCGCGAACGCGACCGCCTCGAGGATCGCGTCGCGCCGACGCAACGCGTCGGCCCGCTGCTCGGCCTCGCGTGCGAGCCGCTCCACCGCGGCGCGTGTGCGGGCGTTGCTCACCGCGACAGCCACGGCATTGGCGAGGCTGACGAGTAGCTGTTCCTCGACGTCGCTGAAGCGATTGCCGGCCTGGCGCATCACCTCGAGGACACCAAGTGACTCTCCCGCGCGCCAAAGACCGGCGCCCAGATAGGCTCCGAGCCCCGTCCGTTCGCCGAACTCGCGGTTGAAGGTCCAGCTCATCTCAGCCGGCGCGTTGGCCAGGTTCACCACTTGCTGTTGAGCGACATGGCCGGATGTGCTGTGCATGGACAGCCGGCGGTTGAGCGTCTCCTCGTGGACGTAGCCTTCCGCCGCGGCGCAGGTCAGCTGGCCGTCGGGTTCGAGCAGCCAGATGCGCGCATATGGCGACCTGAACAGTTGCGAGCTGTAGTAGACGGCGAGATCGAGCACCTGGCGTTCGGCCAGGTTTTCGGCTAGCGCCTGGGTGACCTCGCGCAGCGCCCGCTCGTGCTCGCGCTGCAGCGTGGTGGCGGCGTACAGGCGAGCCGCCTCGAGCGCCGGTGCGGCCTGGGCTGCCAGCAGCGCGAGCATGCGCTCGTCTTCGGGACCGTGCTCGGGTCGTGCTGAGTAGAAGCGCACGACCAGCACCCCGATTGGTCGATCGCGCAACAGCAGTGGCACCGCTTCGACTGACTTCAGCTTGCGCGCCAGAGCCCATGCCACGGCGTGCTCGTAGCCGTCGTATTCGTCGACCACGACCGACTGCCGACGCAAAATAGCCTGTCCCGCGGCGCCCTCACCCGCGCGCAGCGGCTGATCGTCCAACGGCTGCCGCGGATCGTTGCTGAAGACGGGGTTGAGCTGGCCAGCCGCTTCATCCCACAGGTACAGCGCGACGGCGTCGCCATGCAGCAGCTCGCCCGCTTGTTCGGCGACGAGCTTCACCAGCTCGGCCGGATCGAGGCTGCGGCCTGCCGACGTCGAGAGCTGATCCAGCGCGCGCAGCGTGCGTGCCTGCCCCTCCCGGAGGTCGGGTCGATTGCCATTCATGGAGATAGGAGCGTGCAACGGCCTCGGGCGGCTGCGGCTGCGGCACTGTAAACCGTTTAGCGCTCCCGAAGTCTATCTCAGCGGACGCATGATCCCATCACCCGGGACGAGCGTGAGCAGCGGCCTTCTACTACCGATCCATGGCCGCTACCGACCAGTGGCGCTCGCGCTCAGCCACGCTCAGGCTGGTCTGTGCCAGCTGGATGATGGTGCCGAACGCGCTGCGGGGTGAGATGAACGCCTCCTGCCAGCGCGGGTCGCGGTAGTCCTCGTCGACGACGCGTAGCCCGGCGGCTCTGGCTCGTTCGACGGCGCGCCTGAGGTCGCCGACGATGAAGGTCATGTGGTGCACGCCTTCCCCGTACCGGTCCAGGAAGCTTTTGACGAAGCCACCGTCATCAATCGGCTGCAGGAGCTCAATCTGGCTGCCGTTGGGATAGCGCAGTGTGAGCCACATGAAGCTCTTTTGTGACAGGCGTTCGAACCCGTTGGGGACGCCACCCAACAGGTCGCGATACAGCGGCAGCGCCGACGTGATGTCGCGCACCGCGATCGCCGTGTGGTCCAAAGCTTCGACGCCGAGTTCGCCCGCGAGCTGGTCCACGGCTAACGCAAGCGCAGCAACAGCTCGAGGGGCTGCTCGATGAAGCGTTTCAGCGCGGACATGAAGCGTCCGGCGCCCTCGCCGTCGAGCACACGATGATCGAACGTGAATGACACGCCGATCGACTGGCGCGGGACCACCTGTCCGTCGACGACTCTGGGCTGGAGGTCGATGCGACCCAGGCCAAGGATCGCCACTTCGGGATAGTTCACGATCGGCGTGGCGAACAGCGGACTACCTGGCAGCCCGCCGAAGCTGGTGATGGTGAACGTGCTGCCAGTCTGATCGGCCGGCGCGCCGTGCCGCTCCCGCGCCGCCGAGACCAGGCGCTCGATCTCGCTGGCGATCTCGATCAGCGTCCGCCGATCGGCATGGCGGACGACCGGCACCACGAGCCCGCCGGGCACGGCCGTGGCGATGCCGATGTGGTACTCCTGCTTCAGCACGATCGCCTGCCGCTCGTCGTCCACGACCGCGTTCGCCTCGGGCACCGCTCGCAGCGCCTCCACCGCGGCCTTCACAAAGAAGGGCAGGTACGTGAGCTTCACCCCTTCGGCTGCAGCGGCCGGCGAGAGCACGTCGCGCACCCGCACCAGCTCGGTGGCGTCGAGCAGGTCCATGGAGGTGACCTGCGGCGCGTTGCGCCAGGCCTGCACCATGTGGTCGGCGATCGACTTGCGCAAGCCGCGCAGTGGGACCACTGCCTCGGCGTGGGTCTCCACGTTCGCTGCTGCTTGCACGTGGGCCTCCACGTCCGCGATGCGCACTCGGGCTTGCGGTCCTGATCCGGTGACCTCCTCCAGCCGCACGCCGCGCTCACGCGCCAGCTTCCTGACGAAGGGTGCCGCGCGCAGCTTGTTTCCCAACGAACCAGGCATCGGCGAGGCATCGGACTGCAGCGGGGTGGTCGCAACCCTCGGCTGTGGGGTGGGCGGTGGCGCGGGAGGCTTCGAGGCGACCGGCTGGCTGCCCACGATCCCGAACCATTCACCATCGCCACCGGTGTCGATGGTCACCAGGACGTCGCCGACGCGCGCCGTCTCGCCTTCAGAAAAACGTGTATCGACGACGCGGCCCGCTACGGGGGCTGTCAACTCAACCGCCGCCTTGGCGGATTCCACCTCGCACAGCGGTTCAAACGCAGCGATCTGCTGGCCCGGCCGAACCTTCCAGGCCAGCAGCTGAGCCTCGCGGATGCCCTCGCCGAGATCGGGCAGTTTGAACTCGAATGACACCTACTCTTCCATGCTCGCGCGCAGCGCCGCGGCGATTCGCCGCGCATCCGGCAGATAGTCATCCTCCAGCAGCTGCGGCGGGTACACCACGTCCACGCCCGCCACGCGCCGCGGCGGGCTGCGCAGCGCGTAAAAGCAGCGCTCGACCAGGCTGGCCACCAGCTCACCCCCCGGTCCGCCGGTGCGCGGCGCCTCGTGTGCCACTATCAGCCGTCCGGTCTTCTCGACTGATGCGCCCAACGTGTCCCAATCCAGAGGCGACAGGGTGCGCGGATCAACCACCTCGACGTCGATGCCTTCGGAGGCGACCGCTTGGGCGGCATCCAACGCCGAGGGCACTACCGCGCCCCAGGCGACGAGCGTCACGTCCTGGCCCGCGCGGCGTATCCGCGCGGTGCCGAGCGGCACGGGTTGAAGCCGCTCAGGCAGCTCCTCGCGGACGCCGCGGTACAGCCGAATCGGTTCCATCATGACCACCGGGTCGGGATCGGCGATAGCCGACAGCAGCAGGCCGGCCGCGTCCAGGGCGGTGCTGGGCACGACTACCTTGACGCCCGGGCTGCCCATCAGCAGCCCTTCCAGGCTGTCCGAGTGGTGCTCGGGCGTGCGCACCCCGCCGCCATACGGCGTGCGCACCACCAGTGGCGCCGTAGCTTTGCCCCAGGTGCGAGCACGGATCTGGCCAGCCTGGGCTACGAGCTGATCGGCGCACTTGTACATGAAGCCCATGAACTGGATCTCAGCCACTGGCCGAAGCCCGGTGAGCGCCATGCCAAATGCCGTGCCGACGATTGCCGATTCAGCAAGTGGCGTGTCGAACACGCGCTGTGGTCCGAAGCGGGCCTGAAGACCGTCGGTGGCTCTGAAGACGCCACCCAGCTTGCCGACGTCCTGGCCTATCACCAGCACACGCTCGTCGGCCCCGAGCGCCTGCTCCAGCGCCCGATTGATGGCCTGGAGCATCACGACTTCGGCCATCAAGAAGGTCTCCCTCTCTCTCTGGGAGAGGGCTGGGCCTGCCCCGTGGAGCGCAGCGGAGCGCGGGGTGAGGGTGCGTTGCCGGCCACCATGCATCGGCATGCGGAAAACGCTTTCCGGCTCACGTGGCCACCTCGACGTACTCGCGCAGCGTGGGCACCGGCATCGCCTCGGCCTCCTCGACGGCGTGATCTATGCGCGCAAGCGCCTCGCGAACCGCCTCGCGCTGGGCGTCCTCGTCCCACAGCTGGCGCTCTTCGAGGTAGCGCCGCATCCGCGGCAGCGGATCGCGTCTGCGCCACTCGTCGATCTCCTCGGGCGGCTGGTAGCGACGTGGATCGTCCGCCGTGGTGTGCGCGCCGACTCGGTAGGTAAGCGCTTCCACCAGCGCCGGTCCATCACCTCGACGGGCTCGTTCGATCGCCCAGTGGCTGGCCGCGTACACCGCCAGTGCGTCGTTGCCGTCGACCAGCACGCCGGTGACCCCTTGCGCCAGCCCCTTCTGGGCCAGCGTCTCGCTCGCCGTCTGACGCGTGCGCGGCACGCTGATGGCCCAGTGGTTGTTCTGCACAAACAGCACGGCCTGCGAATTGAACACGCCGGCAAAGTTGAGCGCTTCCAGGAAGTCGCCTTGCGACGTGGCCCCGTCGCCAACAACCCCGATCGCGACGTGCCGCTGCTGCTGGAGCGCGAAGCCAATGCCCGCGCCGACAGCGTGTAGCGCCTGGTCGCCGATGACGATCTGCACCGGAAAGACGCCGGTGGCAAACGGGTCGGCCGGCCAGTACAGCCCGCGGTAATAGGCGAACAGCTCGGTCAGCTCCAGGCCGCGCATGCTGAGCGCGATCGCCTCGCGGTAGGACGGGAATATCCAATCGCCCGGCCGCATCGCCTGACCGAGCCCTGCCTGGGCCGCCTCCTGGCCGATCATCGGGCCCCACACGCCGAGGCGCCCCTGGCGCTGGAGCTGGAGACCGCGTTCGTCGAGCTGCCGACCGAACACCATCCAGCGGTACATTGAGCGCAGCTCGTCGTCCGTCAGATCGGGCTGGTAGCCCTCACACCGACCCTCCGCGTCGAGCACGCGGAATGGCTCGGGAGTCCTGGCGAGCGACGGGATGCTGGCGGCGAGCGCCTGCTCAATGCCGCCCGCCGAGACCGCCACGCTGGCGGATGATACCCGCCGCTACCATCCGAGGGTGCCCTCGACCATTGATATCCATGCGCATGCCCGTTCGCCCAGGCTGGCCGCGTTGACGGCGGATCGGCAGGGCCCGCCGAACCCGCACAACGAGCGCCTCATGCAGACGCGTTACCAGGCCGCCTTCGACAGCCTCGACGTCCGCCTTCAAACCATGGACCGCCAGGGCATCGACATGCAGGTCGTCAGCCACGTGCCGAGCCACATCGCCAACTTCGGTTATTGGGCCGAGCGCAACCTGGCCGAGCAGATCGTCGAGGCCGCCAACAGCCATATCGCCGACCTGTGTCGGGCGAAGCCGGAGCGCCTGGTGGGGCTGTGCCTGGTCGCGCTGCAGTTTCCCGAAATGGCCGCGCGTCAGCTCGAGGCAGCCATGGGCTCGATGGGCATGCGCGGCGCCGAGATCTCCACCCGCGTGAACGGCATGGAGCTCGACGACGAGCGGCTCGAGCCGTTCTGGGCCGCCGCCGAGCAGCTCGGCGCGTTGATCTTCATGCATCCGTCCGGGTCAACGCTGGGCCAGCGACTGTCGAAGTACTACCTCGCCAACGTCATCGGCAACCCGCTGGATACAACGATCGCGCTGTCGCACCTGATCTTCGGCGGCGTACTGGAGCGACATCCGCGCCTGAAGATCTGCGCGGCGCACGGCGGCGGATATCTGCCGTCGTACACGCCGCGCAGCGACCATGGCTTCGAGGTGCGACCCGAGGCGCAAACGATTCCCCATCCTCCCAGCCATTACCTGCGACAGGTTTTCGTGGACACGCTCGTTTATAAGCCCGAGAACGTGGCCCACATCATCCGCCAGCTGGGCGCATCGCAGGTGGTGCTGGGCACGGACTACCCATTCGATATGGGCGAGGAGCACCCGCTCGAAGTGCTCGAGACGGTCGAGGGTCTGTCCGCGAGCGATCGCGATCGCATCAAAAGTGGCAATGCGCTGCGGCTTCTGGGGCTGTCCAGTGACTGAGCAGTCAGGCCGACCTTTGAGGCTGGATGTCACCGCCGAAGGCGCGATGTTCGCCCCGCACGAGCAGTACCGCCTGCTGGAGGTCGCCCGCGCCGCCGATCAGCTGGGCGTGGACTTCATCGACGTCACCGAGCACGTGCTCATGGGGCTGAACGCCTTGCAAGCGGGCCAGGGTTGGGAATGGCACCACCTGGAGCAGCCGCAGCCGGAGGCGTTGACCACGCTCGCGGCGATGGCCGGCGCCACCGAGCGCATCAAGCTCCTGTCGGCGATCGTGATCGCCCCGCTACGGCCGGCCGGACTGCTGGCCAAGACCGCCGCCACGCTGCAGGCTATCTCGCACGGCCGCTTTGTGCTCGGGGTGACGGCCAGCTGGCAGAAGGACGAATACGACGCGCTGGGTGTGCCGTACGAGATACGCGGACAGGTCCTCGACGACAACATCGGCGCCTGCCGCGCACTCTGGGCTGAGGCGCCGGCCAGCTTTCATTCGCCGACGGTGAACTTCGACGGGATGTTCTGCTCGCCGCGGCCGGCGCCAGGCGAACGGATTCCCGTGTGGTTCGGCGGCAAGTTCACGCCGCGCCAGATCCGTCGCATCGTGACGCTCGGAGATGGCTGGATGCCGTACGGCGGGCTGGGCATGTCGCTGGCGCAGAAGGCCTCCGCCGTCGCTCGCCTGCGTGAAGCCTTCGCCGCCGCCGGCCGCGACCCGGCTACGTTGGACGTGTGCGATGGCCTGCACGAGGTGGACGGCGACGTCGCCCGCAGCGTGCACCTGCGCCGCTTCTCCGCCGGCCCGGACCAGGTCCGCTCGACCCTGGAAGAAGTGGTGAGGCGCTTCGAGCCGTACCGCGCGCAACGCGCGTAAGGTTCAACAACTCCCTCTCCCTCTGGGAGAGGGCTGGGGTGAGGGGTGCGTACGAGCACGAACGCTTCCGCTGTCACGCACCCCTCACCCGCGCTGCGCGCGGCCTCTCCCAAAGGGAGAGGCGATTTCGACGTCTAGTGCGGCGTTGACGCGTCGTTGATGTTGTCGATACTGATCACCTTCGGGTCCAGCAACAGGATGTCCGCTTCGGGCTGGGTGCCATTCTGGATGAAGTCGGCCAGCACGCCGACCGCTTTGTGGGCCTGCTCGTTGGGAAACTGATCGACCGTGCCGCTTAGCTTGCCGTCCTGGATCAGGTCCAGCGCGCTCTTGAGCGCGTCAAACCCGACGATCACGAACTGGCCCGGATCGAGGCCGCGCGCCTGGATCGCCTGGACCGCGCCGGTCACCATATCGTCGTTGGCGGCGAACAATCCCTCGAAGCCAGGATTGTCGGGGGTCGAGCCGATGCTGGTGAGGATGTTCTCGGTGACCGTCAGCGCGGTAGCGGCGTCGAAATTGGCGGTCTGCTGGGCGATGACCACCAGCCCCGGGTTCTGCCCCACCACCTCGTTGAACCCCGAGCTGCGGTCGATGGCTGGCGAGGCGCCCGGCGTGCCCGTAAGCTCGATCAGGCGGCCCTTGCCCGCGAGCTTCTCGGCGATGAAGCGTCCAGCGGCACGTCCGCCTGAGACGTTGTCCGCGCCAACATGCGCCAGCACCGGCGTGCCGGGCGCCGCGCGGCGGTCGACCGTGACCACGGGCACGCCAGCCGCCTGGGCGGCGCTGAAGCAGCCGGCCAGACCGTCGACGGTGCGTGGGCTGATCACCATGCCACTGATGCCGCGCGCAAGCGCGTTCTCACAGCCGGCCAGTTGCACGGCATCCGCATCCTGGCCGTCGAGCGTGAGGATGCTGACATCTCCGCGTTCAGCCGCCGCGGCAGCCGCCCCATCGAGCATCACGGCGAAGAACGGGAAGTTCAATCCGGGTACCGAATAGGCGATCGTCATGGACTGTTGCGCGCTGGCCGATGGCACCGGCGCCAACAGCATGGCCACGAGCAGGCTTGCGGCCAACAAGCGGGGCAAACACGATGGTTTCACGGTCTCCCTCCTTGTGTGTCGATGATTCACGTGCGGCGGCGACGACCGAGCTGGTCGAGCAGCACGGCGCCGACAATGATCGCGCCCTTGATGATTGGCTGGTAGTACGGCGAAACATTCATGAGCACGAGCCCATTCGACAGCACGCCGATCAGCAGCGCCCCGGACAGCGTGCCAAGAACGGTACCGCGTCCTCCCGACAGACTGGTGCCGCCGATCACGACCGAGGCGATGGCGTCCAGCTCGTAGCCCTGGCCGGAGTTCGGCTGACCGGAGTTGAGCCGCGCGGTCAGGATCAGCGCGCCCAGCGCAGCCCCGAGTCCCGAGATCACGAACACCAGCGTCTTGAACAGGTCGACGCGGATGCCCGACAGTCGCGCGGCGCTCTCGTTGCCGCCGATGGCATAGATGCCCCGTCCGAAGCTGGTACGCCCGAGCAGGACGGCGGTCGCCACGATCGCCACCGCGTAGATCACGATCGGCAGTGGGATGTCGCCCACGTACCCCGTGCCGATCGTGCGGAAGTCGTCCTTGAGGCCGGTGATCGGCTGGGCATTGGTGAAGACCAGCGTCGCGCCTTGCAGGCCAGCCAGCACGCCCAGCGTAGCGACGAATGGCGGCACGTTGCCCTTTGTCACCACGGTGCCGACGACCAGTCCGGTGGCGCCGCCCAGCAGCAATGGCACCAGCACGCTTGGCAACAGCCCGGCGTTGTCGCGCTGCAGCGTGGCAGCGACGACGCCAGCGAACCCGACGATCGAGCCGACCCCCAGATCGATGCCGCCGGTCAGGATCACCAGCATCTCGCCCAGGGCCACGATGCCGATGACCGACACCTGACGCACCAGGTTCAGGATGTTGACCTGTGAGGCGAACACGGGCGCGCACAACTGGCCGTTCTTGACCAGGCTGAGGCTGGTGACCTGCTGCCACAGGTTGCACGCATCGCGGGTGGTGCGCCACGGCCCGATGATCGTGAACACAAGACACAGCGCGAGCAGGATCAGCAGCGTGCCGTAGCGCTGCAGGAAGCGGTTGCCCAGCCCCGGGACTACGGCGGGTCGAGCCCGTACCTCGGGGACCGGCGCGGCGACGACGGTCATGCGGCGCAGGCCAGGATGGCCTCCTGCGAGGCCTGGTCGCGGGTGAACTCGCCGCTGAGGCGGCCCTGGCGCATGACCAGGATGCGATCTGACATTCCCAGAATCTCGGGCAGCTCGCTCGAGATCATCAGGATCGAGACGCCCTGACTCGCCAGGCGGCTCATCAACGCGTGCACCTCGGCCTTCGCCCCCACGTCGATGCCACGCGTCGGCTCGTCGAGGATGAGAATGCGCGCCCGCGTGGCAAGCCATTTGGCGATCACGACCTTCTGCTGGTTACCGCCCGAGAGGTTCGCCACCTCCTGTTCCACGCTGGGCGTACGTACCCCGAGCTGTTCGACCAGGCGGGCAGCCAGCGTCCGCTCGCGGCCCAGGTTCAGGAACCCGAGTTTGCTCACCTGGGCCAGGCTGGCCAGGGTTTCGTTCTCGCGCACGTTCATCCCCAGCACGAGTCCCTGGAGCTTGCGGTCCTCCGTCACGAAGCCCATGCCAAGGCGAATGGCGTCGCGCGGGCGACGGATGCGGACGGGGCGACCTTCGAGCAAGATCTCGCCACCGTCCAGTGGGTCAGCGCCGAACAGGACGCGTACCAGCTCCGTGCGGCCGGCGCCCACCAGCCCGGCCAGACCGAGGATCTCGCGGCGACGCAGCACGAAGCTGATGTCCTCGAGCGCGCCTTTGCGCCTGAGATGCCGCACTTCCAGGAACGGGTCGCCGATCTCGACTGATTCCTTGGGGAATAGCGTGGTCAGCTCGCGGCCGACCATCATGCCGATCAGCTGCGGCTGAGTCGCCTGGGCGATCGGCAGCGTGCCGACCAGCCGCCCGTCGCGCAGAACGGTGACGCGATCGGCGACGCGGAAGATCTCGTCGAGGCGATGGCTGATGTACACCACCGCGACACCGTGGCTTTTGAGGCGGGCGATGATGTCGAACAGCGCCTCGGTTTCGCGCTCGGTGAGCGCGGAGGTGGGTTCGTCCATGATGATGACCCGCGCGTCGAGCGAGAGCGCCTTGGCGATCTCGACCATCTGCTGGCGCGCGACACTCAGCTCGTCGACGCGCGCGCGCACGTCGAGGTCAATGCCCAGACGATCGGCCAACGCTTCCACGTCGGCATACAGGCGCCGCCAGTCGATCAGTCCGCCGCGCGTCGGCGCGCGACCCAGAAACACGTTCTCGGCCACCGACAGATTCGGCGCAAGGTTCAGCTCCTGGTGGATCATGCTGATGCCGCGCTCGAGCGCCTGGCGCGGACTCTCGTTGAGGATCGGCACGCCGCCCAGGCGGATCGAGCCGCTGTCCGGGCGGTACACACCGGCGACGATCTTCATCAGCGTCGACTTGCCCGCGCCGTTCTCGCCGACCACGGCGTGGACCTCCCCGGCGCGCAGATCGAGATCGACCCCGAGCAGTGCCTGCACGCCCGGAAAGGCCTTGGTCATCCCGCGTATCTCGACCAGCGCTGGCGGCGCTGACTGTTCCATCGCGGGACACGGTATACTGCCGCTTACTTCGGGCGGTAGCGTAGCCTGGTAGCGCACCTGAATGGGGTTCAGGAGGCC
>VBGG01000260.1:6254-8303 GCA_005883405.1 Chloroflexota bacterium | reverse complement strand
CAACACCGGACGCCCATCGCGGACCCTGCACGCGTCGCGCTCCATCACCGCCAATGACGCCCCGACGGCATCCGCCAGGTCGATCTTGTTGACCACCAGAAGCTCGGACTGAGTCACGCCGGGACCGCCCTTGCGCGGCACTTTGTCGCCGCCCGCCACGTCGATCACGTAGATCGACACATCCGCCAGGTCGGGACTGAACATCGCCGTCAGATTGTCTCCGCCGCTCTCGACGAACACCACATCCAGCCCCGGAAAGCGATCCACCAGCGTCTCGATTGCCGCCAGGTTCATCGACACGTCCTCACGAATGGCCGCATGCGGGCAGCCACCGGTTTCGACGGCGAGGATACGCTCGGATGGAAGCGACCCGGCGCGGACGAGGAACTCGGCGTCCTCGCGGGTGTAGATGTCGTTGGTGACGACACCAATCTGCAGCTCATCACGCAGCGCCACGCACAAGCGGTCAACCAGCGCCGTTTTGCCGGAGCCCACCGGACCACCGATACCAATGCGAAGCGGCTTCATGAAGCAAACATCCGCGCCGGGGCAAACTCGTGGGCCATCGCGGCGACATCCCACGTCGGCGCAAAGCCTCCTGCCACATCCAGCTGCAGTCCGCACGCCGTCTCCGCGGCCATGCGCACCTCCGGCTTGAGCGCGTGCAGCACGCGCTGGGCGTCACGCTGGCCCAGCCAGCCGAGTCGCTGGGCGGCCGAGACGTGGCCACGCAACGAAACGAACGCGTACGTCTCTGCCGCCAGCCTGGGCGGCACGTCGAGCGCCGCGGCGATCGCCCCGAATGCCACGGCATGGTGGCGGTGAGGTCCGACCGCCAGGAACTCGCTCAGCCGAGCATCACGAAACAGCTCGCACGCGGCGCGCAGCAGGGCGGTGCCGATCAACGCGCTACCCTGGCGGACTTCAAGAGGCAACAGCATCGCGTGCAGCCGCGCGTCGAGGGCTGTTAGCGGACGCGTGTACGCCTGCTGAGGCGAGCCTCCAGCCGATCGGCGCCAAGGCTCTCCAGACCGAAAGAATGCGCGTAGCTCCCGGACGGAAAGGACGAATCGATAACCTGCAGGAGGTCCAGCCAGCGCCGCATCAGAACAGGAAGTAGCGTTGCGCCATCGGCAGCGTCGCCGCGGGCTCGCTGGTCAGGTGCACTCCGTCAGCATAGACCGCGTAGGTCGCCGGATCGACTTCGATCGCGGGCGTCGCGGCGTTGTGCACCATGTGCCGCTTGCCGATGCTGCGCGTGTTCCGCACGGCTTCGACTCGTGTACGCAGCCCCAGGTCGGCGGCAATCCCGGCCTCGAGCGCCGCTTGTGAGAGAAAGGTCACGCTCGTCGCGCGGGGTGCAGCGGCGGCAAACATCGGTCGGTACAGCACCGGCTCCGGCGTCGGAATCGATGCGCCGGGGTCACCCATCGCCGCGTGAGCGATGAGTCCACCCTTCAAGACCAGCTCGGGTTTCACGCCGAAGAACGCGGGCCGCCACAGCACCAGGTCCGCCAGTTTGCCGGACTCGACGGAGCCGACCAGGTGACTGATCCCGTGCGCAATGGCGGGGTTGATCGTGTACTTTGCCAGATAGCGCTTTGCGCGGCCGTTGTCGTTTTCCGGCGGGTCGTCCGCGAGCGAGCCGCGCTGGACCTTCATCTTGTGCGCGGTCTGCCACGTTCGCACGATCACTTCGCCCACTCGACCCATGGCCTGGGAATCCGACGACATCATGCTCAACGCGCCGAGATCGTGCAGCACGTCCTCGGCGCCGATGCTTTCCGGTCGGATCCGCGATTCCGCAAACGCCAGGTCTTCGGGGATATCCGGACTCAGGTGGTGGCAGACCATCAGCATGTCCAGGTGCTCCTGAACGGTGTTGACGGTGAGCGGGCGAGTCGGATTGGTCGACGACGGCAGCGTATTCTCGAGACCAGCCACCTTGATGATGTCGGGCGCGTGGCCACCGCCGGCTCCCTCGGTATGGTAGGTGTGGATCGTTCGCCCGCCGATGGCGCGAATCGTGTCTTCGACGAACCCGGCCTC
>VBGG01000260.1:0-6151 GCA_005883405.1 Chloroflexota bacterium | reverse complement strand
TGGCGCAATTTCCTTTGCCAAGAAACCCCAGGTTCATCGGGAAGGCATCTGCGGCCTGCAGCATCCGGTGGAGGTTCCAGATGCCAGGCGTGCAAGTGGTGGCGTTCGTGCCGGTCGCGGGCCCGGTGCCGCCGCCCAGCATCGTGGTGATCCCCGACGCGATGGCGTGTTCGATCTGCTGCGGAGCGATGAAGTGAATGTGCGCGTCGATCCCGCCGGCGGTGAGGATCAGTCCTTCGCCAGCAATGATGTCCGTGCCCACGCCGATCACGAGCAGCGGATCGACGCCGTCCATGATGTCCGGATTGCCGGCTTTGCCGATCGCGCGGATCAGCCCATCCTTTACTCCGACGTCGGCTTTGACGATCCCCCAGTGATCGAGAATCAGGGCGTTGGTGATCACCAGGTCCGGTACGTCCGTTGCAGTGGCTGACTGGCCCATCCCGTCGCGGATGGTCTTGCCGCCGCCGAACTTGACCTCCTCACCGTAGAGTGTGCGATCCTCCTCCACCTGGATCAGCAGGTCCGTATCCGCCAGACGTGCGCGATCGCCGACGGTCGGCCCGTAGAGCGCCGCGTATCGGCTCCGATCGATCTCCCGAGGCATCAGCCGCGTGCCTGGTCGAGCGGACCGTTCACGTGGCCGTTGAAGCCGAATACTGCGCGTCGCCCGGCGAGCGGAATCAGGCTGACACGCCGCCGCTCACCAGGCTCGAAGCGAACGGCTGTGCCCGAAGGAATGTCCAGGCGGTAGCCACGTGCGCGGTCACGTTCGAAGCGCAGCGCGGAGTTTGCCTCGTAGAAGTGAAAGTGCGATCCGACCTGAATGGGCCGGTCGCCACCGTTCTCGACGTCGATTTCGACGCTGTGACGGTTGGCGTTCAGCATCAGTTTGCCGGTAGCTGGGATGATCTCGCCTGGAATCACGGAATCGGTTCGTGCACGGTGACCAGCTTGGTTCCATCCGGAAATGTGGCTTCGATCTGCACTTCCGGAATCATCTCCGGCACACCCTCCATCACGTCTTCGCGAGACAGAATCTGCTTGCCCCAGCTCATCAGCTCGGCAACCGAACGCCCGTCGCGTGCTGCTTCCATGAGCTCGGCGCTGATGATCGCCACGGCCTCCGGATAGTTGAGCTTGAGGCCGCGCGTCTGACGACGGCGCGCCACGTCAGCTGCAACGAAGATGAGCAGCTTCTCCTGTTCGCGCGGGCTCAGACGCATGCGCGCTGTCCTCGCCTCCCTACCTCGTGCGGCGACTGGATTGCCGCCTATGGTAGCGCGATCGAGCTCCCGACGAGCACTTCGAACTCGCCCGCCTCCGCTTACACTGGCACCACCCGTGGTCCTCACGCGCGTCTACGTCGTGTACGACGGCGAGCCTGAATCACCGATCACTCGGCTGGCAGAAGCAGTCGTGGCAGGCGCCGCGAGCGTGCCTGAGGTCGAAGTCGTCCAGCACACACCCGAGCAAGCCAGCGTTGAGGCGCTGGTGGCCGCCGACGCGATCGTGCTCGGCTCGCCGAACTGGCACGGCCCGACGGCCACGCTGAAGGCGTTACTGGACAAGGCTGGGCTGGCCTGGGAGCGAGGTGAGCTGGTCGGCCGCGTGGGAGCCGCCTTTACTACCGGCTGGTCGCGTGCTGGCGGGCAGGAGATGACCTTGCTGATGTTGCTGCACCTGATGCTGGCGCACGGCATGATCATCGTCGGCCTGCCGTGGAGCCGGCGCATGGTGCGCAGCGGGTCGTACTACGGCGCTACGTCGACGGGTGGGCCGACCGAGGAGGACCTGGCCCAGGCAGAGGCGCTGGGGCGCAGGACCGCGCGCTACGCGCGCTGGCTGAAGCTGGGTCGAGGCGAAGAGACGGACGAGGTTGAAGGCGGGCTATTCACCCAGCACACTTCGACCTGAAGCACCGCCATCTCGGGACAATGCTCGGCCTCTCGCGCCGTAGCGGCGTACACTCCGCATACTGGGGGATGTAGTCAGCGGTGTGGGACCTCGTAGCTGGCGCGCTCCTGCGGGCTATCCAGCAGTCAGGTGAGCTGGCCCTGTTCCTGGTCTTCCTGCTCGAGGAAGCCGGCGTTCCACTTCCCTTGCCCGGCGACTTGGCCCTGGTCTGGGCGGGCTTCCGCGTCAGCACCGGACAGGCGCAGCTCTTCACCGTCTTGGTGGTGGTCGAGGCAGCGACAGCGATCGGCGCGTCGAGTCTGTACTGGCTGGCGCGGCGCGGCGGGCGGCCGCTGATTCTGCGCTACGGCCGCTTCCTGCACCTGCGAGAGAGCCATCTGCAGCGGGCCGAGGCATTCGTCGAGCGTAACGCCACGTGGGCCGTCTTCCTCGGTCGGATCGTGCCTGGGTGCCGCATTGTCACACCGCTGGCGTCCGGGGTGCTGTGCATCCCCTACCGGACCTTTATGCCCGCGCTGCTGGCCGGAACGCTGCTCAACGCCGGCGCGTGGACCATCGTCGGCATCACCCTCGGACCGAGCGTCGTGATGCTGCTCGAAGGGCCGCGACTGACGGCGCGGCTGCTCCTTTCGGCGGTGCTGCTGGTTGGCCTGGTCTACCTGACGTGGCAGATACGCCGCCGGGCGCTGCCGGGTTGGCGCGCGGCGGCGAACCTGTGGCCATCGCGCCGGGTCGAACCGGCGGCGCAGGCCGGACTGCTGGCCACGCTCGAGATGACGATGGCGCTCGGCGTCGTGCTGACGGTCTTCGAGGAGATTCGCCTCGACTTGCCCGAGCGAGCGCTACTTGAAACGGCGGCACTGGTGTCGGCTGGCCACGGCACGCTGCTTGGTGCCGCGTTCGTGCCAGTCGCTGGCCTGAGGGGGCCGGATTGGTTACGCGGTCTGACGTTCGCGCTGCTGCCGACTGTCACGTCGTGGTTGGTTGTGCTGCCGGCGCTCGGCGCGGGTCCACTCGGTCTTGGGCTCGGAGCGGGGCTGGTGCCCGCCGCCGGTGAGCTGGTGCGCCACCTGCTGTACGGCGCGGCGCTCGGGCTGGTCTACCCTCTGCTGGTCGTCGCCCGCCAACCGGTGAGCCGCGCGTCTAGCCAGCTACACCTGGCGACCGGCGTCGCCTGACGGGTTCCCGAGATGCCCCTCGTTCTGGTGCACGGCAACCCGGAAACCGACGCGATCTGGGATGAGCTGCGTGAGCACCTGCAGCGCGAGGACGTGGTGGCCCTGTCCCCGCCCGGCTTCGGCGCTCCAGTACCGGACGGCTTCGGAGCCACCAGTGACGAGTACGTCGCCTGGCTGGCCGGCGAGCTGGAGCGGCTCGACAGGCCGGTTGACCTGGTCGGACACGACTGGGGCGGTGGCCACGTCTGCCGCGTGGTCGCCGCGCGGCCGGACCTCGTGCGCTCCTGGGCGACCGACATCGCCGGTTGTTTCGACCCGGCGTACGTCTGGCACGAGCGCGCTCAGGTATGGCAAACACCAGGGGCTGGCGAAGAAGCCGTTGCGCAACAGCTCGCGGTGCCGCTGGAGCGACGCGTCGCGTTTTTCCAGGGTCTCGGAATGTCCAGTCAAGCAGCCGAGCGCTGCGCCACGGCGTTCAGTGAAGACATGGGGCGCTGCATTCTGTCTCTGTACCGCTCCGCTACGCAGCCGAAGATGGCTCAGTGGGGTGCGGATCTCACACCACTCCGCTCGCGCCCGGGCCTGGTGATCATCCCGACCGAGGATCACTACACCGGCGGTGAAGCGCTCGCCCGTCGCGCGGCGGAGCGCGCCGGAGCGCACGTGGCCGTCCTGTCTGGGCTCGGCCACTGGTGGATGTGTCAGGACCCGCGACGTGGGGCCGACGTGCTCCGCACCTTCCTTTCGGGCCTGGCCTGATTCGGGGGCGCTGCCCACGCGGTTCGAGGCTAAACCCGGATCCATGGTGGTGGCGGTGTTTGCCATCCTCGTCGTGATCAACGCCACGTTCATGCTGGTCTGGCACCGATAGGCAATCCCCAAGGGTTCGAAGCCTCGAATGGCAGGNNGGACTCCGCCGCCGCGTGTGCGGGCCGCGCGCGTGCGCATCAATCGCCTCACGCAGGCGATCCGCTTCGTGCGCGTCTCGCGGTTGCTGCTGTGGACCATCTGGGTCATCTATCGCGAGCGTCGGCGGGTCCTCCGTGCCCGCGAGCGTGGCGACCCCGACGTTCAACCAAACGTCGAGCTGCTCATCGATGTCCTGGTCGCGTTTCGCAAGACCGCGGTGGAGCTGGGCGTGTTGATGATCAAGCTCGGCCAGTTTCTGAGCTCGCGAGCCGATCTGTTGCCGCAGCGCGCACTGGACGTGCTCGCATCACTGCAGGACGAAGTCCCGCCTGCTCCGTTCAGCCACGTTGTATCGGTGATCGAGTCGGAGCTGCACCGACCGGTTGACGAGCTGTTCAGCTCTCTCGAGCCGGAGGCGGCAGCCGCGGCCTCTCTTGGTCAGGTCCACAAGGCGGTGCTTGCCGCGACGGGTCAGGAAGTGGCGGTCAAGGTCCAGCGCCCCAACATCCAGCAGCTGGTCGATACGGACCTGAGCACCATCCGGTTCGTCATCTGGGTCATTTCTCGGTTCGTCGACACCAGCCAGTTCATCGACCTGATGGCGTTCTACCGCGAGTTCAAGCGCACGATCTACGAGGAGATCGACTACGTCAAGGAAGCGTCCAACGCCCGACGCTTCGCCGAGATCTTCGCCGACCGACGCGGCATCTTGATCCCCAGGGTCATGGAGGGCTACACGTCACGGCGCGTGCTTGTGCTGGAGTGGGTCGACGGCATCAAGGTGAACGACTACCCCGCGCTCGAAGCGGCCGGTATCAGCCGATTCGAAGTCGCCAAACGCACGGTCGAAGCGTACTTTTATCAGTTCTTTCAGATCGGCTTCTTCCACGCCGACCCGCACCCCGGCAACATCTTTGTGCAACCCGGCCTGTCTGGGGACGACCCCACCGTCGCGTTCGTCGACTTCGGCATGGTCGGCTCGCTGACTCGCACGACCAAACAAGGCCTCAGGGAGCTGTTCGTCGGCTTTGTGGTCAATAATCCGCACGCCATGGTCAGCGCGTTGAATCGGCTCGGCTTCATTGGCGAGGGCGCCAATCTCGGCGTGATCGAACGCGGCGTGGCCCTGATGATGGAGCACTACCACGGCATCACACTCGGCGAGGTGCGTGACTTGAGCGTGCGCGACGTGGCGTACGAGCTGGAAGATCTCCTGTACAGACAGCCATTCCGGATTCCTGCACAGTTCGCCTTCACCGGTCGCGCGATTGGGACGCTGTCTGGGCTGGCAACGGGTCTGGCTCCGGACTTCAATCTGGTCGCCGTCTCGATCCCCTACGCGCAGAAGTTCCTGGGTCTCAATCGCGACGGGGCGACCCAGAACGCGCAGCAGTTGCTCACGCAAGTGCTCGACGCCGGACGCACGCTGCTGACATTGCCAGCCTCGCTCGAGCGCGTGCTCACGAAAATCGAAGCTGGCCAGGTGGAATTTCGGGTTGCCGAAAATGGCCGCAACGGCGCGCTGCGCGGAAGGATCGCTCGGGCAACGCGCGGGGGCGGCCTGCGCGCCTCGACTGCACTCCCGCTCCTGGCCATCGGCATTGCGTCATTGGCCGCCGGCGCGGCGCTGATCGTCAACCAGGACCTGGTCGCAGGTTGGTTCTGTCTTGGCCTCGCCGGCCTGGCCGTGGTGGGTCTGGCATTCAGGCGCTAGCTCGCGCTTCAATTATGCTATATGTAGCACATGCGAACGGTTGGGGTGGGGGCGTTGAGGCAACGGGCCAGCGAGCTTCTGCGCCTTGTCGAGCAGGGTGAGACTGTCGAAGTCACGAATCACGGTCGAGTCGTGGCAGTTCTGGTGCCGCCGCCAAAGCAAAGTCCGTGGGAGCGGTTGGTGGCGACGGGCGACGTCATTCTGGCCACGCGCGCCATTGAGGACCTGCCTGAGCCACTAAAGACCCGGCCGGGCAGCGAGCTGCCGTCAGCCCGACTGGCCCGATTGCGAGCGAATGAGCGCTGAGCGTGTCACGTATCTGGACTCCTCGGCGATTGTCAAGCTGGCTGCTGAGGAGCCGGAGTCGGCGGCTCTGCGGCATTTCCTGCGACGCCGCCACCGATTGGCGTCGAGCACGCTTGCGCAGACCGAG
>VBGG01000263.1 GCA_005883405.1 Chloroflexota bacterium | reverse complement strand
GGAGTGAGACTGTGGGAGCTAAGTTCCATGGTCGAGAGGGAAACAACCCAGATCGCCAGCTAAGGCCCCTAATTCCAGGCTTAGTGTGAAACGATGTGCGATTGCCCAGACAGCCAGGAGGTTGGCTTAGAAGCAGCCATCCTTGAAAGAGTGCGTAATAGCTCACTGGTCGAGTGATCGCGCGCGGATAATTTACCGGGGCTCAAGCCTGGAGCCGAAGCTGCGGATCGGTCAGTATCTTTGATACTGGCTGGTGGTAGGGGAGCGTTGTCAGCGCAGCGAAGTCAACTCGTAAGGGTTGGTGGAGTGCTGAGAAGTGAGAATGCCGGCATGAGTAGCGTAAGGGAGGTGAGTAAGCGTCCCCACCGTATGGCCGAGGTTTCCGGCGCAAGGTTCATCCTCGGCGGGTTAGTCGGGCCTAAGCCGAGGCCGAAGGGCGTAGGCGATGGACAAACGGTTGATATTCCGTTACCGCTCGCGGACGATTCAGTCCCAGGTGTGTGCGGGGTGTGCTAAGCCGAGCGCAGTGTTGGAGATACTGCGTCTAACTGTGCAGGCGGCCCAGGTACAACTGGGTTGCCGAGGCAGGGGAAAGCCCGTCAAGGGCAATTCGGCCCACGCTCGCCTCCAAGAAAAGCACGGCTGGGGATGCCGCGAGCGCCCGTACCGCAAACCGACACTGGTGGCCGGGCATAAATGTGCCAAGGTGGACGAGTGATCCCTCGTTAAGGAACTAGGCAAGTTAACCCCGTAACTTCGGGAGAAGGGGTGCCGCATGCTCGTGTAAGCCCTCGCGGCTGAAGCGAGAAGCGGCCGCAGCGAATCGGCTCAAGCGACTGTTTACCAAAAACACAGCTCCCTGCTAACGCGGAAGCGGACGTATAGGGGGTGACGCCTGCCCGATGCCGGAAGGTCAAGGGGAGGGGTGATGAGCCCCGAACCGAAGCCCCGGTCAATGGCGGCCGTAACTATAACGGTGAACAGCAAGGGCGTTGCTACCGCCCTTCCCATGGCCGTTACCAAATCTGGCTAAATGCTGGGACATCTGGAATGTATCCTCGGGTGCTCGTCCTTCGTCTAGAATGAGTGTTCTAGATGCTGGGCAGCGACAATCTTTGGGGTGAGCCAGACAATCAGCAGGAAAGGCCACTCTCAGCCTGGTACGTTACCGGGTTCATGGATGGCGAAGGGTGCTTCTGCGCCTCCATCCATCCAGCACCAACCCGTCGCGGGTGGTACATCGGACCCGTAGTTCAGGCGTACCAGCATCGAGATCGCGCCGACATCCTGGAGCGCCTTCGTGCTTTCTTTGGGTGCGGCAAGATTCGACCGAAAGGTCCGAACAGCAATGTGGTGACCTGGTCGGTGGATGGAGTGCCGACGATTGTGGAGAAGATTCTTCCCCATTTTGATCGGTATCCGCTCCAGTCAGGCAAATTGCAGGACTATCTGGTATTTCGCCAGATCGTGCTGCGGATGCGCCTGAAGGAACACCTCGATCCACTCGGATTTCTCGAGCTAGCTCGCTTGGCGTTTACGATGAACGCAACAGGCAAGCAGCGCCAGTACACACTGGCGATGATTGAGAGTGGAATCCTCAGAGGCCATACGCCAGACCTCTTGATTCAGAGGAAGATATGGTCCGATCTGCATGGCGACATGCAGAGCGTGGCAGAACCGAAATGACCACGCCTCAACTCTCAATGAGTTGGGTAACAATAATGCCTAAGGTAGCGAAATTCCTTGTCGGGTGAGTGGAAACGAGCCCGTACTGGCTAATATCGGTGAAGCCCGAATGGTCTCGTGCGGAGGCGCAAGGGTGATACCGAGGGAAGTCGTCCTGGTTTGCCAGGATTGACCCCGTATCGACTGAGGCTTAAGTGCCGAGGGTTGCTGGAATCCAACAAATCACTGCAGCAGCCAAGACGCCAGCAGTTTCTCTTTGGAGGAGCTGAAGTTATAGTCAGCGCCACCAGTAATGGTGGACAACAGCGAAGTTCCGACCCGCACGAATGGCGTAACGACTTGAGCGCTGTCTCAACGAGGGGCTCGGCGAAATTGAACTGGCCGTGAAGATGCGGCCTACCCGCGGCAGGACAAAAAGACCCCGTGGAGCTTTACTGTAGCCTGTCGTTGGACTGGGCTCTACGATGCGTAGGATAGGTGGGAGGCTGTGAAGCGCCCCTTGCGGGGGGCGTGGAGCCAACGGTGAAATACCACCCTTCGTAGAGTCCGGTTCTAACCGCGCACCGTGATCCGGTGCCGGGACAGCGGCTGGTGGGCAGTTTGACTGGGGCGGTCGCCTCCTAAAGAGTAACGGAGGCGCCCAAAGGTTCCCTCAGGCTGGCTGGAAATCAGCCGCAGAGTGCATAGGCACAAGGGAGCTTGACTGTGAGGCCTACACGCCGAGCAGGGACGAAAGTCGGGCTAAGTGATCCTCGGACCCCGCGTGGAAGGGTCCGGGCTTAACGGATAAAAGCTATCCCGGGGATAACAGGCTGATCTCCCCCGAGCGTCCACAGCGACGGGGAGGTTTGGCACCTCAATTAGTGGGGTGTGATGGTGGAAACATCATCAGTAGTTCCAGCTTATAACGGTGAACTCCCAGCATCCTTCGATACACACAAAAGATGCGGACAACACCGTGGGAAGTCGATTCGGTCGGCTGACTGAGTTTGACCCCGTAACGACTGATCGGTCCGATCTGGACCGTGAGATAGCACGTCGTGTCCGCCCATGCGGACAAATCTATGGCGGCTATCAGACGCTGGCCCCTCATCCGAGCGACTGCTCGGGAAGGGTGAAGATATAGTCTGCCCCCGCAGTAATGCGGGACAAGGCGCGATGTCGGCTCGTCGCATCCTGGGGCTGGAGCAGGTCCCAAGGGTTGGGCTGTTCGCCCATTAAAGCGGCACGCGAGCTGGGTTCAGAACGTAGAATCACTGCGTCTCCTGGGAGTAATTCCAGGATGCAAACTGGCTAATATCGGTGAAACCCGACCTGCGTAGTACCGAACGCGCAGAGGGCAATACCGAGGGAAGACCAGCAGTCATGCACGACGCAGCCCGCGCGTATCTCGCGGGATTCCTTGACGGCTACGGAAGCATTATCTTCCAGCTCGTTCGACGTAAGGACTACGTCTACGGGTTTCAGATCCGCGCGAGCGTGTGTTTCTACCAGAGCACACGCCACCGAGCAGGTCTGGAGTGCCTCAAACAGCAGCTTGGTTGCGGATACATTCGCGATCGAGCAGGCTCGATGAGCGACTACACCATCGTAGGCTGGTCAGCCGTCAAACGGGTGCTCGAGCTGGTGCAACCGTTCGTCGTCTTCAAGCGCGAGCAGGGCGCTCGAGCGCTGGACATCATGTCCAGGTTCGACGAGAAGCTCACGCCCAGGGAATTCCTCGAAACGGCGCAGCTAGTCGATGCATTTGCGACCCTAAACTATTCGAAGCGAAAACACATTGACGCAGTGTGCGTCGAGGAGTTTTTGCATGGCAAGGGTCTGCTGGTCCCTGTAACGACTGAGGCATTCGTGCCGAGATCGTCAGCGACTGCCACTTCAACCAACAATGGCAAATCAAGCGCGACGATCACACGCCAGCTCCCGGAAACGGGATGAAGATATAGTCTGTGCCCCGAGTAATCGGGGAACGTACACGCGTGAGACAGTTCGGTCTCTATCCGCCGTGGGCGTAGGGAGTTTGATGGGAGCCGTCCCTAGTACGAGAGGACCGGGATGGACGGACCTCCGGTGTAGCGGTTGTGCCGCCAGGCGCAGCGCCGCGTAGCCGACGTCCGGCAGGGATAAGCGCTGAAAGCATCTAAGTGCGAAGCTCGCCCAAAGATGAGACTCCCCACCGGGTTAACCGGGTAAGGCCCCTGGTAGATCACCAGGTTGATAGGACGCACGTGGAAGCGGGGCAACCCGTGGAGCTAAGCGTTACTAATGGCCGAGGGCTCGCGCCTCGATCTCTCACTTCATCAAGTCGGCAGGATCCACGTTCTCTTACGAAGCCGTCAGCTATCAGCGTGTCTGCTCAACTACTCGCCGGTCGCGCGTTCGCGTGGCGACCGATTGGTCCTGGTGGCGAGAGCGGAGTGGTCCCACCCGTTCCCATGCCGAACACGGCAGTGAAACGCTCCAGCGCCCACGATACTGGGGTCACCAAGCCCCGGGAAAATAGGCCGGTGCCAGGGCCATTCGGTCGCCACACGAACACCTGAGCCTCATCGAGCAGCTCGTTCGGTTTGTTTTTTATTTGTGTGCTATTCGCACACCTGGGCTCGTTCGCTTGTTTTCTTATTTTTGTGCTATTCGCACACCGCTTCTCCCGTTTGGGCTCGTCCGCGCTTCGCGTTGTCGCGGTGCCTTTGTCTACCCGAGCGGTGCCATAAAGGGCACGCTTTTGGAACCGCCCAGGAGTGGCGTCGCTCTTTTAGCCCGCCGAAGGCGCGTGCCCTTTATGGCACCGCTCGGGACGTTACACCCCTTACGAGAACGCTAGCGCCGTACCCACCCAAACGGGAGAAGCGGTGTGCGAATAGCACAAAAATAAAAAACAAACCGAACGAGCCCGGGTGTGCGAATAGCACAAAAATAAGAAAACAAGCGAACCAGCCCAGAAACGCTTGAGGCCCAGCAAAAAACCGCGGTATACTAGATGTTGGCCGACGCGGGGTGGAGCAGTGGTAGCTCGTCGGGCTCATAACCCGAAGGTCAGTGGTTCGAATCCACTCCCCGCTACCAGGACCGTTCCTCAGGAACGGTCCTTTCCATTTAATCGACGTGAAGATCATCCTCTGGGACATCGACGGCACCCTCGTCCGCAGCAACGGCGGACGCGTCGCCGTCAACGCGTTCCTGCGTGCCCTGTGCCTCAGCTGCCAGCTCGAGCACGAGCTGCCCTACCCCTACGACTCGGCGGGCAAGACTGACCCACAGATCGCGCTCGAGATCCTGGCGGCCGCCTCGATCGCCGAATCCCGCGCCAGCCAGGCGCTCGAGGCCTTCGCCGAACACTACCTGATGGAGTTGAAGCGCCAGCAGCAGGCGCTGATAACCGACCTGCGCGTACTACCCGGCGTGTCCGAAATCCTCGAAGTGCTCACGCAACGGGGGATCGTGCAGTCGCTCCTCACCGGCAACCTCGAGCCCGTCGCCCGCTTCAAGCTCGCCTGCGCGGGCATCGAACAGTATCTGGACTTCGACCTCGGCGCGTACGGCTCCGACAACGCCGACCGCTCGAGGCTGGTGCCGATCGTTCGCCAGCGGCTCCAACGGCGCCTTGGGCCAGACGCGAGCCAGGCGGACATCGTCGTCGTCGGCGATACACCCAGGGACATCGCCTGTGCCCGCGCGGGCGGCGCGCGAGCGGTGGCGGTGGCAACCGGCAACTTTACGAAGCACGAGCTCGAAGCCCACCGCCCGGACGTCCTGCTCGACGACCTGACCGACACACACGCCGTGGTCGAAGCGCTGCTGCAGTACAGTAGTTCGCTGGAGTCTCGTCAAGCCCCCATCGTCTAGAGGCCCAGGACGCAGCCCTTTCAAGGCTGAGATCATCGGTTCGAATCCGGTTGGGGGCACCCCGAGAGCTGAGAGCTGTCAGCTAGCAGCTGGAAGACTCAGGCGACCAGGCGGAGACCGGCGCGAGACTGGTCGCGCAGCAGCCAGCCGATCTGCTCGGCTGGTTGGGGGCGGGCAAAATGATAGCCCTGGCCGCGGTCGCAGCCAAGCGCTCGCAGCTGGGCCGCCTGCGCCTGACTCTCGATGCCCTCGCCAACGACGCTGAGCTCGAGCGTTCTGGCCAGCGCGACCACACTCTGCACGATCGCCGCATCCTGCACGTCGTGGCCGAGGCCCTCGACAAACGAGCGATCGATCTTGAGCGTGTTCACCGGCAACCGCTTCAGGTAGCCCAACGAGGAGTAGCCCGTCCCGAAGTCGTCGATCGCCAGCTGGATGCCGGCCGCCTTGAGCGCCTCGAGTTTGGTGATGGTTGCGTTGATATCGTCCAGCGCGACGGTCTCAGTGATCTCCAGCTTCAGCATGTGCGGGTCAAGACCGCACGCCTTTAAGGCGCGTTCGATATCACCGAGCAGGCCCGGATCCTGGAACTGTCGAGCAGACAGGTTGACGCCCATGACCAGCGGCGGCTCGCTGGGAAACTCGGCGTGCCAGGCCGCGGCTTGCTCGCAGGCCTGCTGAAGCACCCACCGACCGATCGGCACGATCAGTCCCGTCTCCTCGGCCACGGGGATGAAGCTGCCTGGATACACGAGGCCGTGTCCTGGTCGCTCCCAGCGCACCAGCGCCTCGACTTCAGTGATGTACCCGTCCGCGAGCGAATGGATCGGCTGGTAGTGGATGCGAAACTGGCCGAGCGCCAGCGCCTGCCGAAGGTCGGTTTCGAGCTCGAGCCGCTCCATCGCCTGCTGCTTCATGCCCGAGTCGAAAATCGAGTGCCGCGCCTTACCGGTGGCCTTGGAGCGGTACATGGCGATGTCCGCGTTGCGCAGCAAGCTGTCCGGGTGCGTGCGTCGCGGGGCGCTCAGCGCCAGGCCGATGCTCGCGCTGATGAAGACGTCGCGATCGCCGATGGCAAGCGGGCCACGCAGCGCCTCACCGATGCGTTCCGCGGCGCGCGTCGCCTCTGCCTCTTCGTCGAGCTCCTCCAGGAGGATGGTGAACTCATCACCACCCAGGCGAGCCACCGTGTCGCCGGCGCGCACGCACGACTTCAGACGGTCAGCCACCTCGACCAGCAAGGCGTCGCCCGCCTGGTGGCCCAGGCTGTCGTTGATCACCTTGAAGTTGTCCAGGTCGAGAAACAGCACCGCGACCAGGTGCTTCCGACGGTCGGCGTGCGCCACGGCGCGCTGGAGTCGATCGCGAAAGAGGGTTCGATTGGGCAACCCCGTCAGCGAATCGTGGAGCGCCTGGTGCTCGAGCGCCGCTTCGGCCTGCTTGCGGCGGCTGATGTCCGTGTTGATGCCGATGACCGCGCTTGGCTTGCCGCTGGCGTCAAGCTTGAGCGCCCAGCGGCTGGCCACCACAACCGGCGTGCCGTCTCGGCGAGTGTGTTCGAGCTCGCCATCCCAGCGCCCGCTGCGTACAAGCTCAGCGTTGATATCCGCGAGAGGAATCGGGAACCGCGTCTGCAAAACGGCCTGTGGAGTGCTGCCCAGCACCTCGGCCTTCTGCCAGCCATACAGTTCCTCGGCGCCACGGTTCCAGAACAGGATCGCGCCAGACTTCAACTCCCAGACGAGGATGGCGTCATGCGCCAGGTCGAGCAGCTCAGCCTGGCCGGCCAGCCTGGCCGCCTGTCGCTCGGCCTGACGAAGCGCCGCGACGTGCCGGCGCCGAGCCCAGACAAGATGGATCGTCGCGGCGAGGATGACGAGCAGAAGCGGAAGCGACACGGTGCGGCGATGAGTATTCGGATCGCGGGGAGGTGGTGCAAGGCCCGGGCGGTCGCGCGGGCCGAACGTCTCGCGCGATGCGTACTTTTGGATATGTCAGATCCAACGCAGGTGGTCCTCTTCGACCTCGCCCGTGGCGCCGTTCAGGAATCGGCCGACGCTGCGCGTCGACACGGCCAGCGCCAGACCGTTGCCCGTGACCATGTGCGGGATGCCGACGATCTCGCCACGCGCGTTGACCAGCGCGCCACCGGAATTGCCAGGTCGCAAGGTGATGGACAGGCGCAGCACCTCATCGGCGGCCGAAGCCAGGATGCCCAGGCTGGGCGCGTTGCGTTCGCCCATCGGATTGCCCACCGCCACGACCAGGTCGCCAACGCGCAGGCGATCCGAGTCGCCCACCCGGGCGGCGTTCGCCAGCGAACCTTCTACTTCAAGCGCCGCGAGATCGAGCGCCGGCGCCCGACGCACGACGCGCGCCCTGACGCGCCGACCGCCCGCTACCGTCAGCTCAGCGAGCGCGCCGGGGACCACGTGGTGGTTGGTAATGACCAGGCCCGGCTGATCCCAGATCACGCCCGAACCGGAGCTGCCCATCGAGCCCCGCACCAGCACCACGCCGCGGGCGACCTCGCGGGCAAGCTCGCCCAGCGCATCGGATATCTGGGCGGCGCCGCTGATCACTTCAAGGGTCATCGGAAACTCTCCCCTCAGTTGGGCCGCGGCGCGCGCACCAGGCTGACCTCGCGCAGGTCCCCGCCGCGGATGAGGCGGATGGTCACCGATTTGCCCACCACGTCGGGACCGAGCGCCATCTGCAGCGCTTCGCCATCCTCGACCGTGCGATCGCCGATCGCGAGCAGAATGTCGCCCAGGAGCAGGCCAGCGCGTTCGGCGGGTGCGCCTGGCTCGAGCCCGAGCAGCATCAGACCCGCGGTCTGTTCGAGGCCGAGGCGCAGGCGCAGCACGTCCTGGAGCTCCACGGCCTGAGTGCTGACGCCCAGGTACGCGCGTCGCAGACTGCCGCCAGTCAGGATGCGCTTCACCACAGCATCGACCGTGTCGATCGGGATGGCGACCGGATCACCTCCGGCGAGATACGCGCTCAGCAGGCCGACGACATTGCCGGAGACGTCGACCAGCGCGCCGCCCGACAGACCCGGCAGCAAGGCCACGTCGGCGCGGATGTAGGCCTCGAGCAGTCCGCCCTGAGCGGTTCGCCAGGCGCCGCCAACCGAGCTGACGGCCCCGAAACTGGCGATCGGCTCCGGGGTGCCGGGGCGGCCGACGGCCAGCACCAGGTGGCCGGCTGACAGGCTGCCGCCGACGGCGCGCTCGATGGGGTGCAGCGAGGCGCCCTGCACGGCGAGAACCGCCAGATCGCTACCCGAGTCGCGACCGACGATGCGTGCTGGATGTTGTGTACCGTCTGACGAAGTGACCGAGAGGTCCGAGTCCCGCTCGAGGACGTGCGAGGCGGTGACGACCTGGTCATCGCGCCACGCGAGGCCACTGGCTGGAAAGCGTCGCCGTCCGTGGACGGCCACCACCGAGCGGCCCGCGCGTTGGACGGCGTTCGCCAGACCATCTGACAGGGTCGCGAGCACGCCGCTTGATGTATCTGAAAGTGTCATGGAGCAGGTATAGGGCTCAACCTGGGCGACCAACATCATCGCAACAGGCGGGCGGCGGCCTATCCATTCGGGGGGTTCGGCCCCTCACGGGTCGATGCGCCCCGGTTGCCTGGCGGATTGCCTCGGGACTCACATCGGCGGCCGACCCACGTGCGGCCAGAGCCCATCGTTCCCCAAGGGGGTCCCTCTTCGCAGCTGCCTGCCTGTCGGGCCCTCTGGGGACTCTCATGAGCTGCCGACCGGCGCGCGGCCGATGACTATCTTTCCCCAAGGGGGTCCCCTCGGGGGAAGCTATCCGGGCGCTGCGCGGCGGCCTGACGCAGCCACGCGACGAAGCCAGGGCTCGCACACGCCAGGTTCCAGTCCATCTGCAGGTCGCTGGCGACGGCCTGGGCCGGGCCCGTGCCGAGGCCATGGCTGACCGCGACCACCGCTTCAGCCAACACGGCGGAAAACAGTGATGGATCGGGGTCAGCCGTCTCGACGTGTTCGAGCAGCTCGAGCTTGAGCTGCTGCACGGGACCCATCTTCACGTTGCGCTTCTTGCGCATCGCCATGCCTGCCACCAGCTGGCGCTCGAGTGCACAGAACTCGGCGGGTCCGAGGGGGGCTACGCCTTCAGCTGCCATCGCTGGCCCGACAGCGCGGCCACCTGGCCGTCCGAAGCGAGCTTCTCCAGGTTCGCGCGAACGTTGCGCGCGGCCATCGGATGCAGGCTCACGGGCACATCGGTGTAGATGGCCTCGACCAGCTCTTCGATGGTCAATGGCCCGCGGAGAGCGAGTGCATCCACGACCTGCTGCAGCCGCGCGCGTCGATGCTGCAGATATTCTGTCAACTTGCCAACAGCGTCGTGCGCGATCGGCCCGTGGCCCGGATAGATCGTGCGCGGTCCAAGCCCCATCAGCCGCTCGAGCGAACCGACGTAGTCGGCCAGAGCGCCTGGCTGATCGTCGACCACCACGGTGCCACTACCGGCGACCAGGTCACCCGTGAACAGCGAGCCATCCGAGGCGTCCCAGAAGCACAGGCTCTCACGCGTGTGGCCCGGCGTTTCGAGCGCCACCAGCGCACCAAAGACCGTCTCGCCGTCGCGGACCACACGCTGGACGCCGGGCAGGTCGGCATGACCCACGAGCGTCGCACCTGTCTCCCGGCACAGCGGCAGGGCGGCCGGCAGGTGGTCGAGGTGGCGATGGGTCACCAGCACGGTCGAGATCCTGCCCAGGCGGCGGCTCGTCTCGAGAATCGCAGAGAGGTGCCGCGGATCGTCCGGACCGGGGTCGATGGCCGCCAGCTCGCCAGAGCCGTCGCCGACACCGACGAGGTAAGTGTTGGTGCCCCCGAGCGTCATCGGTCCGGGATTGGGCGCGACGACGCGCTCGATCATCCGATCAGAGTACTGGCAGCTGAATCTCGCCGTCGCCGACGACGCGCACCGGCACCCGCGACACCCGCCAGTCCGTGCCCGGCCAGCAGTTGCGTCCGCTGGTCACGTCCCAGCACCAGCCGTGCCAGGGGCAAGTGAGCTCGCGGCCGATCAGCGTGCCCTTGCCGAGTGGTCCACCGTTATGCGGGCAGTTGTTGTCGACAGCGTGCAAGACGCCGTCAACGTTGGCCAGGGCGTACCAGCGCTCGCCAGCCAGAACCTGAATGACCGTGCCCGGCGGCACCGTACTCAGGCGGGCAACGGTCACGAACTCAATAGCCAATCAAAGCTTGTCCCCTGGAAGGGTCCGCCCGCGTGGCGGTGGGGTGCGCGCTCGAAATACACTCCGGTCGAGCCGACTGCCGCAGGCGTGCGGGAACCCCGCGTGCGGCCGACAAGATCTTTTCGGAGCGGGGCCCATCGCACCCACAGGGGGTCCACTCCGGGGAAGAAATTATCCCTTCAGGCCTGGATGAACAGGCGCTCGACGGTTTCGGCTTCGGACGGGTCGCCCGTGGCGTCGATCTCCTCGATGTAGCGGGTGGCCGCGACGGCGGCGGTCGTAGCGTCGCCGACGGCGTTGGAGATCTGCCGCACGTACTGGCTGCGGACATCGCCCGCCACGTACAGGCCTGGAACGACGGTCTCCATCTTCTCATCGGTGAGGACAAAACCCTGATCGTCCTTCGGAAACTCGGTTCCGAAGATCTGACTGTTGGGCATGAAGCCGACGTAGATGAAGACGCCACCGACGTCCAGGCGGCGCTCCTCGCCAGAATCCGTGTCGCGCAGACGCAGCCACTCGACCTTGTTGGTTCCGCCGATCTCCTCGATCACGGTATTCCAGACGGGCACAATCTTCGGGTTCGCCAGCGCCCGCTCCTGCAGGAGCTTCTGGGCGCGCCACTCCTCGCGACGGTGAATGATGTAGACCTTCTCGCCGTAGCGCGTCAGGAAGGTCGCCTCCTCGACCGCGCTGTCGCCGCCGCCGATCACTGCCAGCACCTGCCCCTTGAAGAAGGCGCCGTCACAGATCGCGCAGTAGCTGACGCCGCGACCGGCAAACTCGGTCTCACCCGGCACACCCAGTCTGCGGGGCAGCCCGCCAGTCGAAACGATCACCGCTTTGGCGAGATACTCCGCGCCGTCGTCGGTCTTCACGATGCGACGGTTGCCACGCGCCTCGAACCCGATGACCTCACCCCAGGTGACCTCGACGCCGAACTCACGGATCTGCTCTTCGAATGCGCGCGCCATATCGCCGCCAGTGATGGTCTTGATCGCCGGATAGTCCTCGATCAGCTCGGTGTTCATGAGCTGACCACCACCCATTCCAGCGCGGTCGAGCAGCAGCGTTTTCAGCCTGGCGCGACCGGTGTACAGCGCGGCCGCCATGCCCGCGGGGCCGGCGCCGACGATGACCACGTCCCATTCAGAAGTGTCGCCGTTCGACGTCATTCGGTGATTCGTCCTGTCCGGAGTATACGCACGACATTGGGAACGGTCGGGCGCGCCACGGCATTCCCAGACGTCACCAGGGCGTCCAAAGTGGAGATTGCCAGGCGCTAGCGGCGTGCCTGGGGCGTGGCGGTCGGCGGGCGCGCGGGTGCTGCCGAAGCGCGCGTCGGCGTGGGCGATGGCGCCATGACGCCCGCCAGGGCGCGCGGCAGATCGCGCACCACCGCGTCCAGCGTCGGATCGGGTGTCGGTTGGGGGATGCTTGCCAGGTCAGCGTTGGTCGAACGCGGCCCACCACCGCAGGCGGCACACGTGAGTGAAGCGATCGCCAGTGCGGCGGCGAGCAAGCGGCTGCGCATGCGGACCTGAATTCATGCTAGGCCGACGCGGTGGCACGTCCGCGTCGCAAACGCATTACGTCGTTGCGTTAAGAGCCGCTAGCGCGAGTTTCAAGAGCCGCTAGCGCGAACCAGCAACACGTCGGCTCAATAGCACCTTTTGTTCAGGACTACTGTTTGGGCGGAATCGTCAGCTTCATGCCGATCTTGAGCTTGTCGGGATCGGCGCCGATCGTGTCCTTGTTCGCGTCGTAAATGCGGCGCCACTGGGTCGTATCGCCGTAGTACTGCTGGGCGATCGACAGCAGCGTGTCACCCGACTGGACTTCATAGGTCTCAGCCGCCGCTTCGGTCGTGGTGGGTGTGGACGCGGGTGTGGCGGCGGTCGACGCAACGACCGAAGGCGAAGCCGCCGGCGAAGCGAGCGGCGGCCGCTGAGGACTGGGCGCGGCGGTGCTGACCGAGGTGCTCGGCAGGGCCGTCGGCGTCGGTGCCGCGGCGCCTGCTCCACATGCGCTTCCCAAGCTGAGGCTCAGCACCGCACAGGCGGCCCAGACCGCCGGGCCAAACTTGACGCGGAGGGAACCACGGCTGCGACGCACGCTCGCCTCCTCGGATCTCAAGTTGGGTCGCAGTATATCGAGGCGCCTCGGCACACCGGAAGCCTTTGTAACGTACTTGACATCTTTGCTGGCTCGCCGGCTACAACTGATCGGGAGAGCTACCCGCGATGCCACGAGTGTTGCCGTTCGCGGGCCTGCGCTACGCCGCTCCGTCCGCGGAGCTCGAGCGCCTCGTCAGCCCACCGTACGACGTGGTCAGCGCTGAAGAGCAGGCCCAGCTTCGGGCGCTATCGCCCAACAACGCGATTTATGTCGAGCTGCCGATGGACGCCAACGGCGAGTCCTGCAGTCGTTACCGCCTGGCCGCCGAGGCGCTCGCGCGATGGCGTGCCCAGCGCGTAGTGCTTCCCGAGCCACGCCCCGCGTTCTATCTGTCGGAAACCGAGTACACGTACGGTGGGCAAGCGCTGCGACGGCGCGACCTGCTGGCCGCGCTGGGCGTCGAGCCGTGGTCGAGCGGCGCGGTGTTGCCCCACGAGCACACCATGGCTGGACCGAAGGCAGATCGACTCGAGCTGATGCGAGCGACGCATTTGAATGCCAGTCCGATCTGGGTCCTGCACCGCGACCGCCCGCCTGCGCTCGAAGCAGCCTGGACGGCGGCCGAAGCTCGGACCCCAGCCGTCGAGTTCAACTGGCGCGGAGAACAGCATCGAGTGTGGATCGTGGACGACGAGGCGACCCTCACGGCTATTCAATCCGACTTCCTGCACGGCGGCCCGCTGTACATCGCCGACGGTCATCACCGCTACGAGACCAGCCTGGCATTCAAAGCCGAGGCTGATGAGGGCCTGCCGGGCGCGGGAGCCACGCTTGCCACCGTCACCTGGGCGGACGATCCTGGTCTGCTGGTCCTGCCGACCCATCGCCTGTTGAATGGCGTCGACCCATCTCTCACCCTCGAAGAAGCCGAGACGCGGTGGTCCGACGCGTTTCACGTCGAGTACTACCCTATCTGGGAGGACGCGCCCGCCGAGCCGCTCGACGCGCTCATGCAGCAGCTGGCCAGCAGTGGCCGCGCGGCGCCGAGCTTCGGGGTGTACGGGCTCGGGCGAACGGTCTGAGGCCTGGAAGTCGCTCGACGTGAGTCTGCTGCACACCTTGCTGGTCGATCCGCTCGTGGCCGAGACCGGCAAACCCCGCGAGCAGGTGCTCGGCTATACGCGCGACCCGCACGAAGCGTTCGCCGCGGTGCGCCAGGGTCGTGCCTCGGCCGCGTTTTTCCTGAACCCTACGCCCGTCAGCGGCGTGCTGGCCGTCGCCGACGCGCGGGATCGCATGCCCGAAAAGTCGACGTACTTCCATCCCAAACCGCCGGCCGGCCTGGTCATGCGTGACCTGAACACGACACCGTGAGCGTGGTGGTCCGCCCGCTGCTGGCCGCGGACGCCCCTCGGCTGCTGGAGCTGATCGACGCGCTCGCCGATTATGAAAAGCTGCCGCGGCCAGACACCGCGGCACGCGAGCGTCTGACCGGCGATGCTCTGGCCGAACCGCCGCGCTTCCGCACCCTGCTGGCCGAGGTCGATGGTGAGGTTCTCGGCTACGCAATCTACTTCTTCACCTACTCGACGTTCCGCGCTCGACCCTCGCTCTACCTCGAAGACGTCTTCGTCGAGCCCGAGCGACGTGGCCAGGGTGCAGGTGTCGCGCTGTTCCGCGCATGCGCGCGAGAGGCAGTCGCCAATGCGTGCGCCCGCATGGAGTGGCAGGTGCTGAGCTGGAACCAGCCTTCGATCGACTTCTACGAGCGGCTGGGCGCCCGCCACCTCGACGACTGGCTGCCATTCAGGCTGGACGGCGAAGCCCTTTTGTCAGTGGCCCGTTGAGCAAAGTCAAACGGCGGCGGAAAACCCCTACAGGCGTGTCGGTGGAACTCGGCCGGGCGGACCGTTCACGGGTACGGTGAACGGGCAGGAGACTCACGCTACCCTCGACGCGTGGCATCAACGCTAGACTCGGGAGCGGATTCGGGGCTCGGTCTCGGCGAGTCGTCTGCCTTCGAACCCGCGGCCGCGGATGCCGCGGGCGAAGCCCTGCCGCTGTACCTGCGCGAGATCGGTCGCGTGCCGCTGCTCACCGCCCAGGACGAGGTGCGCCTGTCTCAGGCGATCGAAGGCGGCCGCGCGGCCCTCGAGCGCCTGCAGAGCGAAAAGCACCTGGACGATGCCGAACGCCAGCAGCTCTTGGACCTGGTGAGCCAGGGTGATACGGCGCGCGAAGCGCTGGCCGACGCTAATCTGCGCCTGGTGGTCAGCGTGGCTCGACGCTACTCGAATCGCGGCGTGCCGCTCATCGACCTGATCCAGGAGGGCAACCTGGGATTGCTGCGGGCGGTCGAGAAGTTCGACTGGCGGCGAGGCTTCAAATTCAGCACGTACGCCACCTGGTGGATCCGTCAGGCGGTGTCACGGGCGATTGCGGACGACGCACGGACTATTCGCATTCCCGTGCACCTGTACGACGTGGTGAATCGTATGGCGCGCATCTCCAGCCAGCTGCACCAGGAGCTCGGCCGCGAGCCGACCGACGAGGAGGTTGGCGCCCTGCTGCACATATCGGCCGACCGCGTGCGCGAGCTGAACCAGGTGCTGCCACAGCCCGTGTCGCTCGACGGCTTCGTCGGCGAGGATCAGGACACGCCGCTCTCGGACATGGTGGCCGACGACGACGCGACCACCATCGAGTCGGTCGCGGAGCAACGCCTCCTGGCCGATCGGGTGCGCGATACGCTGCAGACGCTCACGCCACGTGAACGGCGGGTCATCGAGCTGCGCTTCGGGCTCATCGGCGACAAAGACGAAACGCTGACGTCCATTGGCCGTGAGATCGGCGTGACGCGCGAGCGGATCCGTCAGATCGAGTCGAAGGCGCTACGCAAGCTGCGCCACCCGAGCCGCGCCAAACGGCTGCGCGGCTTCCGCCTCAACTAACGCGGCAGGATCAGACCGCTGGGTCGCGTCTCGAGCGGCCCTTCTTCAGGTCCACGCTCGGTTACCCGCTCCATGAGCTGGAGCAACACCTCGGCGGCGCCGCGGCTACCCACCTGTTCGGCGCCCGTGAGGCGTGCCAGGCCGGCGGCGAGGAACATACGCAGGAGTGGATGCCGCTCGGCGACGAAGTGGCTGTCGTCGAGCGGTCTTGCCGCTGCTACGGCGCGACGGGCCGCGTCCAGGCGATCCGTATCGAGGAAGATGTAGGCCGTCTCCTCGAGGCGACGACGGAATGCCCGCCGAACCGGCGGCGTCAGCCCTTCCCGCGCCGCATCCGCGAGGAGCTGCAGCGCCAGCTGCTCAGGCGCATGCCCTGGTACCAGCAAACCAGCGCTCGTTGCGCGGGCAACTTCGAGTGCTCGCGCGCGCAGCTCGGCGGGCATAGATACATACCAGCCCCGCATCTCGGGCTCGGTCACCAGGTGTGGCGACTCATCGAGCCACTCGGGATGGAAGTTCGCCTCGACGGGACTGACCGTCTCGTACACCAGAGCGCGTTCGGGTGGCCCGGGGGCTTCGCCGAAAACGTCGTGGAACGAGTGATAGCGCGTCGGCAGTCCGCCGCCCTGTTCGCGCGTCAGATCGACCGCTTCGCGCACCAGTCGCAATGCGTATGCGCCTGGCAACCGCACCCAGGCGCCCGTTCGCCGACTCTCTTCGAACTCTCTGCGGAAGCGTTTGCGCGTGGTGTCGACCAGGCTCAGGTCCTGCAGGCCGTGGAGGTCGTTGAGCAGCAGCGCCGCGAACCAGATGCCGCCCAGGCGCCGCTCGGCCAGCAGCCACAGCGCGCGCGAGCCGCTCGGGTCGATGTCGGTCGCCCATGCTTCAGCCACCTCGAGTGGCGCCTCAGCAGAACGCGCCTGGGCCGGACCGGCCGCGGCTAGCGACGGCGGCGGCTCGATGCCCATCGACCGCAGCCGGTGCAGCTCGCGTCTGGCGAGCTTGCGCAGCGCTCGATCCTCGACGACCAGGTCAACCAGCGCCAGCACTTCGGCGGCAGCAGGTTCACGCGTGTGCCCGAGCTCTGCAAGTGCGCTCTCGAGCTCGCTCGTTTCGGCGGCGCCAAGCAGGCGCTCGCGCTCGGCAGGCTCCGCCCCGAGCAAGGCGGCAACGAAGTCGGGGCTCGCGGGCACGCCCAAATCATATGTTCCCGCGACTAAAGGACCCCTCTCAGTGGGAGAGGGGCTGGGGTGAGGGGTGCGAGGGACGGGGGAGCGATGCGGGTGCGACCAGGGTAAAATCGAGCCACGGTGAGACCGCGTTCGCGCAAGTGGGTGATTGCAGCCGTCGTGGCAGTGGGGGTGATCGGGGTGTCACTCGCGGCATGGCAAACGTTGGCGCAGCCCGCCCAGAGTACGGCGACGATCGCCCGCCCCGGTGGGCCAGCGCCGCAGATCGCGCTGCCGGTGGTCGGCGGCGGGACGTCGAGTCTGATGGCCGACCGCGGCAAAGTCGTCCTGGTCAACTTCTGGGCGACCTGGTGCGAGCCGTGCAAGTCCGAGATGCCCGGCCTGCAACAGCTGGCAGACGAGCTTCGCGATCAGCCCTTCCGCCTGTATTCGGTCGACCTGCAAGAAGAGGCGGGCCCGATCGAAGCCTTTGAACGCGACTATGGCCTGCGCCTGTACGCCATCATGGATCTGGAGGGCGACGCGACTCGGGCGTATGGCGTGCGCGCCCTGCCGTCCACGTTTCTGATCGACCGGCGTGGCATGCTGCACCTGCAGCGGCTCGGGCCGCTTCTGGCAGGCGGACCCGAGACGACGTGGAGCGAGGCCTGGCTGGCGGATCAGGTGCGCAATCTGATCGCCACGGGCTGATTCGCTGACAGACATGCGGTCAACCAACGCGGCGGGCTTCCTGGCGCTGCGGGATCGCGCGTATGGCTTGCTCGTCGGACGAGAAGTGGTGACCGAGGAGATCCTGCTGGCGCACGTGTATGGTGGACCTGCCCCGGCCGCCTTGCGGAGCAAGCTGGCGGCGCCACTGCTGGGCGATCCACGCCTCGAGCGGCGATCGGACGGCTCGTGGACGATCGCTGGAGGCTCGGTTGAGCGTGACTCGTCGTTCACCACGCTGGCGTTGTTAGCCACCGGTCCGACACCTACCCGCGCGCGTATCGTGCGGCTGTCCGCTCAGCACGTCGAGCACGGCGAGACCAGCGAGCGCTTCGACGTCACCCTCAATCCCGGCAAGCGCGTGCCGCGCTACGTCACCGAGCGCTTGGGGCTCGAGGCAGCAATGCTCGATGACCTGCCGCTCTTCGCTGACGTCCTGGATGACCTGGTGCGGTTCCTCGCGATGCGACCGATCTTTGCCCAGGAAGCACGGCTGACATGGGCATTTGTCGAAGCTGAAGCACGCCGATCGGGGCGAGCGATGGCGGAACCGTGCCTGGTAGATGCGAATGAGGTCGCCTCAGACATTCTCGGTTTGAACGGCAAGCCAAATCTGGCGCGGGTCGCGGCTCGGCTGGGTATCGGCGCCGTACAGCCAGGCCGCGCCGACGAAGACGCGCGTGTGCTCGCCCTGGTGGCCAGCCGATTGGTTGCGATAGCCGGCGCCGAAGCAGTCCTCAGGTCAAATTCAACTGGTGGATCGACGCCGCTGCGGCGCAGCGAGACGGCGCGCGCGCTGCCCGATGTACCCGGCGTGTACGTGCTGCGCGATAGACAGCGCGCGCCGCTGTACGTCGGTAAGGCGCGGCGCCTGCGGTCGCGTATGGCAGCGTATGTCCACCGACCTCTCGGGCCAACGCGTCGGCTCGAGGGCCTGGTGGCGGCGGCCGATGCGGTCGAGGCGATCCAGTGCGCGACGGATCTCGAGGCGCTGGTGCTCGAAGACCACCACATTCGGCGACTGTCGCCGCGCTTCAACACCGTTCGCCAGCAGCGGACGCCTCGGTTCTGGATTCGGCTGCCGCCTGAGCCGCCGCCGTCGGCCAACAAGCGCCAGCCGGCGCCGCGGCGTCTGGAGCTGAGCCTCGGCCCGCCCAGCGCCGATGGCGAGTTCGTGGGGCCGTTTCGCAACGAGACCCTGGCGCAGCAGGCACGGCTGCTCGCGCGCGACGTGTTCGATCTCGACAGGCTCAGGCGCGCGCATTCGGAGGACTACGCCGTTCGACTCGGCCTCGCCTGGGCCTTCCTGCACGGCGACTCAGGGCCGGCCGAGGAGCTGGCGGGTGCGCGCTCGGCGAGCTTGCTGCGCCAGGTGGTCGGCTTTGACGTTCGCCGCGATGTGTTGCCCGCGGATCCACGCACCGCACGTTATGCGCTGGTGCGGCCCGATCCCGCTGGCGTCGAGGGCTTCTTGCTCGATCGCGGCGTGCTGCGGGCGTGGACGCGTCTGGACGTCGACGATTTCGCGCGGTTCGCCGCCGATTTGCTGGCCGATTCAGAACCGCGCACCAGCCCGGAAGACGCGGACGTGGTGCTGCGCTGGCTCGGTGCTCAGCGACCCCCCGCGCGCCTCGTCGCGCTCCCAGATGATCTCGCGGCGGCCGTGGACGCGATCGAAGCGGCGGCCTCAGACCTTGCCTGGGAAGCGTGATCGGCCGGTATTGACAACGCGCTCCACGCGCCCGTGAGCTGCCGAACTAACGTTTTCGAGCTGGCTCGAGAACCGCTCGGCCGCGGCCGTGTCCGTCATGCTCGCCACGTTGATCTCGACATTGACGGCCGCGCTGCGCAGCGCGGCATCGGCCAGCAGCGCGCCGACCAGCACGTCTGAAATCACCGTTGGATTGAGGATCGGCGCCGCCTCCTCGGCGACTTCGAGCACGTCTGCGCAGATCCGCGCGGTCTCCAGCGGGACCTCGGTTGCCGAGACGAGCGCCGATTCGATCGCCTGTGAACGCGCCCTTCTGGCGGCATCGTCGGCGCGCGGCAGCTTGTACGCCGCGCTGACGCGGTCGAAGGCCTCGGCATCGGCATCGGCCAGCTGCATGAGGCGCTGGCGCAGCTCGGCCGCGCGTTGCCCGATGCGCTGGGCTTGCTCCTCGACATCGGCAAACCGGGCGCGGCCGACGGTCAGGTTGGCGGTCATCTGCACCAGAGCGGCGCCCAGAGCCGCAGTGACGCCCGACGCGGCGCCACCGCCGGGCGCGGGCTCGGAGGAGCCCAACCGCTGCAGCAGCTCGCCCACGCGCCACTCGACGATCGAGCCTGAGCCCGGATGGTTCAATGCCGTTCGAATAGATGGTAAGTCGCCCGGAGCACTCGCGGTCGTCCGAGCTGGTGGAATGTGTGCCCAACTTCAGCGAAGGCACGCGGCAAGACGTGATGGATGCGATCACGTCGGCGGCCGAGAGCGCGCGCGGAGCGTGGGTGCTCGATCGCCACGCGGACGCGGTGCACAACCGCATGGTGTTGACGATGGCTGGACCTCCTGGGCCGATCGCCGAAGCCGCGTTTCGCGCCACCGCGCGTGCCGCCGAGCTGATCGACCTGAACGCGCACCAGGGCGTGCATCCGCGCATCGGTGCGACCGACGTCGTGCCGTTCGTGCCACTCGGCGCCACCCGCATGCAGCTGTGTGTGGAGCTGGCGGTACGTGTCGGCCGCCGCATCGCCGCCGAGCTGGATGTGCCAGTGTACCTGTACGGCGAAGCAGCCAGGACTGCCGAGCGACGCCGTTTGCCCGACCTGCGGCGCGGCGAATATGAACGACTGCGTGCGCTGCTCCCATCCGATCCCCGCCTGGCGCCCGACTTCGGTCCGCTCCACGTCGGGCCCGCCGGGGCGACCGCCGTCGGCGCCCGACCGCCGCTGATCGCCTACAACGTGACGCTCGGCACGGGAGACCTGGCCATCGCGCGAGCGATCGCACGCAGCATTCGCGAGTCGAGCGGTGGCCTGCCAGCGGTTCAGGCGCGCGGGTTCCGAACCGCCGATCCAAACGTCGTGCAGGTGTCCATGAATCTGCTCGATGCGCGACGCAGTCCGCTGGCGCTGGTTTTCGAGCGCATCAGCGACGAGGCTGCTCGACATGGGGTTGCCGTGCTGCACAGCGAGCTGGTCGGCATGGCGCCGGCTGAAGCGATCGCGGACGTGGCGCGCGAGGCGCTGCGGTTTGGTCGTCTGGACGCCGACGCGATTCTCGAAACGCGCCTGCTCGAGCAGGTGCTCGGCGCCGGCGCGTGAGCAGCGCCGGCACGCTCAGCCTGCGCGTTGGCGCGTCGGAACGCGTACGCCGGTCCCGCGGGGGCCGCTGGCTGGCCATCGCCCTTGTCGGCCTGATCCTGGTGTCATTGGCCGCGCGCCTGAGTCTGCTGCTGCGGTCGAGCTGGTTACTCGAGGGTGACGATGCCTTGTCGGCGTTGATGGCGCTGTCTGTGATCGATGGCGACCGCCCGATCATGCTGAAGAACCAGACGTACGCGGCCGCCTGGGAGCCGTACGCCATGGCCGTCACGTACGCGGTGCTCGGTATCTCGCGTGTATCGGCCAAGCTGCCGGCGCTGCTGGGCTCACTGGCGCTGATCGGGACGACGTGCCTGCTCGCCCGCGAGGTGGCCGGTACCGCGGCGGCGTGGTTCGCGGGCCTGCTCGCCGCGTTGCCGCCCGTGTACGTGCTCGTGCTGTCCTTGAAACCATGGGCGCCATACACCGAGGTGATCCTGTTCGGCTCGCTCTGCGTGACGTGTGCGCTGCGCTTGGCCTGGCCTGACGGCCGCACCGACGTTGAGTCATCTCGTCCGGGGGCCGCTGGCCGGCCACGTGGCGCGTACTCGACGAACGGATCGAGACGTGCCAGGCGCGATGGCTGGTGGGCTCTCGCAACCGGTGTCTGCGGCGGGCTCGCGCTGTGGATGCATCCGCTGGCTGTGTGCTATCTGATCGCGGCGTTCCTGCCACTCGTGGCCCGCGCACGACGAGGTGGTCGCTGGCCGATGATCGCTACCGCGGGCCTGGCGGGCTTCGGGCTCGGCAGCCTGCCGTTCTGGCTCTTCAACGTGCAGACTGGCGGCGCAACGTTCCGCTTCGTGGCGGGCGGTACACAGGGCCAGACCGCCGACCGTGGCGCGGTGCTCGCTGCCTGGTGGAACAACGATCTGCCGCGCGGCGCCGGGCTGTGGCATCCATGGGGACCGAGTCCGCCTCTGCTCGCTGCAGCGATGGCCGTATTCGTGGCCATTGGTGTGCTCTGTGCGCTGTTGGCGCGCCGGCGCATCAGTCTCAGACCTCTGGATGGCGTGCTGATGCTCCTCGTGCTGATGCCCACACTGCTCGTGTTCAGCGGATTCGGTGGGCCGGCGCTGAATCCGTACGGCTTCGACGCCACCGGCCGCTACACCCCGCCGATCTGGAGCGCACTGGCCGTGGTCCTCGGCGCGGTGCTCGGCGTGGTCTGGCAAGTTCGGCGCTATCTCGCCGTCGGACTGAGTCTCGTGCCGCTGGCCGTGAACGCGGCAGGTCTGCTGACGATCGATCCGCTCGAGGCGTTCCAATCGCCGTACTGGGACAGGCTGCCGGCCGATAACGCGCCACTGCTGGCGATCCTGCGCGACGAGCACGTGGGGGCGGTGTGGATGAACCACTGGGCTGGCCAGCCGGTGATGTTCGATGCGCGCGCAAACGGCCAGCCGCTGATCGCGTACGACTGGTACGACGTCCAGGCCGGCGGTATTGATCGTTACCCCGAGTACCGGCCGCTCGCCGAGCAGGCCGAGCGGCCAGCATTCGTGCTCGTGACCGATGACGTCGAGCCGGAGCTCGAGCACACACTGCGATTCATGGGCATCTCGTTTGTCGAGCGACGCGCCAGCGCCTACGTGGTGGTCATCCCGACGTCGCGACCGGTTCACCCATCGGAAGTGACGGGGGCGATCGACTATCGCTATTAGGGACTTATGTGTTCCGGTGCGTAGGGGAAATTCCTACTCGTTTTGGGCCTGATGACCCTCCCCGTTCCTGGGCCGGGGCGGTACAGTAGTGTTACTCGCGGCACCGCACCTCCCCCCGGGCGACCGCGAAAAAGTGGCGGGTTCGGCTACTCCCCTGGCCGTACTCGCGTTTGAAAGGCCGACGCAACCTCCCCCCGCGTCGGCCTTTCCCCGTTAACGGGTCAAGGCCCCGTTAACGGGTCAGTGGCCGGGCGCGCCCCGGGCCACTGAAAACGTTTTCGGTTGGACTTATTTCAGTATGAGGAATCCGTCATAGTCGACTCGTGTCCCGCTGGATGCGCCGTTGTGGAGGCCCAGCGCAAACACCTTCAGCGTGTGAGACCTGGCCGCCGAAAGGTTGCTCGCAGACCAGACCACTTCGGAGGCTCGCTGCGTGGGCGCGTACAGGTCGATCAACGCCGCGGGAACTCCATCGAGCATGACCAGCGCCTTGCCGCGCTCAGGCCCGACGGAGGAAACCAGCGCCGCGCCTGTACCCAGGAAGGGATTACTCGGGCCGGCAAACGCACCCGCCGTGTTCGACCAGTGCACCAGGCCGAGCAGCGAACCGAGCAGAAGATTGCCGCTCCACGGGCCGTTGTAGCTGGTGCTGACGGTGTCATCGAGCAGACCGACGCTCACTTTTGGTCCGACACCGAACGCGCTGACCAGGCCCTGGCCGTTGGTCGCCCGCACCTGGTACGCGTAGGTTGCGCCAATCGGCAGGTTGAGCAGGTTCGGCCGCAGCGTCCGCACGATGCTCGTTGCGGTGGGCGAGGTCAGCGGCACGTCGGCGAAGGGGCCGCCGTTGACGCTCTCCTGGAGCTGGTAGCTGGCGATGTTGCAGCCCGATGCGCCGGTGGTGCAGGCGGTCGCCGACCAGGAGATCGTGGCAGGTACGCCGACCAGGAAAGCCGTCGCGGGCGCCAGCAGACTCGCCGACGGCGCGACGACCGCGGGCGTGGTCAGCGTCTGGACCGCGAACGTGTAGGTCACCGGCGTGCCGCTGGTGCCCGTGGCATCCGTGGCCGTCACCGTGAAGGTGTACGTGCCATTGGCGATGCCTGAGTAGGTTTGGGGCGATGAGCACGGCGCGAACGCGTTCGGGGCGCCCGCGGCCGCCAACGAGCACTGGAACGTCACCGGACTCGTGCTCGCGGGGCTCGCTAAGAAGGTGAAGGTCGCCATCGGGCTGCCGCTGGGGTTGGGCGGATTCTGGGTGAACAGGACCACCGGGCCGGTTGTGCTGACCGGCAGCGTGGCAGGCCCGGGCGTAATGGCATTGGAGGGCGCTGATGCAGGGCTACTGCCGACGGCGTTGGCGGCGGTGACAGTGAAGGTGTAGGCGGTGCCGTTGGTCAGGCCGCTCACTGTGGCGCTGGTGGCGGGCGCTACCACGCTCGCGGTCTGGCCGCCTGGCGCCGCGGTCACGGTGTAGCTGGTGATCGGGCTGCCGCCGTCGGAGGTCGGAGCCGTCCAGGTCACGCTGGCCTGGGCGTCGCCCGCGGTGGCCGTGACCGCGCTCGGCGCACCAGGCACCGCGAGGGGCGCAAGCGGCGTCACGCTGTTTGAAGCGGCCGAGGCCGGCCCGTTGCCAATGGCGTTGGCGGCGGTGACGGTGAATGTGTAGGCGGTGCCGTTGGTCAAGCCAGCTACGGTGGCGCTGGTGGCGGGCGCGACCGCGCTCGCGGTCTGCCCGCCTGGCGCCGCGGTTACCGTGTAACTGGTGATCGGGCTGCCGCCGTCAGAGGTCGGAGCCGTCCAGGTCAGCGTGGCCTGGGCGTTGCCGGCGGAAGCGGTGCCGATGGTCGGTGCGCCGGGCACGGTGATCGGCGCGAGCACGGGTGCTGGTGCGGGTGCTGTTGCGGACGCGATCGACCAGATGTGCCCCGACAGTGGCACGAGGCCGCCACTCGGGTCGTCCCCGGCGTAGACCGTGCCGAGCGAGTCCAACGCCAGCCCAGAGACCGCGCTGAAGCCTGAGGCGTACACGCCCGGGTTGCTGGTCGACAGCGACGCGGACAGGTCGAGACGCCAGACGCTGGTCGCGTCGCCCGCGTACAGCAAGCTCTTGCTGTCCGAAACGAGCGACACGGGCGCGGCCAGTCCGAGCGCGCTGGTGGGCAGGGCGGTGGCGACACAGGCGCCACAGCCGGCGGGGTTGACCACCACCGCCAGGCCGCGCGAGTTGGCCTGGACCAGTTCGGTCACGCCGAGGATGTCGACGGCTGCAAGGGAGAGCGTGAGCCTGCCGTCGGGGCTCGCAGCCACCACCACCGCCGGGTCACCCGTGCCGAGGCTCGGGTTGGCGATGCGCACGATGTTGGCGCTGCCCTTGAAGCCGAGGTAGAGACTGCCCGTCAGCCGGTCGACGGCGCTGGCTTGAGGTCGGCTGGCGGCCAGGCCGTCGGTGGGCCGCAAGACCGTTACGGCATCGATGCTCTCGGTGGCCGGGTTGAAGTGCAGGCGCGCGACGCCCACCCCACGGACGCTTGCGTCGGGCACGTAGACGTTGCTCGTAGCTGGGTCGTAGGAGGGCTGGCTGGCCGACCTGGCGGTGACGTCGCACGTGGTGAGCAGGCCGGCGTCAACGCGGCAGAAGCCTTTCAGGGCGTCGGACACCCACAGGTGGCCGGGTGTGCCTGGCGGGCCTGGCAGCCATAGCCCGCCGCTCGGCCCCGTCACGGATGCGGCAAACAGCGTCACCGTCGGCGCTGCGAGCGCAGGCGTCGCGGAGAGGCCAAGAAGCAAAAGGGCGAGCATCACGAGCGCGGGGACCGGCCGTGCCATGCAGCCGCTGAACATGTAGGGATCCTTCCTCTTTCTGGACGGGTCCCGTCGGCGTCCATGCCCTTGCCCAGCCCGCGCGCCGGGTCGGACCCTCCAGTTAAACAGGGCCGCTGGTCGGACCAAAAATACGGCTTTTGGTCTGACCAATTGAGTGGCACCGCCGGCGCGGCGGAGCTCTCTCCGCGTCTGATTACGTCAAGCCGCGCTGCACGCCGGTCGAGATTGGCTAAAAACAACCGCCGGCCTGGCAGGTAGCTCAGTGCCATACCCAGCGGACGCATGCGCGGTCCTCGATCTCCCGTAGACGACCGTTTACAATCAGGGCATCACGGCGGGGTAGCTCAGCGGTAGAGCAGCGGATTCATAAACCGCAGGTCGAGGGTCCGATTCCCTCCCCCGCTACCGCCCGATTGAGGCGTCTCACACGCTGTACACCAGCACCGACACGTACGCCGGACCTAGCATGCGCGCGACTTGGCTCGCCCGAACCTCAACGCCAAGTCGCCTCAAGTGCGTCCGAACTCGGTGGCAATTGGCGCAGACCACCTCGCATTTCGCAATCTCCGCAAGAATTGTTTCGCGCTCGACGGTGCGCATGCGCATCCCACAGATGTCATCGAGTTTGTCGCCTGTGACGTGGTCAAAATCCATCAGGTAGGGCGGATATTCGCTGCCGCAGTCCGTGCATGGTCGTCTCTTGAATTGATTGATCCACTGGGCCAACCGCTCGCGGCGCTTGACGCGGGAAACACGCACGCGGCTGATCTGTAGCTGCTTGTTTCGCAGGTACCACGCGTGCTGATATTCGCGGTTGTATTGTCGACGCGCCTCTGGGTCTTTCCTGGGCATTCGTGACTCCACGGCGTTGAAATGAGATGGGTTGTCGAGCACTTGACACCATCTTCCGCGCCAGGCGTCACGTGGAGCGTCACACGAGGGTTCGCTACGGTAAAACGGGTATGGCGGGCACACCCTGGCGAGGCGTCACTAACCCGCCAGGTGGCTGGCGAAGAACGCAAGCTCGAGGTGCATGGCGCGCCGGTACGCGTGGCGGATCGGCGGGGTGTCTTGCGCGTAGCGGTTGAGAAGGGCTTCGAGGGTCGCGGCGAGCGACTCGAAGTCGGGTGAGGCGTAGGTTTCGATCCACTCGCGGTACGGGTTCGACGGCTTCGCCGCACCCTCGGCGAGCAACGTCTGGCCAAGGTAGGCGTAGAGGCGCATGCACGGCGTCATGGCGGCACAGATCTCACCGAGCGTGCCAAGTCCTGCGGTAGCAAGTAAGAAATCGGTGTAGGCCAGGGTCGCGGGCGCCACACCAACGCCCGCCAGATCGACTTCCCAGCGCGCGGCATACGCTGCGTGCAGCTTCAGCTCATCGAGAACGCCGCCGATCAACGCGTGGAACGCTTCCAGACCGTGGCGGTCGGGGCTGCGGGCCAGCGCACTCCCGTAGGCGCGGGCGAACGCCTCCAGGAAGTACGCGTCCTGGGCGACGAACGACCTGAAGCTGGCAAGGGGCAGCGTTCCTTCGGCCAGACCGCGGACGAACGGGTGGGCCGCGCAGGCCTGCGCGACGTCCTCGTTCGCCGCCCAGAGCTCGCGGGCAAGCCGCTCCGCTCGCAAGCTCGCTCCACGGGGTACACCTGCGGCCCCCCGCCGCCAGTCGCTGCTCCGCTCGCAAGCTCGCTCCGCGCTCCTTCCCGCGGCGACCCCCCGCATGATGGGGCTTCGCCCGGTTTGTACGTCCCAGAGTCCGAACCGCTGGGCAACGCAACGAGTCGAGATGTTTCGGCCCACCCGCATCGGTGTCAACGCCGCTCCGAGGGCGGTCAGCACGCACGCGGGGGGTCGCCGCGGGAAGGAGCGCGGAGCGAGCTTGCGAGCGGAGCAGCGACTGGCGGCGGGGGGCCGCAGGTGTACCCCGTGGAGCGAGCTTGCGAGCGGAGCGGGGCTCCCCCGACCCGGACCTGTAGAGCAACCGCGCAAGCCCGGTTTTTCAGCAAACTGCTAGGGCTTTGGTCGTGGCGCTGACGTACGGCCCAAATGCCGACTGGGTCCGCAACGTCGTGGCCGCGAGATCCTGCCGCGTCAAGTGGGCGGGCCGCTGGCGGACGTTCTCTCGCGTCGAAGTCGTCGAAGGCGCAGCCGGCCTGGCTCTGCTCGGGCCGTTGCTGCGTGTGCCCCTCGGCCTGGCCGGCATCACCACGGTGCTCCGCCTGCGTCCGTAAAACGATTGTCAATTGCGCAGCGTCGGGTCCAGGGTGTCGCGCAAGGCATCGCCCAGCAGGTTGAAGGCGATCACCGCCAGGAAGATGGCCAGTGTCGGATACACAAACGTATGCGGCGCGCTCGCGATGTACTGCCGCGCCGTGCTCACCATCGTTCCCCACTCGGGTACTGGCGGCTGGATGCCCAGGCCGAGGAAGCTGAGGGTGGCGCCCACCAGGATGGCCGTCGAGATGCGTAGCGAGGCGAATACCACCAGCGGCGAGACCAGGTTCAACAACACGTGTCGAGCCAGAATCACAGGATCGGGCGCGCCCACCACGCGCGCCGCCACGACAAACTCGCGCTCGCGGAGTGAGAGCACCATCGAGCGATTCAGGCGTGCAAACCCGGGGATCTCGGTGACGCCGATGGCCACGATGACGCTGAGCAAACCGGGTCCCAGCGCACCGACCAGCGCAATCGCCAGCAGGATGCCAGGAAACGCAAGCATCACATCGATAACGCGCATGACTGGCCCGTCGAGACGTCGGTAGAAGCCTGCCGCCACGCCGAGCGCGGTACCGATGCCGAAGCTCAGCGCGACAGCGCCCAGGGCGATCGTCAGCGAGAAACGCGCCCCGTACAGGATGCGACTGAAGATGTCTCTGCCAAGCTCGTCCGTGCCGAGCAAGTGCCGCGCCGATGGACCACCGAACCGACCTACAACATCCTGCGCTCGCCAGTCATACGGCGCGATCGTCTCGGCCAGCGCGGCCAGCACCATCAGGCACGCGACCATCACCAACGCGAGCACGCCCGGTCGGTGGCGCACGAAGCGACGCGCCAGGTGCTGTGATCCAGATGGCGGGAGGCCCTGGACGTGCGGAGCGGACGCCAACCGTCGAGCGGGCGCAGTCGCGGCGCTCACTGGTAGTGGATCCGTGGATCAACGTACGCATACAGCACGTCGATCGCCAGGTTCACCAGCACGAACATGACGGCGATCACCAGCACGGTCCCCTGAACCAGCGGGAAATCGCGAGCCTGGATCGCAAAGACTGCGAGGCGGCCAACGCCGGGCCATGCGAAGACGGTTTCAGTGACGAATGCGCCACTGAGGAGCAGCGCGAGCTGCAGGCCCAGCACCGTGATCACTGGCAAGAGCGCGTTCGTGAGTCCGTGCCGCAGCAGAACGGCGCCTTCGGCGAGCCCTTTGGCGCGGGCGGTTCGCACGTAGTCCTGGTTCAAGATCTCGAGCATCGCCGATCGCGTCAGGCGAGCCAACGTCGCCACGGCGCCGATGGCCAGCGTCATGGCCGGCAGCGCCACGCTGCGCAGCCCCGCGGGCGTCCAGAGCGGACCGCCGTAGCCGCTGATCGGGAACAAACGCAGCTGGTAACCAAACACCCACATGAAGCCGAGCGCGAGCGCGAACACAGGCAGCGTGATGCCCAGCATCGAAACGAGCATGAGGCCGCTATCGAGCGGTGTGCCACGTTTTGCCGCGGCGACCACGCCGAGCGGAATCGCCAGCACCGGCGTTATGGCAGCCGCCACGAGCGCCAGCTCGAGCGTGTTGGGCAGCGCGTCCATCACATCGTCCAGCACCGCGCGACGGCTGCGCAGCGAGCGGCCGAGATCGCCTTGCAGCACCCGACCCATATACAGCGCGTACTGCTCAGGCAGCGGGCGGTCCAGGCCGAGCTCGTGCTCGATGGCGGCCACCGTTTCGGGCGGAGCGTCCGGGCCGGCGATGACCTGGGCCGGATTACCAGGCACCAGGTGCAGGACCATGAACACCAGCACGGAGACGCCGAAGAGCACGACCGGCAGCAGCAGAAGGCGGCGCAAGATGTAATGGGTCATCGGCCGGGCGTGCTACGACACCGCGGTGAGCGCCGACCGGGCTACTTCTTGAGCCAGAGGTCCGTCATGCGATACAGCCAGCGGGACGCGTGGACCTTGACCCCCTGCACGGCGTCCACCTTGCCGAGCGTGCCCAGCTCGTGCACCAGCGGTGCCGTTACGGCATCCTCGATGATTTTCTTCTGCACGTTTTCGTAGTCCTGGCGCACGGCATTCTGGTCAGGGTTGATGCGCGAGTCTTCGAGCCACCTGTCCACTTCCGGTACCGCATAGCTGAACCGATTTGGCGCCGGCTGTTGCTTGGAGTAGAAATAGAAGTACAGAATACCGTCGGGGTTCTCGAAGAAGATGCCGATGATGAAGCCGACCTGCTCACCCGAGCGGGCGGCGGCGAACCAGGCGGTCTGTTCGTATTGTTTGGTGTCGACTTTGACGCCGATTTTTGCGAGCTGTTGTTCCAGGATCTGCGCCTGCAGAACCGCCGTACCGGGGTTGATGATCCATAGCGGCAAGATCAGCTGCTGACCGTCTTTCTCGCGGATGCCGCCAGTCCCCGGGCTCCAGCCGGCCTGATCCAGAAGCGCCCCAGCTTTGGCAGTGTCGAAGGTTGGCGCCGCCTGGTCAGAGCCTGCCCAGTAGAAGGGTGTGCTTGGCGTCAGCATCGTCCGCGCTGGCGCGCCCAGACCAAAGTTGGCGCCGGTGACGATTTCGTCACGGTTGATCGCGAGATTGACCGCCTGACGAACACGCGGATCGTCGAACGGTGGTTTGCGCGTGTTGAACCCCAGGTAACTGGTTTGTAGTTGGTCGTACTTGACGATCGACACTCCCGGTGTTGTGTTCAAACGTTCAACGTCGCCCTGGGGCACATCCTGGACGAGGTGGACGTTCCCGGCTTGAAATTCGGCCAGTCGCGTGTTGTCCTCGGGGATGATCCGAATTTCGATGCCGTCGACGTACGCTGGGCCCTGGTTCTGGAACATGGACGAGCCCCACGTGTACGCGTCGTTTCGGGCCAGAACGATCTTCTGGTTGCGCGTCCACGTCACGAACTTGTAAGGGCCAGTGCCGTCGGCAACGGTGATGCCATAGTCGTTGCCGGCCTTGTCAACGGTGGCTTGATTCAACATGACCGCCCAGGCTCCGGCCAGTTGATCCAGAAAGATGTTGTACGGCTCTTTGAGCGTGAAGCGAACTGTTTGCGGATCGGGCGCTTCGATCTTGTCGATGGGCTTTATCGCGAAGGATGTCGGTGATTTCTCAGTGTTGAGCCAACGCTCAAACGTGTACTTCACGTCAGCGGAGCTGAAGTCTTTGCCTGAGTGGAACTTGACGCCCTTCTTCAGCGTGAACGTGTAGACCTTTCCATCAGAACTGATGTCCCACTTTTCGGCAAGTGATGTGCGGATCGAGGGTCTCCGGGTCGGCGTTGAACGCCACCACGAGCGTCCCACCACGCTGAGGAGCGCCTGCCGTCGCAGCCGTGGTGGACAGCGCCGGCGCGGCCGCGTTTGTCGCACTCGGCGCGGGTGGGGCAGGCACACAGGCGACGCTCAGCAGAGACAGAACGACGAAAACTACCGCCGCGGGCAGGACGCCAGAACCTCGCATGCGCAGGCCCCCTTTTGTCTCGCGGCGAGCGTATCACGTGGCGCGATCAACACCGGAAAAGGGTCTACTTCAGGGCGCTACCATGCTCACGAGGACAGGCTCGTGATGGTTAAGGCTGAGGGCGGGCGATGCTCGTAGTGACCACGGAGAACGTGCCCGGCCAGCGCGTCCGCGAGGTCAAGGGCCAGGTGTTCGGGCTCGTGGTGCGCAGCCGTGGGTTGGGCGGCAACATCATGGCCAGCATCCGCGCCCTGGGCGGTGGTGAGATCACCGAATACACCCAGCTGCTCGAAGAGGCGCG